>JAKBES010000289.1 GCA_021833665.1 Acidobacteriota bacterium
GACCGGGCCCTGGGGGCGCTGGGCCAGGTAGAGCGGGTCACGAGCCGAAAGGCCGACCTGTCAGACGCCGCCCAGGTGCGCGCCTGCGTGGCGGGTGCCGATTGGGTGGTGGGCGCCGTGCCCGGCCACATGGGCTTCGCCACGGTGAAAGCGGTGCTCGAAGCAGGCAAGCCCATCGTGGACATCTCCTTCTTCGAGCAGGATCCCTTCCTCCTGGACGAGCTGGCCAAATCCAAAGGCCTCACGGCCATCGTGGACTGCGGCATCGCCCCGGGCTGCGGCAATATCATCCTCGGGTATCACGCCTCCCTCCTGGACCGGGTGGACCGGTTCCTGTGCCTGGTGGGCGGCCTCCCCGCCGTGCGCACCTGGCCCTACGAGTACAAGGCCCCCTTCTCGCCCTCGGATGTCATCGAGGAGTACACACGGCCGGCAAGGTATGTAGCCCACGGGGAGGTGGTGACCCTCCCGGCCCTCTCCGAGCCCGAGCTCATGGACTTCCCGGGGGTAGGCACGCTGGAGGCCTTCAACACGGACGGCCTCCGCACCCTCCTCCACACGGTGGAGGCGCCCTTCAAGAAAGAGAAGACCCTCCGCTACCCCGGCCACATCGAGCTGATGCGGGTTATGCGCGAGACGGGACTTTTCTCGAAGGAGCCCGTGGAGGTCCGCGGGGCCAAGGTGGTTCCCCTGGAGATCACGTCCAAGCTCTTGTTCCAGCTCTGGGCCTTCGAGGAGGGGGAGGAGGACCTGACGGTCATGCGCGTGGAGGTGGAGGGCGAGAAGGAGGGCCAGCGTGTGTCTTACGGCTACGACCTGCTGGACCGGTGCGACACGGCCACGGGCACCCTCTCCATGGCCAGGACCACGGGCTACACGTGCACCTCGGTGGTGCGCGCCGTGGCTCAAGGGCTCTACCGCGCTCCGGGCATTTCGCCGCCCGAGTACCTGGGACGGGCGCCGGGCGTCTATGAGTTTGTCATGCGGGAGCTGGCGCAGCGAGGGGTGGTATTCCGCGAGACGGTGGGGTAATGCGAGATTTTACGAATTGCGAATGGCGGATTACGAATTGAAAAGAAGCGGAAAGGCGGGAGAGGCGCCGGGTGAGCGGGCGATCAGGGGATCGAGTTAGAAGAAAGAACCGAACGGCTGCGGGGTTCGCGCCAGGCGTCCTGTCCTCCTGCTCTCGATACACCCATCAAGACGCGGGACCCTCGGCGCCCAGTGCCTGCCCACTTGTTGCTGTTCACTTTTTACCTTTCACTTTTCACTTCTTACTTCTTACTTCTTACTTCTGATTCCTCCTCGTCCATGTGAAACCTGTGCAGGAACCGGTGGAAGACGGGGGCGAAGAGGATGCCCGTGGCGGCGATGAGGACGAGGCCGCAGAACAGGGCGTAGGCGGAGGCGAAAAGCTTGCCCGCCGTGGTGTGCAGCGTATCCACGGGGCCCATGCCGCCCAGAAGCATGGAGGCGTTCACCAGGGCGTCGATCCACGGGAGGCCCTCGATGAAGTGGTAGCCCGACACGCCCGCGGCGAGGGTCCCCCCGACGATCCCCGCGGAGATCCCCGCGTGTTCCATCAGGCGCTTGACGTACCGTTTTCGCGATAGAACGGGTTGTCCTTTACGCTCAAACATGTGGCTCCCTCCGGTGCTGAGGCCGCGGGGCAAGACGCAAGACGCGATCGGGTGATCGGGCAGAAGGAAGGATCTGAACCGGTGCGGCGATCTGGTCCGCCCCGTTTCCTTCTCTTTGCTCCTCACTCCTCACTCCTTACTCCCTCGCTCCTTCACCGACCTTATCCCCCACCCCCGTAGGCGCTCCACAGCAGCTTCACGGCGATGGCCACGGCCACGGTGATGAGCACGGGCCGCACGAGCTTCGCTCCCCGCGTGAGCACCAGCCGGGCGCCCAGCCGCCCGCCCAGGAACTGGCCCCCGGCCATCACCAGCCCCGGTACGAAGTGGACGTTCCCCATGGCCAGGAAGACGGCAAGGGACAGGAGGTTGCTCGTGAAGTTCATGACCTTCGTGTGGGCCGTGGCCCGCCGAAGCTCGTATCCCAGCAGAAGCACGTAAGCGAGGGCCCAGAAGGAGCCAGTGCCGGGGCCGAAGAAGCCGTCGTAAAAGCCGATGCCCAGCCCGAAGAGGAGGTGGAAGGAGAACACCTTCATGCGGGCCCGGGTCTCTTCGTGTCCCAGCCGCGGGGTGATCAGGACGTACCCGGCCATGACGATGAGGAGAATGGGGATGAGGCGCTTGAGAAAATCCGCGGGAACCTGTCCTACGGCCCATGCGCCCGCCGCCGCGCCCAAGGCCGTGAAGGCGATGCCCCAGGCGCAGTCTCGCCATACCACGGCGCCGGCCCTGGCGAAATGCAGGGTAGCGCTGCCCGAGCCGAAGCTCGCCTGAAACTTGTTGGTTCCGAGGGCGTCCAGGGGCGACCAGCCCAGGCCCATGAGAACGGGTACCGTGATGAGGCCGCCGCCCCCGGCGATGGTGTCCGCCGTCCCCGCGAAGAGGGCCGTCAAAAAAAGAATCGGATAGAGCCACGGACCGCTCGTCATGGCGGAGGGAGGGCGGAGGTCCTCCGCGTCGCGCCCTTGCTCCTCATTGGGCCTTTTTGGCGCCCCCCTTGCGGGCTTTGGCCCGCTTGGGCAGGAGGTCGTCCATCCAGGTGAGGGCGGCCATCATGTTGGGAAAGCCCACGAGGGTGAGGGCCAGGAAGGCGGCGTGGCGGATCTCAGCCGGCTTGATCCCCAAGGCCAAGCTCTTTCGCGTGTGGGAGTGGACGGCGCCCTCATGGCGAGCGCCGATGGCGATGCCGAGTTTGACGAGGGCCCGCTCTCGTGGGGTGAGCGGGCCCGCCTCGTGGCAGCGCTTGGACAATTCCTCGTAGGCTTCCGCCAGATCCGGCTGGGCTTGGGTGAATGCCGTGAACGCCTTGGGCAATTTGGCCATGGGATCCTCCCCGCCCGCCTTGTTGCGCCGCGGCGCTGGCGGGCATGCGAGACCCAGCATATCACGGAGCGCCCCCCGGAGGTGCCGCCTCCGCAGGGCCCGCGCCGCGCTCAGGTCTCCGCGAGATGGGCCGCGGGAGCCGAGGGCGGGAAGGACGCGAGACGATCCAGGAGGCACCCGATCTCCTCTTCCACGAGGACGAGGGCGCGGTGCTTGGGAGACAGAAATCCGGCCTCTGCCTGGTGGTCGAAGAAGGCCAGGAGAGGATCGAAGAAGCCGTTCACGTTCAGGAGTGCGCAGGGTTTGGCATGAAGGCCGAGCTGGGCCCACGTGAGCATCTCGCAGAACTCCTCCACGGTGCCAAAGCCGCCGGGCAGGGCCAAGAAGGCATCGCTGAGCTCGGCCATGAGGGCCTTGCGCTCGTGCATGGATCCGACCACCCGCAGCTCCGTCACGCCGCGGTGGCCCAGTTCGAGGTCGTTGAGGAAGGAGGGGATGACGCCCACGGCCCGGCCCCCCGAGGCCATGACCTCGTCGGCTAAAATCCCCATGAGGCCGATGGAGCCGCCTCCGTACACCAGTCCTGTGGCGCGGGAGGCCAGCGCCCGGCCCAGGTGCCGTGCCGTCTCGGCGTACACGGGGTCCCTGCCGCCGCTCGACCCGCAAAAGACGCACACGTTCATGTTGGAAGGCCTCCGAAGTGAAAAGTTAAAAGTGAAAAGTTAAAGGCGAAGGACAAAAGAAAAACCGACGCGGGAGAAAAAACCTGTTGCCTGCCATCGGCCCTCGATCTCCGCTTCAGTCCGCCACGGGGCGGAAGCCCTCGCCGAGAACCTCGTGGGCTTCGGAGACTACCACGAAGGCGTCCGGGTCGATGTCGGCGATGAGGCGTTTGAGGGCGCTGATCTGGGACCTGGAGACGACCACGTAGAGGACGGGGCGGGGCTCCCTGCTGAATCCGCCCCAGCCCTGGAGGACCGTGAGGCCCCGCCCGATCTGGTCCAGAATCGCCTGTCTCACGTCCTCGGGTTTCTCGGAGATGATGGTCACCGCGCGGGCGTAGCCCAGCCCCTCCTGGACCGTGTCCAGGACCCGGCTGGAAATGTAGTTCACGATGAGGGCGTAGAGCACCGGCACGAGGCCCACGACGGGTATGGCCACCAGGAGGATGAGGGTGTTGCTGAGGAGGAACACCGTCCCGAAGGACACCCGGCGGTACCGGTAGACGAGCTGGGCCACGATGTCCGTTCCTCCCGTGGTCCCGCCCGCGCGGAGCACCAGGCCGATGCCCAGGCCGTCCACGAGCCCTCCGAAGAGCGTGTAGATGAGGGGATCGCCCTGAATCGCCGGTAGGAGGGGCTGGAGGACATCGATGCCCAGGCTCATGACGGTGGTGGCGTAGAGGGTCTTGACCAGGAGCTTTAAGCCCCCTCCCCATCGGATGGCCGCGAGAAAGAGGGGCACGTTGAGGAGGAGTGCCACGGCGCCCACGGGCCATTTCCAGAGGAAGTGGGCGAGCATGGCGAGGCCCGTGACACCCGCCGACACGACCTTGTTGGGCGTGAGGAAGAGGTCCACCCCCGCGGCGGCGATCAGGGCTCCGGCGGTGATGAGGAGGTAATCCTGCACGGCACGGAGGGTTCTCCCCCGGCGGGACGCCGGCATCAGCGGCATGGGGTTCTCCCGGGGCTGCACCCAAGGCACGCCGTCATGAGAGCAGCTGCTCCACGTCCTTGGCCGGGGCCGGGGCCTTGAAATAGAACCCCTGGACGGCGTCACACCCGGCCTCTCTGAGGAACTGGA
>JAKBES010000032.1 GCA_021833665.1 Acidobacteriota bacterium
CACGCGCTGCGCCATCTACCAGCAGGCGGGCGACTGCGTCATGCCCAAAGAAGGGGTCTTCGCCCGGGTGCTCAAGGGCGGCATCGTCCGCCCCGGCGACGCCATCGTTCACCAGCCGGAGAGTGCGAACTAACAGTCCGCCTTCTCGGCTTCCCTCGCCCTATAACCATGGTGCGAAGCAGGCGTGCCTCCTAAGGCGCGGCGTTCGCGCCCGCCCTTCGTGGGCGGCGGGCATGTCCGGCGCGCCGAAAAACTTTCAGGGCCGCCGGGCGTATGAAGGCTCATGAGGCGGCTGAGCCGCCGGGACGAAGGAGAGTAAGATCATGAAGAAGCTGTTTCGGATGCTTTTGATTCTTGCGGTGGTGGGCGTGGCGGCGGTGGCCATGTACGCGTGGGTTCGCGGGCGCGGAAAGAACGACAAGGCCGTCACCCTCGTGGAAGTGCAAGTGGGCTCCATCACGGACAAGGCCCTGGCCGTAGGTCAGATTGAACCGAGGCAGAAGTTCCAGGTGAAATCCAAGGTATCGGGCCTGGTGAAGACGTGCGTCGTCGAGGTGGGCGACACGGTGAAGCCCGGCGACCCCCTCTTCGAAATCCAACCCGATCCCACGCCGCAAGACCTCATCGACGTGGACCGAAACGTGGAGTCGAGCCGGGCCTCCTTCGACCGCGCCAAAGCCGACTACGACCGCTACAAGCAGCTCTACGCCGAGAGCGTCGTGGCCAAAGGGGATCTGGACGCCAAACGCGAGCAGTTCGAGCTGACGCAGGTGGCCTTCCAGCGGGCCAGGGAGAACCGCGAGCTCACCATCAAGGGCCGCGTGTCCGGCGGCGGCGCGTCCATGGAGACCATCATCCGCGCGCCGGCGGCGGGGACCATCCTCACCCGCGCCGTAAATCCCGGCGACCCCATCGTGCCCCTGACCTCCTTCCAGCCCGGCACGGAAATGGCCACCATCGCGGACATGCGGGATCTCATCTTCAAGGGCACCGTGGACGAGATCGACGTGGGCAAGATGAAGGTGGGCCTCCCCGTGCGCATCAAGGTCGGGGCCCTGCCCACCGACGTGGTGACGGGCAAGGTCTCCCGCATCGCGCCTCAGGCGCAGAAGAAGGAGGGTTCGACCCTCTTCGACGTGGAGATCGAGCTCGATCCCAACCCCGCCGTCACGCTCCGCGCGGGCTACTCGGCCAACGCCGACGTGGTGATCCGGGAGAAGAAGGACATCCTCACCATTCCCGAACGGCTGGTCCTCTTCGAAGACGGCGGCAAGAAGTCCTTCGTGGAGGTTCCCGGCAAGGAGCCCAAGGACGAGCCCAGGAAGGTGGAGATCAAGACGGGCCTCTCCGACGGCCTGAACATCGAAGTGGTCTCGGGGTTGAAGGCGGGGGAGAAGGTCGTGCAGCGGCCTCCGAAGGAAATAGCGTAAGGATGGGCGAGACGCGAGACGCGAGACGCGAGACGCCAAATGATCTCTTGCTTACTCGTGTCTCGCTTAATCGCCTAATTGCCTAATTGCCTAATCGCCAGAGGATTCCATGCTCGCGATCGTAGACGTCGGACGCCAGCTTTTCCGGGACCTGCGCAGCCAGAAGCTCAGGACCTTCCTGACGGTCTTCGGGATCGTCTGGGGGACGGTGGCCGTGAGCCTGCTGCTCGCCTTCGGCCAGGGCCTTCACAAGCAGCTCATCAAGAGCGTCGCCGGCCTGGGCGACCGCATCGTCATCGCCTTCCCGGCCCGAACGTCCCTCCCCTACGAGGGGCTTGGCAAGGGCCGGCCGATCACCGTCCACGAAGAAGACATCCAGGCCGTGGCCCAGGAGGCCTCGGGGCTGGACGCCATCTCCAGCGAATACACCGGTAGCTTCAAGGTGCACCAGGGTGACAAGACCATGGCGGTGGACGTTTCGGGGGTCTTTCCCATCTTCGGTTTCATGCGGAACCTCATTCCCCAAGAGGGCGGCCGCTTCATCGACGACGTGGACATCGAATCCCGGCGCCGCGTGGCCTTCCTCGGCGACCAGTTCGCCAAGGATCTCTTTGGCAAGGAAGATCCCGTCGGCAAGGTCTTCATCGCCCAAGGGTCTCCCTTCCTGGTGGTGGGCGTGCTCAAGGAGAAGGACCAGGACAGCAGCTACAGCGGGCGCGACAAGGACAAGATGTTCATCCCGGCCACCACCTTCAAGGCCGTCACCGGGCAGAAATACCTGGACCTCTTCATCTACAAGGCCACCACGCCCGAGGGCAACAAGGCCCTGACCAAGGACGTGAACAGGATCCTGGGCCGGCGCCTCCATTACGACCCCAACGACACGGAAGCCTTGAAGATCTGGGACACAACGGAGATGTTCTCCTTCATGGACGCCTTCATGTTGGGCTTCCAGCTCTTTCTCGGCATCATCGGATGCCTGACCCTCGTGGTGGGCGGCATCGGGGTTTCCAACATCATGAACGTGGTGGTGGAGGAGCGGACGCGGGAAATCGGTATCAAGATGGCCCTCGGCGCCAAGAGCGGGTCCATCCTGAAGCAGTTCATCATGGAGACCATGGTCCTCACGGGCAGCGGGGGACTCCTGGGCCTGCTCCTGTCCGTGGTGATCTGCGCCGCGTTCCCCAGCAGCCTCGTGCAGTACGTGGGGCTGCCCGTCGTGTCGCCATCGGTCGCGGCGTTGACCGCGTCCGCCCTAGGGCTTGTGGGCCTCCTGGCCGGCTATTTCCCCGCCAGGGACGCCAGCAGGCTCGACCCCGTCGTCGCCATGAAGCTGTGAAACCGGGAGCGGGGAGCGGGGAGCAGGGAGCGGAGAAATAGATGCGCAAGGAATTCCTTCCGGCTACCTGCTCCCGTTCTACCGGCTCCCGCCGGAGGCCCCCATGCGCATGAAACTGATCTTCCAGCTTTTCATCAGGGCTTCCCAGCTCCAGAAGAAGCGGGCCGTGCTCACCGTCGCGGCCATCGCGTGGGGCACGGTGGCCATCCTCCTCCTGCTGTCCTTCGGCGAAGGATTGAAGAATCAGATGATGCGGGGCCGCAGAGGCATGGGCGAGAACTTGGCCGTGATCTGGCCCGGCGAGACGTCCATGGCCTGGAAGGGCCTGCCCGCGGGGCGCCCCGTCCGCCCCATCGTCGACGACGTGGACTACCTGCGCCAGAAGCTTCCGGACCTGGAGGCCCTTTTGGGCGAGATCCACAACTGGGGCGTCGTCATGACCAACGGGCGCACGACCATCACGGGCCATCTCATCGGCACGAACTGGATTTACGGCGAGGTGCGAAACCACATCCCCCAGCCCGGCGGCCGCTTTTTCAATCCCCTGGACGAGGCGGAGAAAAAGCGCGTCATCTTCCTGGGCGACAAGCTCTCGGAGAAGCTCTACGGGAAGGAGAATCCCGTGGGCAAGACCCTCCTTGTGGACAGCTCTCCCTATCTCGTCATCGGCGTCATGAAGCCCAAGCTTCAGATGGGCAACTACGCGGGCATGGAGAACGACCACGCCGTGATCCCCATCACGACCTACGTGGGCCAGTACAGCCGCCAGCGCCTCAACAATCTCGTCCTCAAGGTCAAAAACCCCAAGGACATGCCCCGGGCCCTCAAGGAATTCAAGGAGGCCCTGGGGACGAAATACCGGTTCAACCCCGAGGACCCGAAAGTCTTCGGCATCTGGGACACGGTGAAGAACTCCATGACCATGAATAACATCATGGTCGGCCTCCAGCTCTTCCTGGGCATCATCGGGGCCCTGACCCTCCTCATCGGCGGCATCGGCGTGGCCAACATCATGTACGCCGTGGTCAAGGAGAAAACCAGGGAAATCGGCATTCAGATGGCCATGGGAGCCCGGTCTTCATGGATTACGGGCCCCTTCGTTCTCCAGGGTCTGTTGTACACGTTGCTGGGCGGGGTCCTGGGCCTGGTCATCTCGGTGGTCATCGTGACCCTCCTGTCCCTGGTGCCCACCGAGGGCAACCAGGCTCTAGAGCTCATGGGCAAGCCCGCCCTCTCCTGGCAAATCGGCCTCGCCACGGCGGCCATCCTCGGGCTCATCGGGATCCTCGCCGGCTACTTCCCGGCGCGGCGGGCCGCGGCCGTGGATCCGGCCGAAACCTTGAGGTACGAGTAGGGCGGTGATTGGCGATGAGCTGAAAGCTGTTCACTCTTGGCTGTTGGCTGTGGGTTGAGGGACGGTAGACAAAAAGGATCACGAGCCGTCTGTAGTGTAGAATGGTCACCGGCGCCCCTTCCGCCTGAATCCCACCGGGATCAAGGCGGCCAGGGGCTTAGAGGCTTATGGGGGGTTCTGTGAATCGGACAATAAAAATCGGGATATTCGCCGTCGCCGTGTGCGGCGCCGCAGCAGGGATCTACGCCCTTCTCGCCAACAGCAAAAAGGGCGAGGGTGGCCCTAAGGCGGTTGAGGTGAAGCTGGGGTCCATCACCGACAAGGCCCAGGCCGTAGGCGACATTGAACCCAAGCAGCGGTTCTCGGTGAAATCCAAAATCCCTGGCATCGTGAAGAACTGCTTCGTGGAGGTTGGCGACCAGGTCAAGACCGGAGACCCGCTCTTCGAGATCGGCCCCGATCCCACCCCTTCCGAGCGCACGGGTGTGGACAGGGCCACCGACCGCGCCCAAGCTTCCTACAACCGGTCCAAGGCCAAGTACGAGCGATACAAAGGGCTGCAGACCAGCGGCATCATCTCCAAGCAGGACTACGAGGACACCAAGGAGGAGTACGAACTTGCCAGGGTGGCCCTCGCCGAGGCGCAAGAGAACCGCGACATCGCCCTCAAGGGGCGGATCGAGACGGGCAGCGCCAAAGTGGAGTCGATCATCCGGGCTCCCGCCGACGGAACCGTCCTCACGCGCGCCGTCAATCCCGGTGACCCCATAGTTCCCCTCACCTCCTTCCAGCCCGGAACCGAGCTGGCGGCCGTGGCCGACATGCGCGAGCTCCTCTTCCGCGGTACGGTGGACGAGATCGACGTGGGGCGTCTCGCCATGGGCCTCCCGGCGCGCATCAAGGTGGGGGCCATCGCCTCAGGCGAGGTGACGGGAAAGCTCACGCGCATCGCGCCCCAATCGCGGGTGAAGGACGGGGCCACCGTGTTCGACGTGGAGATCACGCTCGATCCGGGCCAGAAGGCGGCCCTCAGGGCGGGCTACTCCTGCAACGCGGCCATCATCATCCAAGAGAAGAAGGACGCCCTCCTCCTCCCCGAACGAGTCGTCTCCTACGAGAAGGCGAAGGAGAAAGCCTCCGTGGAAGTCCCCGGACCCGACGCGGACGGACCACCCAAGAAAGTGAACATCACCGTGGGCATCTCCGACGGGCTCGACGTCGAGGTCCTGTCCGGTCTCAAGGCTGGAGACAAGGTGCTTGAGAAGGTGGCGAAGGAGAGCAAGGACTAGCGAAGCGCGAGACGCAGAGACGCAAGACGCGATGGATGGCGTCTCGTTCAATCGCTCATCGCCCAAACGCCTGTACGGGGACCCCATGCTCGCTCTCAAGATAGCCATCCAGCAGCTTCTCGTGGACGTGCGCAGCCAGCGGCTGCGGACGCTCCTGACGGTGCTGGGCATCACATGGGGGACGGTGGCCCTGGGCTTGCTTCTGGCTTTCGGCCGGGGCCTCCATCAGAACATGAGGTCCCAGCTGGCGCGGGCCGGCGAGAACGTCGTCTTCGCCTGGACGGGCAGCACCTACAAATCTTGGGAGGGCTTCAAAAAGGGCCGGCCGCTTCAGCTTACGGACGAGGACCTGGAGGCGGTCAGGAACCAAGCCGCCAACCTGGGTGCCATATCCACGGGCCAGCACTGGAACATGATGGCGACCTGCGGCACCCAGTCCATCGAGTCGGATGTCACCGGCGTGACGGCGCCTGACTATTTCGCCATCCGCCGCCTGCCCATCCTTCCCGGCGGCCGGGCCCTCGTCCCCAGGGATATCGAGGAGAGCCGGCGCGTGGCCTTCGTGGGGTACCGCATCGCCGAGCAGCTCACGGGAGATAAGAACCCGGTGGGCAAGGAGATCCTCCTTCAGAACTTCTCCTTCATCATCGTGGGAGTCCTTGACCCCGAGGACCAGCCCGGGGGCGACGAAGGGTGGGACTCGGACGCCGTGGTCATCCCCATCACCACCTTCCGGTCCCTCACGGGCCAGCAAAAATTCAGGTTTTTCCTGTTCAAGCCGGCCGATCCCACCCGGAACAAGGAGACCGTTGAGAGCGTCCGTGACGTGTTGGCGCGGCGTCTCCAGTTCGATCCAACCGACAAAGGGGCCCTCGACTTCGACGACTTCACGGAGTTCGGGCGCTCCGCCGACGCGTTCATGACCGCCATCGCGCTCCTGCTCGGGGTTTCGGGACTGCTTACCCTGGTGGCCGGCGGGGTAGGCGTCTCCAACATCATGAGGGTCACCGTGGAGGAGCGCACCCACGAGATCGGCATCAAGATGGCCCTGGGCGCGAGGAGCGGCCTCATCCTCTCCTCGTTCCTCCTGGAAACCATCATCCTCACGGCGGCGGGGGGCCTCATCGGTCTGCTGGCCGCCTACGGGACCATCGGAGTCTTTCCCCGGTTCGACCTCAAGCAATACGTGGGCACGCCGAACCTGTCCCTGGGGTACTACCTGCTCATCGTGACCCTCTTAGGGCTGGTGGGTCTTGCGGCGGGGTACGGGCCCGCCAAACGCGCCAGCAGGATGGACCCCGTTTTCGCCATGAAGCTGTAAAGGCGGCAGCGGGGAGCGGGGAGCAGGGAATGGAGAACGAAATGCAGATCCAATCATTTTTCGCGGCCTGCTCCCATTCTTCCTGCTCCCGAAAGGCCTGTTCATGCGCCTTGGACTGATCTTCCACCTCCTGAAGACCTCGCTCCTCCACCAGCGCAGGAGGGCGGCCCTGACCATCCTCACGGTGGCCTGGGGCACCCTCTCCATGGTCTTTCTCCTGGCCTTCGGGGAAGGGGCGAGGGTGAAGGCGGAAGAAGAATTCAAGGGCTGGGGCGAGGCCTTTGCCATGGTTCACGCGGGGCGAACGAACAAGGAGTGGCAGGGGTATCCGAAGGGCCGCCAGATCAGGATTTGGTCGAGGGACATCCCGGTGCTCCAAGGCCGTCTCGGAGAGGACGTTCTGATCTCCGGCTGGATCGGAAGGGGCGGCATCCTCCTCGACCACGACGGGACCACCGCCGTGGTGAGCCTCCGCGGCGTGGATGCGCCCTTCGAGCGGCTCCGGAACATCAAGCCGGTCGAGGGAGGGCGGTTCCTCTCGGCGCGGGACGAGGAGGAGAAGAGGCGCGTGATCTTCCTCGGCGACATGCTCGCCGCGGAGCTCTTCGGCGAAGAGGAGCCGGTGGGACAGAGCCTCCTCGTGAACGGGCAGCGCTACATGGTCATCGGGGTACTTCAGCACAAGCTCGCGCAGGGGCTCGGCGGGGAAAGCCCCGACACCCGCATGGCGGTCATTCCGCGATCCACGCTCCTCTTCCAGTTCGGCGACCGGCCCCTGGGCGTCCTCGTGGTCATGCCGCCCAACCCGGACCAGATGGACGCTACGCTCGGAAGCCTCAGGGAGACCCTCAGCTCCCTGTACAAGCTGGATCCCGAGGACGAGCAGGCCCTGCACATATGGGACAGAGCCAAGAACGCGCAGGACATGCGCAACATGTTCACCGCCATCCTGGCTTTTCTCGCCATCATCGGCGGGCTCACCCTCTTCATCGGCGGAGTGAGCGTGGCCAACATCATGTTCGCCATCGTCAAGGAGCGGACCCGCGAAATCGGCGTCAAGATGGCTATGGGCGCCCGCCGCAGGCAGATCGTGCTGCCCATCCTCATGGAAGGGATGCTCTACACCTTGTCGGGAGGGGCCGTGGGGCTGACCGTGTCGGTGGTGCTCGTGGAGCTCATGGGGGCCCTACCCACGGATAAATACAAAGGCCTCTCCATGATAGGCCACCCCACCATCTCGTGGAGCATCGCGCTCCTCACGGTGGCGATCCTGGCCGTCGTGGGCACTCTGGCCGGCTATTTCCCCGCCCGTCGTGCGGCCTCCATCAACCCCGCGGAGACGCTGAGATATGAGTAGCGGGGACGGGAGCTGGGAGAAGGGGAGCGGGAGGAAGGGGACGCAGAACGGGGGCAGGATAATCGCGGATGGGGAACTGCACTGGGATGGAGCGGCGGGAACAATTCCTTGCATCTCCCGTCTCGCGTCTTGCCCTCTCCCTGCTGCCCGCTCCCCGCTCCCGAAACCCCGGAAGGTGCTTTTGCGTAAGTCCTCCTAGCTGACGGTGGAGTGCCGGCGGCTTTTCCTCACGGAGCGCCCATGAACTGGCCCTTGGGAAAAAGAAACGGGAAGAACGGAAACGGCGGCAATGGCGCCATCATCGAGATGGCCTCCATCCGGAAGGTCTACGATACGGGCAAGGTCCAGGTGGAGGCCCTTAAGGGCATCAATCTGGCGGTGCACAAGGGCGAATTCGTAGCCATCGTGGGGCCCTCGGGCTCGGGCAAATCCACCCTCATGAACCTCATCGGATGCCTGGACACCCCTACGGACGGAACCTACCACCTCGCGGGCGAAGCCGTGGCCGGTCTGGATCGAGACCGCCTCGCGGACGTGCGCAACCGCCGCGTCGGTTTCGTCTTCCAGAATTTTAACCTCCTGCCCCAGATCTCCGCCTTCGAGAACGTGGAGCTGCCCATGCTCTTCGGCGGCGTGGCCAAGGCGGAGCGCAAGAGCCGCGTGGAGGAACTGCTGGGGCGCGTGGGCCTGGCCGAGCGAATGGACCACAAGCCCACGGAGCTCTCAGGCGGCCAGATGCAGCGCGTGGCCATCGCCCGGGCCCTGGCCATGAATCCCGACATCGTCCTCGCTGACGAGCCCACGGGCAACCTGGACACGACCTCCGGAGGGGACATCATGGGCCTCTTCAAGGAGCTGTGGGCCCAAGGCAGCACCCTCGTCGTGGTGACGCACGACATGGCCCTCGCGGATCGCGCGGGGCGCATCGTCGAGATCCGCGACGGCCGGGTGACGCGGGACACCCTCGCCGCGGCATAAGAGCGAGACGAGATTAAGCGAAACGCAAGACGCGAGAGGCGAGACGCGAACCGCTCTGGGGCAACCGCTAGGCGCGCGGTGGGATAGTGGCGACGCGACGACGGCCGGACGAGACCATCGCGGCGGCCGTGTGGTATCTTCAAACCCATGAAAATCTATCTGTCACGGTGGCTGTGCTTGGATGTGGCATCGAACCTCGCGAGGCTCCGAGAGGAGGCGCGGGAGGCGGCGCAGGCCGGGGCGCGCTGGGTGGTTTTCCCGGAGAGCTTCCTCCACGGATATACGCGGCGTGCAGACGCGGCCCAGGTTCGGAGCACCTTCGGGGACGTTTCTTCGGAACATCCGGCCAGCGTCTTCTTCTTCGGTTCATTCTCCGAAGACCGGCGGAACCGAATGACCGTTTGGCGGGGCGGCCGCGAGCTGGCCCGGTACGACAAGGTGCACCTCTTCGGCCCCAACCACGAGCCGCAGTTTTGGGATCCGGGCGACCGATATTCGGCGGTCGATTTGAAGGGTTGCCCGGTGGGGCTTCTCAACTGCAACGACCTGCGCTTCCCGGAGCAGGCCCGGGCCTTGAGGCTCAAGGCCGGCGTGCAGGCGTACGTGGCGGTCGCCTGGTGGCCCTGGCGTCGGACCCACGTCTGGGAGACCCTCTTGCGAGCGAGAGCCATCGAGAACGGCGCCTGGGTGTTCGGCTGCTGTGTTGCGGGATCGCGCTTTCCTGGAGAGGACTTCGCGGGAGCGGGGAACTACGCCTTCGATCCCGCCGGGGAGCCGGTCCGCACGCGGGATGACCGGACCTATGAGTGCGACCTGTCTTCGCCCCCCGCCCTCGTCGTCGACACGGCGATATCCTCGGTGGATATCGCAACCGTGGAAGTCTTCCCGAGCGGAGAAGGGACAGGGGGACTAGGGGACTAGGAGACTGGGTGGACAAGACCGCGTGAACTCCCCCGCTGTCTGCTTCTTCCTTAATCTCCTCACTCCTCACTCTTCACTCTTCACTCTTCACTCCTCACTCCTCACCTACCGCCGTCTTTCCAATGCCGCCTTTTGAGCTTCTCTGGGTCGTGGCGCTCACGGGAGGCGAAATAGACCGCGCGGCGAGCCACGTAGAGGCAGCACCGGTCGACGGCTGTGCCCTTGGCCTCACAGTGGGCGGCGTAGAGAGCTTCCGGCGACGCTCCCTTAAGATCCGCGGCCTCTTTTGCTTCGGCAAGGGTCTCTGCTATCCTTCGCGTCTGGGGAGGTATGAAATGAGGTGGATCAGGCCTCTTCTGGTTGCATCTGCGCTTGGCTTGCAGGCGCTGGGTGCCTTCGGTGCCGCGGAGGCCCCGTCCAAGACCTACAGCTTCACCGTCCTTCACTTCAACGATTTTCACGGCCAGGTGGAGCCCGCGTGCGCGAATCCAGGGCAACCCTGCGGAGGGTTGGCGCGCCTAGCGGGTCAAGTCTCTGCCGCCGAGGCGGACGCCGCGGCCCGCGGTGAGCAGGCCTTCCTGTTCTTTGCGGGGGATCTCTTTACGGGGACGGCCTTCTCGACGCTCTTCCAGGGCGGACCGGAGTTCGACGCCCTCTCCCGCATGGGTGTCACGGCCATGACCACGGGCAACCACGAGTGGGACTTCGGACCCGGCGTGCTCGTGGCGAGGGTGCGGAAGGCCTCCTTCCCCGTGGTGCTGGACAACGTCAAGGCCGCAGATCCATCTCACGTCTTTTGGGTTCCTTCCCTGGGCCTGAAAGCGGGTGACCTCCGCATCGGCGTCCTCGGGGTCACCACGCCCGACACGCCCGTCACCACGGCCCCCGGCAATACCCAGGGCTTCTCCTTCTCGGACCCGGTGGCCGCGGTGGGGGCCGAGCTGGCTTCACATTCCGGGGATTGGGATTTCGTCATCGTGGTGAGCCACTGCGGATTTGAGGTGGACAAGGCCCTGGCGGACAGGTACCCCTCCTTGGGCCTCATCGTGGGCGGCCACGACCACAAGGTCCTCGAAGCGCCTTTCGTTGAAAACGGTGTTCCCATCGTGCAGGCGGGTGACCGGGGACGGTTCCTCGGGGAAGTCCGCGTGACGATGGAAAAGGGGAAGAAGCCCGTCGTCACGGGCCGCCTCCTGCCCATCACTTCCGACGTGCTTGAGAGTCCGGCGGTCGAGAGCCTGCTCGCGCCCTACCTTGCCAAAGAAGAGAGCGCCCTTGGGGGGGTCATCGGCCGACTGCCCGCCGCGCTCTCGGGGGATAGAGAGATACTGCGGACGCAGGAGGCCCCCATCGGCGACCTGCTGGCCGATGCCATGCGCTCAGAAGCTAAGGCCGACGTGGCGTTCGTCAACGGCGGGACGATCCGCGCGGGGCTGCCCGCCGGCGACGTGACGGGCCGCGACCTCTACGCCTGTCTGCCTTTTTTCGATTCCCTCTGCACCGTGCGCCTTACGGGAGCGCAGGTGCAGAGTCTCCTGGACCGCTGCGCGGCCATGCCTCTCCAGGATGCCCCCGGCGGATTCCTCCAGGTGAGCGGCCTCTCGGTACGCTACGAAGGGGGAAAGGCCCACGGTGTTGCCGTGGGCGGCGCTCTCCTGGACCCGGCCCGGAGCTATCTCGTGGCGTGCACCCACTTCCTCCTCTCCGGAGGGGACGGGTTGGACGAGTTCAAGGCCGGGACGGACGTGCGGGATTGGGGCATCAGCCTCCAGGAACTTCTGCGGAGGAAGCTGGAAAGCTCCGGCCTGGCCCTTCCCAAAGCGGGTGAGCGCATCCGCCGAGTTGATGCGCCGCTGGCGCGGAATGCCGCGTGAAAGAAGCGCGGCGCTTGGGAATCTCTTGGCAGGGTGATGAGTGTTAACGTGTGGGGATTGCATGCCACTGACGATCAAGCGGGCAGCCAAATACGGGTTCTGTTCCGGCGTGCGCATCGCGGACCTGAAGGTCAAGCGGTTCACGGCCAAAGGCGGGCGTGGCGCCATCCTCGGGCAGGTAGTCCACAACGAGCGGGTCGTGGAGGAGATGGAAAAACTGGGCGTGCGAACCGTTCATGCCCTGGACGAGGTGTCCGAGCCGGTCATCGTCTTCTCCGCGCACGGAGTTCCCCCCTCTACCCACGAAGCGGCCCGCGACATGGGGCTCGAGATCCTGGACACCACCTGCAAATTCGTGTACGACATCCACAGGGAGTCTCGCAAGGCGCTGGCCGAGGGGGCCCACCTGGTGTTCATCGGGGATCCCAGCCACCGGGAAGTCATCGGCTACACCCACGATCTGGATCCCTCCGCCTACCATATCCTCCATAGTGCCGAGCAAGCCGAGGCCGTGGATTGGCGTGCCTATGCGGCCATCCGCGTCTTCTACCAGACCACTCTGAACGCCGATCAGTACAACGGGGTGGTCAAGGTCATCGAGGCCGCCAACCCCCGAACCTCCCGGGCCGACACCGTCTGCTACGCCACCAAGGAGAACCAGGAGGCGGCCCGTGCCTTGGCCAGGGATCCCGAGGTCCAGATGGTATTGGTCATAGGCGGCAAACACTCGGCCAACACCAGGCACCTCCACGAGATCTGCTCCCAGCTCAAACCCAGCTATTTGATTCAAGGAGACTCGGACATCGACGTGGCTTGGCTGCAGGGCGTTTCCGTTGTGGGCATCACGGCGGGAGCCTCTACCCCCGACTACGTGGTGGACGAGGTGGAGCGGTTCCTCAAGGCGCTGTAAGAGACCGAAGCAGTCTTCTTCATCCCTTCAAACCCATGCCGTAATAGATGGGCAGCCTGACCCGGCGCAGGCCGGAAAGGATGGCCGCGCGCTCAGCGGCCGCCATGGAGAGGGCCTCTTTGGAGCTGAGCCTGCCTTGGTCCCGGAGGAAGGCCACCTCGTGTTCGGCCTCGGCGGGGTCCGTGATGGGGGTCCACTCATGGGCGGCGGCGCGGATGGTGGGTCGAAAGCCGGCCCGTCTCAATCCCTCTTCCAGCCAAGCGCCCACGTCAAGATGGCCTCCTGAAAACAAAACGGCCCCGGCGATGGCTCTCCCCATGCCCGTGTCGGGCTCGTCCACCCGGGCGGACAGGTCGGGCTCGGCCAGGATCATGGCTACGCCTTGAGGCTTCAAAACCCGCCGGGCTTCGCGCAGGGCCGCGAGGGGATCGGGAAGCCACAGGAGGAGGAAGTGGAAGGCCACGGCGTCGAGGGAACCCTCGGGGAAGGGGAGGGCGCGGGCGTCTCCCGCCACGGTTCGGACGCTCTCCGGTGGGGGGCTTCCTGGAGCCAAATCGAGCGCGTAGACGGGGCGCCCTGTTCGTGAGGCCATTTCGGCGGCCACGAGGCCCTCGCCCGAGCCCACGTCGAGCACCTTCTCCCGCATGGAGAGCTTCGCCATGCGGTACACGGCCGCGCGTATGGGCCGGGTCCGCTCGAACTGAAACCTGGACGGGAACGCGTGGCCACCGTGTGCGGCGATTTCGGCTAACCCCCGCTGGCCACTTCGCGGCAGAAGAGCTTCTGGTGCTCCGCCTCGATGGGACAGCCTCCCCCGCAGAGGGCCAGATGCTCGCAGGCCTCGCACTCGTTGAGGGGCTTTTGCGGCTTTCGGAGCCGTTGGCAAAGGGGGTGGTTCCAGATGGCGTCCCAGGGATCGCGCAGGATGTTACCCACGCCCTCGTAGTAGGACTGGCAGGGGAGCACCGTTCCGTCGGGCTCCACGGCCATGCTCAGGCGCGCCGCCATGCACTGCTTCACGCCCACGCCCATCTCCACGGGGTTCAGCTCGCAGTACCGTGTGGGGGTATACCACACGAGCCGGACGCCCTTCTCGCGGGCGCGGGTGGCGAGGCGCTCCAGAACCGGAATGACCTCCCGTGCGGCCAGCTCGGTACCACTGGCCTTGCCCTGGCCCGAGTAGATCATGCCGTTCACCGCGAAGGAGGGAAGGCCCTCCTGGGCCACCAGGTCCACGAGGGCTTCGATGCCATACGCGTTGAGCTGGGTGAGGGTCGTGTTGGTGAGGGTGTAGATCCCCGCGGCCTTGGCGGCCCGAAGGCCGGCGAGGGTCTCGTCGAAGGAGTCGGCCCGGGTCATGACGTTGTGGATGGAAGGGTCCGCCGACTCCAGGGTGATTTGCACGTGGTCGAGCCCCGCTTCGCGGAGCCTCGCGGCGAACGCGGGATCGCCCAGGCGGCGCCCGTTGGTGTTCAGGCCGGTCACGAGGCCCAGCTCCTCGGCGTAGGCTACCAGGTCGGGCAGGTCCTCGCGCAGGGTCGGTTCCCCTCCCGTGAACACCACGTGGGGGATCCCCGCCTTCTCGCACGCGTCCAGTACCTTGCGCCAGGAGGGAGTGTCCATCTCCTCCACGTTCCGTCCCGGCTCGTTGTAGCAATGCGCGCAGCGGTTCTGGCACCGGTACGTGAGGGCCAGGTCCATGCGCATGGGCGCCGTGAGATTAGGCGAGTAGGGCTCGATCAGGTCCACGCCCAGGTCCGTCAGCGGACAGACCTGGTCCGTGGCGGAGAGGACTTTCACCGTATCGAAAATCCGGTGAATGTCATCATGGAGCTGGCCGCGGGTCACGCCGCGATAGCGCCTGAGCATGGCCTCCATGGCGCCCTCCTCGCCAAGGCCGTCCAGGAGGTGCTTGACCATCTCCGCGGCCGTGGCGTTGAGGTGGAGGATGCGGCTCGCGTCCAGGGTCACCACGGCGCCGTGGTCCGGGTTGACCCGCAGGTGCACTCGGTGCGTGGCGCCGTCTATCTCCACCGTGCCCGAGTAGAGCCCCGGACCGAGGGGTTTCGCTCTCTTGAACCAATCCTTGATCTTCATGGCTTCCGCTCTTCCATCATCTTCCCCCTCCCGCGCAGGCGCAGGCGCACCCGGCGCAGGCGCACGCGCAGGCGCATCCGCCGCCCGAGTGGCCGCCGCCCGAAGCGACGGGCATGGGGTTGGTCTTCTGTGTGACGGCCGTGGAAAGGCCCGGCACGGAGTTCACCAGATCGTGGCCGAAACTCTCGATGCTTGAGACCACGGTGTTGGCCGCGGCCACGGGGCTTGGGATGGAGCTCCCGCCCGGCGCGGGCAGGCCGGCGCCGGTGGTCCCGGCATGAGAGGACCCGTAAAGCGCTCCCCACCACACGGGCAGCGGCATGGGGCGCGTCCCGAACCGCTCCGTGGCCGTCTTGCCGAAGTCCTTGTCTAACAGGAGCCATTCAAAGGCCTGGGAGTAATCCTCCTGGCCCGCCTGGTCCCATGCCTTGCGCATGATGTCCTGGTAGTAGAGGAGAGATTTCTTGCGGCTGAATCCCTTCATTTTTTCCTGGACGCGCTGGACGAGGTCGGTGATGACGCGCGCTGCTTCCCCCTGGCTTATTTTTCCGTCGTCCTGCACCGCCTTGGCGAACTCCTGCTCGTAGGAGAAGGCGGGCTCCTGCCCCGGCAGGAGCGCCAGCGTGAGAGGACTGCGGGAGAGCACTTTCACCAGCCCCTTGCGCAGCATGCCGAAGAGGAGGAGCGCCATGACCTTGTCCACGGGCTGCTGCATGAGGACGGCCACCTCCGGAACCGTGAGGCCGCGCCGGACCTCGGTGCCCTCCATGCCCACGGAGGGCGGGAGGTATTGCATCCTCCTCCTGCGATTCTGGACGATGCCATACACGAACAAGCCTACGAAGAGGAAGGGACACACGCACGTGAGCGACCCTCCCAGAAGGCTCGCCACGGCGTCGCCCATGCGCGTGCCCAGGGACGGCCCCGCGGGCTTCTCCGCGACCCTCTGCATGGCGCGGGCGGGGAAGGAGGCGCCGAAGGTGTAGGCCTGGGAAGGCGAAGCCTGCGGGAGGTCCCAGACGTAGTGGACGCGCCCGTCCTCCACACGCGCCGACGTGAACTGGAGCCCGTGGTAGCGCGGCTCGTCCGGCCCCACTCCCTCGGGCAGGACGAACTCGCACACGAGGTGGGTGGTGCCGCTCGTGTACTCGGCCCCGTACCACGTGGGGCTGAACACGAGGCTCGCGTAGCTCTTGTCCTCGTCGTCGGGGAAGACGCGGTCCTTCAGGAGGGCCGTCAGGTGCAACGTGCCGCTCCGGCCCGTGGGAATCGCCCGGTCCCCCAAGTGCACTTCCACGCCGTGGGCCACGGCCGTCGAGGGGCGTATATCGCTCATGGGCGTTCCGTCCAGGTCCGCCTTGACGTCGCTGTAGCCGTCGTCGGGGAGGCCCACGTCGATGATGTCGATGGGCTGGCCCTCGTTGGCGAAGGTGATGGCGTAGCTCACCCACACCGATGCGTCCCGGTTCACCGTTACGGTGCACCGGTTCTCCGGAACTTGAAACTTGTAGTCCGCGAAGGTGCCCAACGCCGCGCAAAGGGCGAGGCAGGCGATGATGAGCTTCTTCATGATCCATCCCCCATGAGGCGCAAGGTCAGGGAGCAGGGCGCAGGGAGCAGGGAGGGACGGCGCAACCCCGGTGGTCTGCGAGTTTCTTCCCCATTCATATCGGCACCTCATCCCCTGCGCGTGTTTCCCGCCTCCCGTTGATCGTCTCACCCCATCTCGTCCTTCACCATTTGGGCTCTTCCTGGATGAGGAATGTCCCCTTGCAGTAGCCGCAGGTGACGGTGAGCGTCCCCTCGGGGTTGAGGGTCGCCGTGGAGGCGTCGACCTGTCCGCCGCAGTGAGGGCAGACAATGGGTTTCAGGCTGAGTTGTCCCGGAGGCTCCTGGCCGCCCGGTCCCGCCGGGGTCCCCTCCTTGAGCGAGGTCCCTCCCTTGGGCCGCCAGGCGAGCACCACCAGCACGAACCCCGCCAGGATCAGCAGGCCTCCCACCGCGAGCCGCGGCAGGACCTTGTGCTGGGCCACCGCGTCGGGGTGGGCGGCGGCCAGCACGAAGATCCCCCCCAGCAGCCAGAGGAACACGGAGACGAGCGTCGCCATGATTTTCATGCACGAACCCCGCGCTACTGATAGCGTTTCACGTCCATCTTCCAGTTGGATTTGAGCTCGATGCGGAAGACGGGGTGGGATCCCGCGTCGAAGGTGTAGTCCCACTCGCCCGCCACGGGTTCCTGGGGAGGACGCCAGACCGCCACCCGGATGTGATGCTGCCCGGCGGCAACGGTCAGCTCCTTGGTGATGCGCTGCTTGGCCGACGTCGCCACCAGGTCCTGATCGTAGACTTTGGCGCCATCCACTTTTACGACGAGCTTGGTGCCGGGGGCCTCCGATTCGAGGATGAGGCCCAGCACCGCTTTGGCCTGGACGGGCGCGGGTGCTGCTTCTGGGGGAGCCGGGGCGGAGGAGGGGGCCGGCGGCTGACCCGCCGCGGCTTCGGCGGGCGGCTCGGGCTGCGGAGGCGTGGAGGAGGCCGTCGACGGCGCGCGCTTCGTAGGCCGGGAAGGCGTTGGCGGCGGCGCCGGGGTCTCCGGGGGCGCCGCCGCGGATGGGGCAGCCTCCTGGGGCGCCGGGGTTGCCGGTGCTTCCGTGGGCGTGGCGGACTCGGAACTCGGCGGCGCGACAGGTACGGGCTGGGTCTCGGCCGGAGTCTGGCTTTGCGCCTGCTGGGCCTGATCCTGCGCCTGCTGCGTCGCCTGAGCAAGCTGGTCCAAGGCCTTGGCTTTCGTCTTCTTCCACCAGACGTACCCGCCAGCACCTAGACCGGCCAGGACGACGAGGCCCACCAAGGCGGCGATGATGATGATCACCATGGCGGACGACTTCTTTTTCGGGGGACCGCCCGCGCCAGCCACCGCGGCCGCCTTGGGAGGAGCCGCCGGTTTGGCCGCCGCGGGAGGAGGCGGCGGCGGGGCAGCCTTGGCGGCCGCCACGGGAGCTGGGGGTGCGGCGGGCGGCGGCGCTGCAGGCTTGGGAGGAACAGCCGCCTTGGGCGGAGGCGGGGCCGGCGGGGGCGGCGCGGGAGCCTGAGCGGCCTTCGGCGGCGCCGGAGGGGTCAGGGGCTTGGCGATCTTGGCTCCGCAGAAGCCGCAGAAGGTCGCGCCGGGTTTGGTCAAGGGCTTGCCGCACGTGGGGCACACGGACGCATCCGCAGGCGCGGCGCTCAGGTCCGTCGTCATGGTGGTCTCGGAAGGGTTTGGCGAGGCGTCCCGTTTGGCTCCGCAGACGCCGCAGAATTTCGCTTCATCCTTGAGCGTGGTGCCGCAACTCGCGCAAACCGCCATGGCCGACCTCCCCGGGATCCTGACTTCCTTGCCTTATGCGTTCGGGCGAGCAACCCACCGCGGGCACCCGGCTCGCGGCTTCGCCCCTCAATCCAGACCTGACGACCGCATTGTAGCAGGGGTGAAGGTCCGTTGGCCAACGCGGCGCCTTGCATCCGGGCCCGTGGCGCTGGCAACGCGACCCGCGGGAGTTTTTCAACAGCCTGCTAGGGGAGTTCGCCCGAGCTCCAGCGGAATTGTGCCCGGGCGGAACGGTACTCCCACTGGGCGGTGACTTGGGAGGTCTCGGCTTTGGCGAGAGCCGTCTCGGCGTCGAGGAGGTCGGTGATGGTGCCTGCACCCACTTCGTAGCGGTCCCTGGCGAGCCGCTCGCTCTCCCGCGCGCTCGCCACGAGGGCCTCCGCGGTCTGGATGGCCTCGTAGGAGGCCTGGAGCCCGGAAAAGGCATCCCAAACCTGTTCCTGAACGGCCAGCGCGGTCTGCCGGGCGTCCATCTCCGCCTTGCTCAGATCCACCTTGGCTTTGGCCAGATTCTGGATGCGCGAGAATCCCGTGAAGAGGGGGACGGAGACGGTCACGCCGACGAGCCACGTCTTGTCCTGCGGGTACCAGGAGGCGTCCTCGCGTCCGTAGGAGGCCGCCGCGGAAACCTTGGGCGCAAAGGCGCTCCGCGTGGCGTCCACCCCCCGGTGGGCGGCCTCCACGCCCTGTTCCGCCGCGTGGATCGCGGGCCGGTTTTGGAGCGCGGCGGCTTGAGCGCGGGCGAGTTCGGAATCCTCAGGGGCCCTGGGAGGGTCCGTGGGCGCCGCGATGTGCAGCGGGGTCGAAGCGTTCAATCCCATGGCGGTGGCCAGGCGGCCCCTGCTGACGCGGACCGCGTCGTCGGCGCGGACGAGGGTCAGGCGCGCGTCGGCCGCGTCCGCTTCGGCGCGCTTCACGTCCACGAGAGGGACCGCGCCGGCCTCTTTGCGAGCCTGGGCGAGGGCCAGATGATCTTCGGACCGCTTGAGGCTCCGGGCCGCCACGTCCCGCCGCGCCTGGGTGGACGCCAGGGTGAAGTAGGCCTGGGCCACGGACAGGGACAGGTCTTGCCTCACGCGTGCCGCCTCCGCGCCGCTCACCTTCTGCCGCGCGCGGGCGGCGCCCAGCTGGGCCTTGCGCTCGCCGCCGTCGAAGAGCGTGTAGGCGGCGCTTAGTGCGAACGTATAGTCGTCCGTGGGACCCACCAAGGTCGGCACGGGCTTTCCCGGGAAGGAAAGGCCGTTGGGCAGAAAAATGCGCCGCTGCCACCTGCTGGCGCCCAGGCTGAAGGCGAGGCTGGGGTAGTAGGGCGCCTTGGCCGCCTCAGCCGTGTGCGAGGCGCTTTCCAACGAGAGGGCTGCGGACGCCTCGATGGGGCTCTCACCCAAGGCGGCGGCGATGCACTCCTCCAGCGTCAAGGACGCCTCCGGGGCCGAGGGCGCGCGCTCGGAGACCGTCTGTGCTCCGAGGGCGAGTCCCACCGTTAACATCAGTCCTATCATCCAGGCTCGCATGCCGCGCTCCTTCGCAGTCATCACCGATC
>JAKBES010000290.1 GCA_021833665.1 Acidobacteriota bacterium
CCTTTCTGGAGCCGGCGAAGTACAGGTCGTACTGGTGCTTCAGGACGCCGAAAAGGTCCTGCATGCGCTTGATGTCCGCGTCGAAGTTGACCTCCGCCATCCTGAGCCGCTCCTAGGAAGCCTACATTTTACACTATGGCTCCAGAAGCCTCAAGTGCCAGCCCTATCATGGGATTGGACCCCCTCTTGCGGGGGTGCCGGGTCCTCGTGCCCCTCCCCTCGCCCCGGCCTCGCGGTACCGCTTACGCAGCGGGTTGGGTTGAATGGCCCAAATTCTTTGAATTCCCGTCCGTTTCGCCTTGACACCGCTCTTCGCAAAGGATAGATTCGGCCTTCGGGCGGAAGCGGCCCTAAGGTCCGGTCTCGGTGCTGCTCGGACCGTAGTCGGGTCCCGTTCGCCATGTTTAGGGGGGATCTCGTTCAACCACTTCACCTACAGATCGATGGGTTTCTGCTGGACGTTCACCCTGCGTTTTCCTGACGGGTACGACCCGACACCTTACGGAGAGGACCAATGGCGAATAAACCTTTCAATCCCTTTGAGATGGCCCAGCAACAGTTCGATGCGGTGGCGGAGAAGCTCGGTCTCGACCAGCCCACCCGCGACCTTCTTCGCAACCCCATGCGCGAGTATCACTTCACCGTCCCCGTCCGGATGGACGACGGATCCTACAAAGTGTTCCGCGGCTTTCGCATCCAGCACAGCGACGCCCGCGGCCCGTGCAAGGGCGGCATCCGGTTCCACCCCCACGAGACGGTGGACACGGTCCGCGCCCTCGCCACGTGGATGACTTGGAAGTGCTCCGTGGTGGACATCCCCCTGGGCGGAGGCAAGGGCGGCGTCATCTGCGACCCGCACAACCTGAGCGACCGCGAGCAGGAAGGCATCTGCCGCGGCTGGGTTCGCCAGATTGCACGCAACATCGGACCCCTTCAGGACGTGCCCGCCCCCGACGTCATGACCCACGGCCAGCACATGCTCTGGATGATGGACGAGCTCGAAAAGATCATGGGCGCCAAGCTCCCCGGATTCATCACGGGCAAGCCCGTGGGCATGGGCGGCTCTCTAGGCCGCACCGAGGCCACCGGATACGGCGTGGTTTATTTCATCCGCGAGGCCATGAAGGAGCTGGGCATCAAGATCAAGGGCGCCACCGCCTCGATCCAGGGCTCGGGCAACGTGGCCCAGTACGCCCTTGACCTCTTCGAGCAGTACGGCGGCAAGGTGATCGCCATCGCCTGCTGGGACAACAACGACAAGAAGGCCTACACCTACCGCTGCAAGGAAGGCATCAAGTTCGAGAAGCTCATGGCCGCCGTGGACAAGTTCGGCACCATCGATCCGAAGAAAGCCAAGGCGTACGGCTGGGAGAAATTGGACGGCAACGCCTGGATCGAGCAGGAGGTCACGGTCCTTATCCCCGCGGCCCAGGAAGGCATGATTACGGGCGACAACGTGAAGAAGATCAAGCCCAGCGTCAAGATCATCGCCGAGGGCGCCAACGGCCCCACCACCATCGACGCGGACAAGGTCATCCACGAGCGTGGGATCTTCCTGGTCCCCGATTTCCTCTGCAACGCCGGCGGCGTCACGTGCTCCTACTTCGAGCAGGTGCAGTGCAACATGAATTACTACTGGCCCAAGGACGAGGTCCTGTCCAAACTGGACGAAAAGCTCACCACCGCGTTCAAGGCCGTCTCCAAGCTCGCCCGCGACAAGAAGGTCTACATGCGCGACGCGGCGTACATGATCGCCATCCAGCGCGTGGCCGAAGCCTGCCACCTGCGGGGATGGGTATAGGGAGACAAATTCGGATTTCGGAATTCGGATTTAAGAGACAAGGGCCCGCGGGAAACCGCGGGCCCCTTTCCGTTTCACGGGAGGGAAGACGGCAAATCGTCTGAGGGGCCTCTGACCATGGCCGAGGTTCCAATTCCGCTTCCCGCAGGCTAAGATACGAGAGGGAGGACGCCCGGTCCGCCAACCATCGAGGGCCCGCCATGCCTCATCGACAGCAGTCCGAAAGGGAGATTCCCCCCCCCGGAGACGAGGGGCGCAGGAACCGGGAGTTGGAGTGCCTGTACACCCTCTCCACCATCTTGGCGGAGCGGACCTTGCCCCTGGGGAAACGGTGCGCCCGGCTCCTGGAAGCCATCCCGGCGGGATGGCAGCACCCCGGCATCTGCCGTGCCCGCATCGAGCTCGGCGGCAAGATTTTTGCCTCGCCGGGATTCAAGGAGACCCCCTGGATGCTCACGGCCGACATCCCCGGTCAAGACGGGCACGCCGGCTCCATCAAGGTGGCCTACCTCGAGAAGCGCCCTTACGCGGGAGAAGGGCCCTTCCTTCTGGAGGAGCGAAAACTCGCCAATTTCATCGCGAGGCGCCTGGGCGCCTGCGCGGCGGAAGGCCCGCGGACCGCGGGCAAGGTGGGAGGGCGTCCAGAGCCCCAGGCGGCGGAGTGGCAGATCATCCTGGATCTCCTTCGCGAGACGGACAACACGCTCTGGAAGCGCATTTTGCGCCGCCTCATGAACCACCTGTCCGCCCTGGGCGTCCCCGGAGTCCACAGCCTCATCAATCAGTTCGACCCCGCCAACTACGCGGACCGGGACAAGGATCTGCGCGGGGCGAACCAGCCTCTGCCCCGCCGCGACGCGGACATCCTGAACAGGCTCTTCGAGGACATTATCCGCGTCGCCGCCATCGCCCTGCCCGAGCAGGAGATCGCCAACCTCCTCAAGCAGTGGATTCGGCAGGACAAGCTTGGCTTCCTGGCCATCGCCACGGACCAGCGGGATCTCTCTCTCGTACGTGTGCGCGACATGGTCGAGCGCTTTTGCCGGTCCACCCAGGAGGGCGAGGTGGCTATCTCCCCCGCCGACGACCGCAACGCGAGAGTGGCCCTGGCAAGGCGCCTTCTCACGGAGCGCCTGAGCTTCATCCAGGTGGCCAAGGAATATCTGAGCATCTACGACTTCGGGCGCCTTCTCAACCGGGTCTTCGGCCCCGCCGAGGGCAACGGCAAGATCGGCGGCAAGGCGGCCGGTATGTACCTGGCGCACCAAATTCTCAAGGCCAACAGGAGCGCCAATCCCCTCTTTGAGAAGGTGTGCATGTGCCGCGCCTGGTACATCACCTCCGACGGCCTGTTCGACTTTGTTCACTACAATTCCCTCGAAGATACGCAGAGCTTCAAGTACGGAAGCCTGGAGGAGGTGCGCCAGGGCTATCCCTACTTGGAGCAGATTTTCAAGCACTCCCATTTTTCGCCCGAGATGATCACCGGCCTCAAGGTGGCCCTCGACGAACTGGGCGACGGCCCGCTCATCGTCCGGTCTTCGAGCTTGCTCGAAGACAGCGAGGGGTCGGCCTTCTCGGGCAAGTACAGAAGCCTCTTCCTGGTGAACACCGGAACCAAGGAGGAGCGGCTCGGCGCCCTCCTGGATGCCATCGCGGAGGTGTACGCCTCCATCATGGGCCCCGACCCCATCCAGTACCGGAAGGAGCGGGGGCTGCTGGATTTCATGGAGGAGATGGGCATCCTCATCCAGCGGGTCGTGGGCACCCGCCTGGGCAAGTACTTCTTCCCGGCCTTCGCGGGCGTTGCCTTCAGCAACAACGAGTTCCGGTGGTCCCCGCGGATCAACCGCGCGGACGGCCTCCTCCGCATTGTCACGGGCCTGGGAACTCGGGCCGTGGACCGGGTGGGCAACGACTATCCAACGATGATCGCTCCCGGCCAGCCGGGCCTCCGCGTCAACGGCACCCCCGACCAGGCCCGCCAGTACGCGCAGAAGTGCATGGACGTCCTGAACCTCGACACGGGGCGCTTCGAGTCACCATCCATCAGCGAGGTGTTGAAGGAGGCGGGCGCGGACTTTCCCATGGTGGACAAGATCTTCTCCATTTACCAGGAAGGCGTGCTTCGAAAGCCCTCCGCCCTCGGCGTGGACCCCCTCAAGGATGAGCTCGTGGTGACCTTTGCAGGCCTCGTGGAGAACACCGCGTTCATCAAGCAGATGCGCGCCATCATGACGACCCTCGAGGAGGCCATGGGGCATCCCGTCGACATCGAATTCGCCTCCGACGGAAAGGACCTTTTCCTCCTCCAGTGCCGGCCCCAGAGCTGGGCTCAAGACTCCCACCGGGTGGCCATCCCGACCCTCATCCCCCAGGAAGACAAGCTCTTCTCCGCCAACCGATACGTCAGCAATGCACAGGTTACGGGCATCCGGTACCTGGTCTACGTGGACCCGATCGCGTATGGCAACCTGGCCGCCAAGGGTGACATGACCGCCGTGGGCACCGCCGTGAGCCGCCTCAATGCCCTCCTCCCGAGGCGGGCCTTCATTCTCCTGGGACCGGGCCGCTGGGGAAGCCGCGGCGATATCACCCTGGGCGTACCGGTGACGTACTCCGACATCAATAACACGGCCATGCTGGCCGAGGTGGCCCGGCGCAAAGGCGGTTACGTGCCCGACCTCTCCTTCGGAACCCACTTCTTCCAGGACCTGGTGGAGGCCAACATCAAGTACCTGGCCTTGTACCCCGACGAGGGGGGAACCGTCTTTAACGAAGCATTCTTCCGTGATTCTCCCAACTCCCTGGCCGAGCTTCTTCCCGATTTTGCCCAGTTCCAAGAGGTAGTTAGGGTGATCGACGTGGAGGCCGTCCGCCCCGGCATGGACGTCCAGGTCATCATGGACGGGGAGAAAAACGAGGCCCTCGCCT
>JAKBES010000291.1 GCA_021833665.1 Acidobacteriota bacterium
CGGACATGCCCACGCACCACCACGCCCAGACCCGAGAGGGGTTCGGTGAGTTGGCGCCGAGGGTCGGGACACGAAGGGCTTGAATCATTTTCAGCTCCAGGGGGCCATTGTCGGCGAGCCTCCCGCCCCCTGTCAAGGTGCCTTGACGGCGAAAACGCGGGGGGTTACAAGGTGGGCTGGGGAGGCCCATGGAAGGCGTACAGGTCCCCGCTGGGCGGGGGCAGGGTTCAGCAGGCTGCTAGGCAGGGTCCTGAGCAAAAAGGCGCTCGATGACCACTCGGTCTACGGGGTCCATCTCGAGGAACTCCACCCCCATCTCGAACTGGGTGCCTTTGGGCCGCTCATAGACGATCCGCGACTTGGCCTCAATGACCCGGCCCTGCACGGAAATGAACATCTCGACGATGGTTCCCGGGCCCAGGGCCTCGTCGTTGACGAACATGCAACCCCCCAGGCCCACCTCGCGGGTCTTGCTGAAGGATCCCACGCTTTCGTCGTCCAGGCGCTTCACGAGAACAGGGTTTTCCGAGGGGATTCGGGGGAAGCGGCGCTGCTGGGCGAAGGTCTCGGACATGGCAGGCTCCGTGAACGACCGTATTCAATGTAATCCCGGCGGCGCCCCGGGCGCAAGCCGGTTCGGAGCCCCTTGTCTTCCCGCCTTCCCCTTCGAGAACCTTCAGGCCCGTTTTTCGTTCTAAGATACATGCGGGAGGGGCGCCAGGCCCGCCCCCTTGCCCTGAGGAGGACGCCATGCGGATCAAGATCATGCTGGTATCGGCGGCGGCTGCGCTTTTCACTCTGGGGGCCTTGGCGGAAGCGGCCAGTTTCCACACCGCCAGGACCTTCAGCCCCAAACCGGGGGGCACCTTGAAGGTGGAGGCCTCCTTTCAGGACGTGAAGGTGGAGGTGGTCCCCGGGGCCGCCGTGGAGGTCACGGTGGATCTCAAGGTGTCCACGTGGCCCCAGGATTCCAAGGAAGCCATGAAGGCGTACGAGCCCGTCTTTGAGGAGAAGGGGGATACGATCCTCGTTCGCTCCAAACCCGGCTTCGGCCTTTCCGTGGGCTATTCCAACGCCTCGGGCCTCATCGCCGTGCGCATGCCGCCGGGGATGAACCTGGATCTTCACACGGGTTCCGGAGACGTGGCCGTCGGGGGCGACCTGGCTGGAAAGGAACTCACCTGCGTTACGGGTTCGGGCGACGTGAACATCCGCCTCACGGCCCCGGCGGGGGCCGCCAGCATCCATACGGGCTCGGGAAACATCCTGTTCGCAGGCGGCGCCTCGTCCTTCGAGGGAGAGGCGGGGTCGGGAGACATCACGGCAGAAGGCCTGAACGGCCCCGCTACCTTCCGATCAGGGTCGGGGGACGTGAAAGCCGCCTGGGCCAGCATTGGGCCCGATACCAAGGTGAAGGCCCGCGCTGGCTCGGGCGATATCCGCCTGGCCCTTCCCCCGGCCACGATGATCGGGGGATCGCTGGAAACCGGATCGGGCGACATGCAGGTGGATTTCCCGGGCACCAGGAGCAATCACGGCCGCCGCTGGACCTTTACGGGGGGCTCGGGAGCCGTGGACGTGTCCGCCGAAACGGGCTCGGGGGATCTGGCCGTCACGAAGGCAAAGTAAGGGCTACCCGTGTACGAGAAAAGGCCGTCCCGCCTGGGGCGGCCTTGCTCATCTCGGCGGCTCCGCGGCGGCAGTTCTACCTGGCGCGCGCCACGGCGAACATGAGGTTGGACTGCCCCGCGTGGTGCTGGTACCCGATGCCGAAGTCAAGGGGACTCACCGCGCCCGCGCCGTGGTAGGCCTCCAGTAGGTCCTTCTGCTTGAAATCCTTGAAGCGCTTGATGGGGTCCGTGTAGGTTCCGTAGAACTGGAGATCCCATTTGCCCGGGGCGAAGCAGCGGAGGGGAATACCGGAATCGTCCTGAAGGACGCTCGCCGTTTGGGTCAGGACGAAGGTTCTCACCACCGAAAAGTGAGGCCGGAACATGAGATACGAAGCGGCTTTGAGGAAGGTGGCGGGGCGGTCCATGTGGTCTAGGAACGCCACGAACTCGGGGGCCTTCTTGAGGGCCGCGTCGGAGAGGTCCTGGGAGAAATAGTACAGGCGCTGCACCCGCGAGCCGCCCTCCTGCACGAAATCAATCCGCGCCGCCCGGCTGGCTCCCGGCCCTCCCGCTTCAACGGGCGTGCCGTCGGCGGCCAAGGCCACGGGCCGCACGTCCAGGATGCGGTGGCCCGTCCCCGCCAGGAAGGTCATGAGGATGGGCACCGTCCCCTTGTCAGACAGTTCCGTTTCCATGTCGTCCGTGCGGAAGAAGCTGATTTGGAGGATGGGCGTGATGTAGGTCTCCATATCCTTGAGGCTCGCGGCGAGTTCCTCGGGGGACAAGGCGCCCAAGTCGGGTGCCGTTCCGGTCGGCTCCAGGCCCACCAGGACGTAGGTGGATGCCTCGGGAAAAAAGGCCGTGGCATAGAGGGCGTCGGGGCCGCCGAAAGGATAGAAGACCGTGGACGAGGAGGCCCTCACGGCGCCCAGGTGCCCGTCGGCCCAGCGGCGAACCTTCGACAGGCGGGCCTTCTCATGCTGGCTCCACAGTGTTCCCAGCGACTTGGCGTGGGCCTTCCACGCGGGCCCGGCCTGGATGGACGCCCACGGCTCGCCGCCCGCCACGGGGAGGCCCGCCAGCAGACGGGCGTCGGCTGTCAGGCGCACGGAGCGCTCCGTCTCCACGGGAGCCTGCGCGCTTGGAGCGGGCGCGAGAGCCGCCTTCGCGGGACCGGGCTTCGGAGACGGCGCTTGGGGTGGAGGAGTGCTCCGCTGACAGGCGAGGGCCAGGGCAGCGAGAAAGGCCAAGAACGGGACGAGCATGCGTGGTCTCATGACGTGTAGGCCAGTCCTTTCCTTGCGGCGGGGAAGTAGAGCAGGAGGCCCATGAGCAACGTCGCCAGTCCCGCCAGAGATTCCATGGGCCTCTGCTTGAGGATATACAGGAGCATCCAGCCGTTAATGGCGAGGAACAGCGCGGGAGTGGCGGGATACCCCCACGTCCTGTAGGGCCTCGGCAGGTCCGGCTGCCGCCGCCTCAGGACATAGACCCCCGCCACCGTGAGGAAGGAGCAGAGGGCGAGGGTGAACCCCAGGTACGTCAGGACCCGCTCGAAGGTGGAGGTGAACAGGAGGATCAGGACGATGGCCAGCTGGAGGACGATGGCGCCCACCGGGGCCCCCGAGGGGGACGTTCTGGCCAACCGGCCGAAAAGGGGGATGTCCTGCCCCATGACCTGCGCCACCCGCGGCCCCGCCCACGTCATGGCGCTGATGGTCGAAACCAGTCCGAGAGAAATGAGGCCGCCCATGATCCTGCCGCCCAAGGGGCCAAAGACATGGGCCGCGGCGATGTATCCCACGTCCACCTTCCCCGCCAATTCTCCCATGGGCGCGGCGCGGAGGAAAACGTAGTTCAACACGACGTAGAGAGCCATCACCAGCGCGGTGCCCGCCAGCAGGGCTTTGGGCAGATCCCGCCGCGGATCGCCCATCTCTCCCGCGACATAGGCGGCGGCGTTCCACCCCGAGTAGGCGTAGGAGACGAACACCAGAGACACGGCGAAGGGGCCGCTCAGAAGGAGACCCAGATCCGCCCCCGAGGGCGCCATGGAGAGGGGCTGGGGATCGGCCATGAACAGCCCGCAGGCCGAGAACCCTAGGATGAGGAGAACCTTGGCCACCGTGAACGCCACCTGGAACCGGGTCCCCGCCTTGATGCCCAACGCGTGCACCGCCGAGATCGCGCAGATGACCCCGGCGGCCACGAGGAGGGGCCTGCCCAGGGGGTAGACGCGGGACATGTACTGGGCGAGGGCCAAGCCCGCCAGGGCCACGGGGGCGGCGAAGCCCACCGTCAGGGAAACCCAGCCCGAAAGAAATCCCACGGCGGGGTGGTAAATTCGGGAGAGGAAGTGATACTCCCCGCCCGAGCGCGGCATGGCGGCCCCCAATTCGCCGTAGCTCAGGGCCCCGCACAGGGCCCCCACGCCGCCCACGACCCACAGCGCCATGAGGACGAAGGGCGAACGGAAGTCCGCCACCTGGAAGCCCAGGCTCGTAAAGACACCCGTGCCCACCATGTTCGCCACGACGATACACGTCGCGGTGAAGGCCGAGATGCGCGGGGCGGGCTGAGGGAAGGTGGTGTCCATGGTTGGCGGCGGCGCACGCGGCCTTTGGTCCCCTTTTGGGAAGGGGGAGTTTACGGCGAAACTCCCTGTCCTGTCAAGGATACGGGGCCGGGATAGGGGCCCGCGCGAAGCGGCTCTCGCCTTGACTTCACCCGGCGATAAGACTAAAAACCTTGCGTGGATGGTCCCGGTCGTCCCGGGACACCTTTGTGAGAGGTTCGTGCTTGCAAAAACGTGTTCTGGTCTATGTCCTGGGACTCGTCCTTACCGCTTCGGCGGCGGGACAGGAAGGCCCGCCCCCGAAGCCACTGGCCCCCCGCCCCCCAGAAGCTGTCGGGTTCGTGCCCGCCATCGGGCCTCCGGCCCCCGCCTCGCACGCCCAACCAGGCGAAGTGGCTCCATCCGAGGGTTTCCACATGGCGCCCGTGGTCATCACGGACCTCCTGAATGCGCCCATGGGCTCCAGCCCCACCACAGAGCCCTCCTCCATCCTCCAGAGCCGCCAGAGGTTC
>JAKBES010000292.1 GCA_021833665.1 Acidobacteriota bacterium
AGCGAGCGTCTCGTATCTCCACGAACACATTATAAGGCCTACCGCGTGAAAAGTCAACTATTATCGTGCCTGATTAGTAAGTGCCATGGTTTCCTCCCGTCCTTTAATCCTCCCTGTTCAGCGCGCAAGGTCCACGGTTGGTCCATCAAGCTTTGGGTGCCTGGGTGGATCATTCTCTTTTCCTTGCGGCATAGGCGGCGGCGGGATACCCCACGAAGTGGTAGAGGTTGGACGGCGCCGTCACACCGAGCCCCGGCCTCTTCACCGGGAGCTGGGGCCACCCCACGGAGGTGGCGTAGGCCAAGGGCCAGCCTTGCAGGGTGGTGCCCTGAACCGAGGCGAGCTTTTCCAGCAGGAGCAGGCCGAGGGGGATGCAGTAGCGCCCGCACCAAGTGAGGCGGTACTGGGCCGGATCCTTGGGGTCGCAGAAGGCCTCGAAGGCCTGCTGCACCTTGGCCGCGGTCATGGTTCCCGCCGGCGGCCCCGTGAGCAGGGTACGGTCCCCGGCACAGGCGTTGGTGTAGGCCTCCACGCCGCCCTCTCCGTGCGGCGTGTAGTTGAAATCGGGGCCGTAGTGAACGGCGTCGGAGGAGATCACTATGGCCACGTCCCGCCCGAGCACCCAGCCGCGCGCATCGAGGCTGGAGGCGAGGGCGGTGCCCAGGTGCGCCGTCAGCGTCCGCATCCGGTTCAAATCCATGACGGGGACGATAATGGGCACGATGTCCATGTCCGGGGTCTGATGTTTGAGCCAGTAGACGACGGCCTCCACCGAGTGCTCCGAATCGTGCATGGCGGCGCTCTGGACCACGTCTTCTTTGGGGAGATGGGCCAGAAGGTCTTCCCTGAGCGAGGAAACGGGCACCTCTCCGTCGGGGCTTCGCCACGCCCGGTAAGGGTCGAAGACGAGGGCGTCCTTGGCGCCAAATTTGCGCCATCCGTGGAATACGCCCAGCACGATGATGTGTCTGGCCTTCACGAGCGGCAGTACGGCCCGGTAGACACGGCCCGCGTAGAGGTAGTCGTCGTGGGGACAGAGGGCGCCCCAGACGGGGCCGCCGGGTGCCTTTTCCAGCGTATCCGGGGCCGGACCCAGAGCGGACAGGGACCAAGCTTCGGCCATCTGCGGTGCCGTGGAGGCGAATCCCACGGCATCCTTCTGGCCGCGGACGCCGCCCTGAGAGGGCAGCCCCATCCCCTTCCGGACCTGATCGAGCGTCGGCGCATCGGAGGGTTCACCGGTACCGCCCGCGCGGACCGAAAGGACAACGGCAGCCAGTGCGAGGAACAGCAGAGATCGCATGGGTTCAAACCTCACCCGTGATTTGGGTTCCCTTGGTCTCCGGAAGGGTCCACACCCAGAGGCCCGTGAATAGGGCGAAGAACGCGCCGATGGAGATGCCCGCCCCCAGCCCGTTTCCCCGGGCCAGGGGGAGGGTCGTGACCCACGTGATGATGACCGGCGTGAAGAACTGCACCCCCCTGGAAAGATTGAAAGCCACCCCCATGGCGCTGTTCCGGATGCGCGTGGGGAAAAGCTCCGAGAAGATGGGGCCGTAGCCTGAAAAATTGCCCGTCCCCAGGCCTACCAGAACCATGAAGGCCAGGGGCATCCAGGGGAACTGGTCGATGGTCCCCCAGAACCAGGTGATGCCCAGCAGCCCCAAGGCCCACACCATGGAGTAGGCGGAGTAGGCCCATCGCCGTCCCTTCCAGTCGGCCACCACCCCGAAGGAGAGGTAGCCGGCGAAGCCCGCCACCTGGGTCAGGATCATCCACACTCCGCTCTTCACGACGGAGAAGCCCAGATGGTCGTAAAGGTACTTGGGCATCCAGGTGTAGGTGAACCAGTAGGCGGACATGTCCGCCACGGCCAGGACGAGCCCCAGGAGAAAGAGTTTGCGCAGAAGTCCGTCGGCGCGAAGCTCCCGCAGAAGCCCGGGGGCCTTCGCCGTGAGCCCACGGCGGCTCGACGTCCACACGTCCGATTCGGGCATGTGACGCCGGATGATCACCACGAGCCCGGCGGGAAGGAGGGAGATGAAGAAGCAGGCTCGCCACCCCCAGTCGGGGCCGAAGAGGGAAACGAAGAGAGGTTCCACGAAGGACCCCACGACGGAGGCCAGCAGGATGCCGAGGGGGGCTCCCGTCTGCATGACGGCGGCGAAGCGCGCCCGCATCCTGGCCGGGAAGGTCTCCCCCACGAGAGTCTGCCCGGTGGCCCACTCCCCGCCCACCCCCAGGCCCGTCAGGATCCTGAACGCAAGGAATAGCCAGAAGGCGTGGGACATGCCGCAGAGGAAGGTTCCCGCGGAGTAGGTCAGGAGCGTCCATGTAAGAACCCGCTTGCGCCCGAATCGGTCCGCCAGGACGCCGAAGATGATGCCTCCCAGCGCGGTGGCCGCCAGGGTCGTGCCCAGCAGGAGGGAGAGTTCGTAGTCGTTTAGGGCCAGGCTGCGCTTGATGGGCACGAGGAGGAAGGACAGGAGCATGAGGTCGTAAAAATCGAAGAGCCATCCCGCCCAGGCCATGCCCAAAATGACGTAATGTTTCCTCGTCGGGCGTTCGGATTGGTTCAGAAGACGGCCATCCCCGGAGTCCGCCATCGTCTCCCCCCGTGTGAATGGGTTTAAGCTAAGCCCGATGGCACCTGTTTGGCAAGCGCCAACCCATGGGGCCAGGTTTTGCATTTGATGGTGCTGCCGGTGCGCGCCGCGCGGAGGGTTCGATGAACGGACGTCCCATTGTCGTCGTGGGCGCGGGAGCTTCGGGCCTCATGGCGGCCATCTGGGCCGCGGGCCGCGGCCGTTCCGTGGTGCTGCTGGAAGGCACGAAGGACGGGGGCCGCAAGATCCTCATCAGCGGAGGCGGGCGGTGCAACATCCTCCCCTCGGTTTCGGCCCCCGGGCGCTTCGTCACGGACTCCTCCCCCAACGTCCTCAGGAACATGCTTCGCTCCTGGCCCCTCATGGAGCAACGGCAGTTCTTCGATGCAGAGGCTGGCCTGGCGCTGGTTCTGGAAGAGGCGTCGGGCAAGCTCTTTCCCGGAAGCAACAGCGCGCGGAACGTCCGCGACGCCCTCGTGACCCTGGCCCTAGGCAGGGGGATAGAGATCCGGTTCGGCGTCCGCGCCAAGGGGCTCGAACACGGCCCGGACGGGTGGAGGGTGAGCACCGATGAGGACACGCTGGTAGCCGCCTCGGCGGTGATCCTTGCCACGGGGGGGCGGTCCGTCCCCGCCACGGGCAGCGACGGCTGGGGCCTGGATCTCCTTACGCGCCTGGGACACCGGGTCCATCCGGCCTACCCCGCCCTCACGCCCCTTACGGCCGAGCCCCCCGTCCACGCGCACCTGTCGGGCATCTCGCTGGAGGTCACCCTGGAGGCGCCAGGACCGAAAAAAAAGATGACCACGAGGGGCGGCTTCCTCTTCACTCACCGGGGTTACAGCGGGCCGGCGATCCTGAACATCTCCCACATGGCCGTTCGCTCCCGGCTTGCGGGTGAGGCGAGGCAGCCCATCTTCGTGAAGTGGACGGAGCTGGACGCCGAGGGGTGGGAGCAGCGGCTTTTTCAGCACCGGGGAGTGGTGTCCTCCCTGTTGGCGGGTTACCTGCCCTCGCGGCTCGGGGAAACGCTCTGCAGGGAAGCGGGGCTCGAAGCAGGGGTGACCACGGCGCAGCTCCGGCGGGATCAGCGGCTCGCGCTCCTCCGCTGTCTTACGCGGTATTCCTTGCCCTGGACGGGCGACGAGGGGTACGCCAAGGCCGAGGTGACGGGGGGCGGGCTGGATTTGGGCGAGATCAGCGCGAGGACCATGGAGAGCCGGCTTCATCCGGGGCTCTTCCTCTGCGGGGAGCTTCTGGATGCCTTCGGGCCCATCGGTGGCCACAACTTTCAGTGGGCCTGGGCCACGGGGCGAGCCGCGGGCCTCGGCGCGGCGGGGAAGGAGTGATTCTAGCCACTAAGGCGCCCAATGGATTGGCCAAGAGGAAAGAAGGATCACTGAACCGCTCAAGCGCGACGAGCGCAAAGGATACCAGGATGAGCGCTCTGGTTCGAAGTTAAGGGCGGCCTTTTTGGGCATCCTTGGCGTCTTCGCGGTGAGACTCTCTCGTTGGATGCTTCCTGCTCCCCGCTCCCCGCTCCCGTCAATCAATCCCGCAGGCCTTCCGGGCGCGGGCGAGGGTGGTGGCGGCGATGGGTTCCACGCGCGCGGCTCCAGCGCGAAGGACGCCCTCCACGTAGTCCTTGTCCTTGGCAAGCTCCTTACGCCGCTCCCTCGCGGGGCCGAAAGTTTCGTCCAGGACTTGAAGGAGGCGCTTCTTGGCGTCGGAGTATTTCAGGCCGCCCGCAAGAAAACGGTCCCGCCACTCGGCCTGCTCCTCCGCCGAAACGAAGAGCTTCAGCAGGTTGAAGACGTTGTTCGACTCCGGGTCCTTGGGGGCGTCCACGGGCGCCGAGTCGGTGACCACGGAAAAGACCCGCTCCTTGAGCGCCTTCCCCTCCAGAAAAATGTCGATGGCGTTGCCGTAGGACTTGCTCATCTTCTGGCCGTCGATGCCTGGGACCACGCCCGCCTCGGGCAGGATTCGATCCTCGGGGATCACGAAAACCTCGGACTGGTAAAGGTTGTTAAATCGTCCCGCGATGTCCCGCGTGACCTCCACGTGCTGTTTCTGGTCCTTGCCC
>JAKBES010000293.1 GCA_021833665.1 Acidobacteriota bacterium
GTTGGTGAGGTTCCAGTCATCGTTGATCCAGGCCGCGTCGGAGGTCATGCCCGCCGGACGCGCCATGCTGGAGAAGTAGTCCTGGGCCATGTAGACGTACTTCTGTCCTCCGGGGCCGTCGGGGAACCCCAGCAGCGAGGCGGGCGCCCACTGAACGAAGAGGCCGCCGATGGCTTGCTGGTGGGTTTTGGGCGAGATGAAGTTGGTGGGGCCGCTCAAGCCGAAGACGGGCGTGTAATCCCGCTTGTCGTACTGAAGGCCGTAGGTCAGGACGTGATGGTTCAGAAGGTGGGTGAACTTCACCCGCGCCTGCGTGGAGGTGTCCTTGGTAATGGGGGTGTAGCCGCCCACGCCGTAAGAGGGCTGGTAGTTGGCCCCCAGGTCGATTCTCGTGCCGCTGACGGAGACCGGCCCCGCGCCCTGGTTTGCCGGAAGCGCCTGGAACCCGCCGTACACGCCCTGCGAGAAGAGGTAGCTGTACTGCCAGTTGTTGGCCCCCGTCGTGTTGAAAGCCCAGGACTGGGTGCTGTGGTGGTAGCTCACCACGGCCTCCGTGAAGAACTTGGGACTCCAAGTGGCGTTCCACTGGAGCGAGAGGTTGTTGGGCTCCGTCTTCATGCTGAACGGGGCCGACGTGTAGGAGTGGGTCGCCAGGGATCCCAAGAGGCCTTCTTTGTCCACGTTGCCGAAGGTCGTGAGGGCGAGGCGCTGGTTGGAGGTGATGGCCCAGGTCAGTTTAAAGGCGTATTGCTGGTTGATTTCGTTGGTGTCGGTGAGGCGCTGCCCCGTATAGATGGACTGGGCGGGGCGCCCGTTCAGGTAAAGGTAGGCGTCTCCGTAGGCGGGACCGCCGGGTACGAGCGTGTACTCCTTGTAGCGGTTGTAGTCGTACCCCACGTAGTACCAAAGCTTGTTCTTGACAAAGTAGCCGCCCAGGTCGCCGCCCACGTCCCAGCGCGTGTACCCGTCGTTTCCCTGGGTGGTGGGCGCGTAGCTGTAAGTCTTGGACTTGGCCTGCATCTTGTCCGACCAGTAATAGGCGTAGAGCGAGCCGTGCACCTCGTTGCCGCCGCTGCGGGTGATGGCGTTCACGACGCCGCCCATGGCGTCGTATTCAGGCGGCAGTCCGCCCGTCATGACCTGCATGTCCTGAATAAAGTCGAAGTTGAGCATCGTGCCGTTGCCGTTGTTCGTGGTGTTTCCCATGGTGGTGCCCGAACTGGTGCCGAGGTCCGTGTTGGTCACGTCCATGCCGTTCACGATGTACCGGTTCTCGGCCCCAGTGGAGCCGCCTATGGAGGCCATGCCGGGGGTCGAAGTCCCCGAATTCACCGCCGTGGGCGCCAGGAACGCGATGGTGTTGGAATCGCGCTGGAGCGGGATGGCCTCGATCATTCTGTCCGAGAGGGTCGCCCCCTGCAACGTGCTCCTCAGGTCGATGGTCGGGGCCGCGGCCGTGACCGTGACCTCCGTCTCGCCCGTGGAGAGGGCGACGGGAAGGCTCACCGTGGCCCCCAGGGGGATCGTGATGTTGTTTCGAACCACCGTTCCGTACCCGGGCGCGGAGATCTTGACCGAGTAGTCCTTGCCCGCGGGAAGAAAGGGCACCGCAAACCGTCCCGCGGTATCCGTGGCCGTTCCTTGGAACCCTTGCAGGTTAGGCCCGGTAACCCGGATGAGAGCCCCAATGACGGGGTTCCCCGCCGAATCCGTCACCCTGCCTTGAAGGGCGCCGCCCGTGCTCTGCGCCCACGCCGGCAGACCGGCAAGGAAGGCGAGAACCGCCGCCAAGAGGGAGCACCTCGTTGTCTTGTTCATCGCTCTACCTCCATCCTTCTGGTCATCCTTCCGTTTACCTTGTTCAATCTGCCAGCCGCGTATCGTGCCGCCCGAAGCCGCTATGTCCGGCTCCTGCCCGCGCGTTCTCGCCCGCCGCATCTGCCTTGGGGCAAACCCAAGGGAATCTTGGAAGGCGATGCGTGAATTCCGGTGGCCGGCCCCCCGGCCCACCTCGCTGACTGCCTCCCTGTGCCCCAACGGTGCTGAACGAACATTAAGCAACGTGCATGCCATCTGGAACGGGCGGAGTGATCTCCGGCCCTCGGCGTCATCGTCCTTGAAGCCCGCGGACGCCCCGTTCTCGCGAGGTGGCCCCCGAGACCGTGCCGGAGTCTCGATGGCTAAGCGCCTCTTCCCCGTGAGGTTAATAGCCGGAAATACCCCGCCGTCCGCGGCGTGTGGGGCCGTCCACAAAGGGAGATGGCGCCTGCATGCGCGCCGGGTTCGGCCAAGGACGCCGCCTTCGCTGCCGGAACCGCGGCTGGCCCAGAACGCACGCATGTCTCTGTCTCATGTGCTGGTTTTAGGATACGGCCGAAATGAGACATGAACGGGCCGGAAAGGAAAGCATTCCCAGCCTGTTACCGTGTACACTTTCTCAAGCGTCGGCCGAGGGGGTTCTCGCCGCCGGTCCGCGTGACGTCAAAAAACTGGGAGTATTATCAACACGTTAAACGGTGGCACCCGGTGCCAGCTGGCCTTCGGAACCGATCTTGACAATGTCTCATCCGGAGACCTATAAGAGGGAAAGCGAGCAGGACAAGATGGCCGAACCCGACGTCGGCGCCGACAACTTCAGCCTCCAAGAACGGATGGATGCGCTGGTGAACCAACTCCAGGAGGCGGAAACGCGGCCCTGCGAGGCGGAGGCCTTGTCCGGTCTCCTGAAGGAGGCGCGGGGTGTTCTTGCCAAGTCAGGCAAGGCTCTTCAACGTTTGAGCCGGGCCTTCAGGGCGATCTCCGAATGCAACCAGGCGGTGATCCGGGCGGACGACGAGGCGGCTCTGCTATCGGAGGTTTGCCGCATCATCCAGACCGTGGGCGGCTACTGCATGGTCTGGGTGGGCTTCAAGGAGGAGGATGCGGGGCAGCGTGTTCGCCCCGTGGCCCAGGCGGGGTTCGAGGCCGGCTACCTGGAGAAGGCGGGCATCACGTGGAGTGACGGCCCCCGGGGACGCGGCCCGACGGGAAGGGCCGTCAGGGAAGGCCGCCCCGCAATCTGCCGCAACATACTCAACGACCCGTCGCTCCTTCCCTGGCGGGAGGACGCCTTGGCACGCGGGTATGGGTCCTCCATCGGCCTTCCCCTTTCCGCCGAGGGGAAGATTCTCGGCGCGCTCACGCTCTACGCCGTGGATACGGACGCCTTTGACGGCGAGGAGGTCTCTCTCCTCTCGAAGCTGGCGGGCGACCTGGCCTTCGGCATCATGGCGCTGAGGGAGACCGAGGCCCGAAGGTGGGCCGAGGAGGAACTCAGGCGCTCCCGCGACTTCCTCGAAGAGAGCGTGCGGCAGCGCACCGCCCAGCTGGCCCGGTCCAACGAGGCCCTGCGGGAGAGCGAGCGGCGCTATAAAACCCTCGTGGAATCCGCCCCGGATGCCATCGGCGTCTGCCGCGAAGGAGCCTGGCACTTTCTCAACTGGGCGGGCTTGGGCCTTCTGGGGGCATCCCATATCTCCCAGGTGGTGGGGACCCCGTTCCTCGACTGGGTTCACGCGGGAGACCGCGACGGCGTGAGAGAAAGGATGTACAGGGCGGAGCGCGGCCTGCTCGAGACCGACAACCGGGACGTGCGCATGGTGCGGCTGGATGGTGAGGTGGTCCACGTGTCCGCCCGCGAGACGGCCATCATGCACGAGGGCCAACGGGCCGTCCAAATCATGCTCAAGGACATCACGGCGAGAAAGCACGCCGAGGCCAAGCTCGAGGAGGCGGGACGCCTGCTCGACGCGCTGATGGAACACGTGCCGGAGGGTATCACCGTCGCCGACGCGCGGGACATGGCAGTCCAGCGGGTCAGCCGGTACGGCCTGGAGCTCCTCGGCTCGCTCCAGGAGGGGGCCACCGCGACGGAGATCGCCAAGGCGCGGGCGGTCTATCAGAGCGACGGGATCACGCCCATGGCGGAGACGGACATTCCCCTCGTTCGGGCCATCCTCAAGGGCGAAGCGGTAAGGGATGTGGAGATGGTCCAGGTGGGCGCCTCGGGGCAGCCGCTGCCTCTTCTGTGCAACGCCGCCCCGATCCGGGACGGAGAAGGGACCATCGTCGGCGGCGTCGTGGCGTGGCGGGACATCAGCGAACTCAAGCGCGCCGAAAAGGCCTTGCGCGAGCGGGAGGCGCGGTACCGCGCACTGGTGCTCCAGTCGCCCGAGGCGATCTACGTGAACCGCGGCAACCGGGTCGTGTTCGCCAATCCCGCCGCCTGTCGGTTGTTCGGCGCGTCGGCCCCCGGGCAGCTCCTCGGACGATCCCCCCTAGACCTCTTCGACCCCAGGTGCCGCGCGCAGGTGCGCGAGCGCATCGAGCGCCTCCTGCAAGGCCATCCCGTCCCGCTCGTCCAAGAGACGGTCTTGCGGCTCGATGGGACGGTGAGGGACGTGGAGGTGGCGGCGTCGCCCTTCACAGATGAAGAGGGGATAGCCATCCAGGTCACCCTGCGCGACATCACCGAGAGGAAGCTCCTGCAGGCGCAACTGGAGGCGGAGCGCGCGCGGTGGCACGCCATGGTGGAGAGCATGCTCGACCCGGTCACCGTGTGCGACGAGCTGGGCCAGGCGGTCTACATGAACCCGGCCTATGAGCGGATGATCGGAATGACGATCAAATCCTCCTTGCCCATGGAGGACCAT
>JAKBES010000033.1 GCA_021833665.1 Acidobacteriota bacterium
AAGTACTTCCCCCTCGCTTCCGCTGTGGGAGCCATTCGCCTATGGGATATGGGCCCGCCTATTCGCCGGTGTGGCCTGCTAACCCTGGTGAACGGGGACCGCGGCCGAAAACTTGACAAGGAGCCCTTTCAAAAGCGCCTCATCCATTTTCAGGCCGGTTTTGTAGGCGGCGGTTTCGGTGTGGTAGATCTCCTCGCGGAGGTCCGCCAGCGCGTTTCTCAACAGGCCCGAGAGCAGCTCTACCTCGTCCTGATCCAGCATGACGTCCATGGTTGGCTCCTTTCCTGCCCGCCCGGGGACCCCGGGGGGTCCCGGAGCCCTCGGCGGGTCACACGGAACACAAGAAAATATAAGGCCGTCACGGCGCGGGATGCCACCGCCGTAACCGGCGTGACGCTGCCTTGACCGAGTGCTATCTTGAGAACACGCCCCAAGGAGGGGGGATGCCATGACAACCTATCCCGAAGCCCTGCTCTCAAGCGACGAACAGTCCGTGCGGCGTGAAGCCGCGCAGTTTGTCCGGTGGGTGCCCAGACAGCTCCTCCTGGATATGGACTCGGACGCGGTCCGGTACCCCGCGCCTTACCTGAGGGAGGCGGGCCACCGGAACCTGCTGGGCCTCCGCTTTCCCTCGGCCTACGGCGGCCGGGGCCTCCCCTGGACCTGCGAGATGGTAGCCTTAGAGGAGGTCGGCGTCCTGGGAACGTCCCTTGCCTGCCTTTACTCTCTCGTGTCCATCGTGGGCGAGGCCATCGTCCACTTCGGAACGGAAGAGCAGCGGCAAAGGTACATGCCGCCCATGCTCCGGGGAGAGCTGGGGCCGGCGGAGGCGCTGACGGAACCCCGGGGCGGCTCGGACTTCTTCGGTGCGGCCACGCGGGCTGAGCGCAAGGGGGACCACTTCGTCATCAACGGCCAGAAGCGCTTCGTCGTGGGCGCCGAGGGCGCGGACCTGTTCCTCGTCTACGCCAAGACCGATCCGGCGGCCCACCCCAGGAAGGCCATGACCGCCTTCCTGGTGGAGCGCGGCGCGGGCATCGAAGTGGAGCACGTCTACGGGCTCATGGGAACCCGCGGTGGCGGCACGGGGCGCCTGGTCTTCCGCGACGTGGAGGTTCCCCTGGACAGCGTCCTGGGCGGTGAGGCGGGGATAGGCCGGGGTGCGGAGGTCTTCGACCAGATGATGGTCCCGGAGCGCATGACGAGCGCCTGCGGAGCCTTGGGCATGGGGCGCGCGGCGCTGGAGATCGCGGCGCGCTATGCCTCCCGGCGCAAGGCCTTCGGGCAGGAAATTCGGAAGTACGAAGCAGTGAGCTTCAAAATCGCCGACAGCCTCACTCTCCTGGATGCGGCGCGGGGCCTTTGCCGGGACACCCTCAACGCCGTTGACAACCCCCGAGTAGACCGTGGCCGCGTGCGGCGCATGGTTTCGGAGTCCAAGAAGTTCGCCACCGAGACGGCCTGGAAAGTGGTGAACGACTCCATGCAGGTCCTCGGCGGCATCGGCTACACCGACGTCTTTCCCGTGGAGCGCCTCCTTCGCGACACCCGGCTGATCATGATCTGGACGGGGACCAACGAGATCATGGACCTGGTGATCCAGCACGAGTTTTACAAGGAGTTCCTGGCGACAGTTCCCTCGGGCCGAGACTTGGAAGCCGACGCGGCCAACGCGCAGGCTCCGGACGAGAAAATTTACGAGTAGCAGGACGAAACGTCGAACGTGAGACGCGAGACGAGGGTGCCGAGAAGCCGGGATGCCGAGATGAGGAAATACACTTGACCACGGCGGTCTCCTTTCCCAAATCGCAATCCCAATCACCGTATTTGCTCACCAGATCACCAAAAAAGGGCGGCCCGAAGGCCGCCCTTGATGGTGTCGGAGTGAGCCAAGTGAAAAGTTTTCTTTTCGTTCACGTATCGCTTTTTACTTTTTACTCCTCACTCCTCACTCCTCGCTCTTCACTCAATAGTCCATCCCGCCGCCCATGCCGCCCATGCCACCGGGCATCGGTGAGGCGTTCTTCTCCTCGGGCAGCTCGAAGATCATGGCTTCGGTCGTGAGCAGGGTGGCCGCCGCGGAGGCCGCGTTCTGGAGGGCCGTGCGGGTGACCTTGGCGGGGTCCAGGATGCCGGCGGCGATGAGGTCCTCGTAGACCTCCGTCTTGGCATTGAATCCGTTGGAGCCCTTGGCCTTCTTGATGTGCTCCACGACGACGGAGCCTTCCACGCCGCAGTTGTTGGCGATCTGGCGGGCCGGCTCCTCGAGGGACTTGCGCACGATCTTGACGCCGGCGTTGAAGTCGTCGCTGCCCTTGAGCTTGTCCAGGGCGGGGATGGCGCGGATGTAGGCCACGCCGCCGCCGGGCACGACGCCCTCTTCCACCGCCGCCTTGGTGGCGTGGACGGCGTCCTCGACGCGGGCCTTCTTTTCCTTGAGCTCGCCCTCGGTGGCCGCGCCGACCTTGATGACGGCCACGCCGCCCACGAGCTTGGCAAGGCGCTCCTGGAGCTTTTCGCGGTCGTAGTCGGAGGTGGTGTCCTCGATCTCGCGGCGGATCTGCTTCACGCGGCCCTCGATATCCGAGGCGGCCCCGTTACCTTCCACGAGGGTGGTGTTGTCCTTGTCGATCACGACCTTCTTGGCCCGGCCCAGGTCCGCCAGCGTGAGGTTTTCGAGCTTGAGGCCCAGGTCTTCGGTGATGCACTTGCCGCCCGTGAGGATGGCGATGTCTTCGAGCATGCGCTTGCGGCGGTCGCCGAAGCCCGGGGCCTTCACGGCGCAGATGTGGAGGGTACCGCGCAGCTTGTTGACCACCAGGGTGGCGAGGGCTTCGCCTTCCACGTCCTCGGAGATGATGAGGAAGGGCTTGCCGCTCTTGGCCACCTGCTCCAGCAGAGGCAGGAGGTCCTTCATGGAGGAGATCTTTTTCTCATGGGTGAGGATGTAGCAGTCTTCAAGGACCGCCTCCATCCGCTCCGCGTCGGTCACGAAGTAGGGGGAGAGGTAGCCGCGGTCGAACTGCATGCCCTCGACCACTTCGAGGGTGGTCTCCATGGTCTTGGCCTCTTCCACGGTGATGACGCCGTCCTTGCCCACCTTGTCCATGGCCTGGGCGATGAGGGCGCCCACGGTCTCGTCATTGTTGGCTGAAACGGTGCCAACCTGCTCTACGGCTTTGCCTTCGACGGGTTTGGCGGATGCCTTGATCTCGGCCACGACCGTCTCTACGGCCTTGTCGATGCCCTTCTTGAGTTCCATCACGTTCACGCCCGTGCCCACGGCCTTGAGGCCTTCCTGAAGCATGGCCTGGGCCAGAACCGTCGCGGTGGTGGTGCCGTCGCCGGCCACGTCGGAAGTCTTCGAAGCCACTTCCTTCACCATCTGCGCGCCGATGTTCTCCTGCTTGTCTTTGAGATCGATCTCCTTGGCCACGGTGACGCCGTCCTTGGTCACCAGGGGGGAGCCAAACTTCTTTTCGATGATGACGTTGCGGCCTTTGGGCCCGAGGGTGGCCTTGACGGCGTTGGCGAGCTTGTTCACGCCGGCCATGAGGGCCTGGCGGGATTGGGACGAGTAAATGATTTCCTTAGCCATTGAGCATTGCCTCCCTTACTTCTCGACGATGCCGAGGATCTCGTCCTCGCGCACGATGATGTGTTCCACGTCGTCAATTTTGATTTCGGTGCCCGCGTACTTGCCCACAAGAACCTTGTTCCCGGCCTTGACGGACATGGGCATGAGCTTGCCCGTCTCATCTAGCTTGCCGGGACCCACGGCGATGACTTCACCTTCCATGGGCTTCTCTTTGGCGGTGTCGGGGATGATGATGCCGCCGCGCATGCTTTCCTTCGCCTCGAGCCTCTTGATGAGCACCCGGTCGTTCAGCGGTCGAACCTTCATTAGCAAGCCTCCTAGAAAAAGAATATGGACGATACCATAACCGTTAGCACTCGCGCTACCAGAGTGCTAATTATAGGGACCTGATAGTGTCTTTGTCAAGTATCTTTAGTGTTATGGTCGTGAAAGCCCGGTTTGAATCTCGGCGCCCCCCGTTTTCCTCTTGGCCTGTCCTGCCCTATACTTGATGAAGGAGGTTACCCCTTTGGAGAGCGTGCTCAAGGTCGCCCTGGTCCAGATGGCTCCGTCGCTCGGCCTTACCGAGCGAAACCTTGAATCGCACCTCGCCTGGCTCGAAACGCCCGAAGCGAGGGAGGCGGATCTGGTGGTCTTCCCCGAACTGTCCCTCACGGGATATCTCCTGCAGGACCTGGTGGCCGAGGTGGCCCGCCCTCTGGAGGAAAAGGGCTTTCTGGCCCCCCTGGTGGAAGCGAGCCGGCACCGGGACATCCTTGTGGGATTGGTAGAGGAGTCCTCCCAATTCCTCTTCCACAACTCCGCCGTGTACTTATCCCGAGGCCGGATCCACCACGTTCACCGGAAGGTGTACCTGCCCACGTACGGCATGTTCGACGAGGGCCGCTACTTCGCTGCGGGACGGGAATTCGGAGCTTTCGACACGCGCTTCGGCAAGATTGGGGTCCTCATTTGCGAGGATGCTTGGCACCTCTCCTCCTCCTACCTGCTCGTGTTGCAGGGAGCGCATACGCTCTTGGTGATGTCGGGCAGCCCCGGGCGAGGGCTGGCCACGGAATCGGTGGAGGCCACGTCCGTTCAGACCTGGGAGCGCGTGGGGCAGACCCTCAGCCAATTTCTGACGGTCCACTGGGCCTACGTGAACCGGGTGGGGTACGAGGACGGCCTCGCCTTCGCGGGCGGTTCCTACGTGGCCGACCCCTTCGGGGACCTGCTCCTGGACGGGGCCGAAAACGTGGAGGCCATCTACCGGGCGGATTTGCCTCTCGCGTCCCTGCGCCGGGCCAGAACGCAAACACCGCTTTTGCGGGACGAGAAACCGGAGCTGGTGCTTCGCCAGCTGAAAGAGGTCCTTCGGGAGGGGTGATCAGGTTGCCACTTGGTCAAGGGATCAGGTAACGGGGAGCCAATGGCCGGCCGTTCGCGACACGGGGTTATCGCGCTGGCCAAGGGACCGATTCGCCTGAGGTTCGATCACTTGGTCACCCGATGACTTGCTCACCGAACCGCCCCGACTATGGAGCACGCCGATGGATTCAAGCAGGCCGCCGAAGGTCAATCCCAAGATAGCCCTCGCCATGATCGACCGGTTCCTCCAGGAGGAATTGGTCAAGACGGGCCTCGCGGGCTTCGTTCTGGGCCTCTCGGGGGGCGTGGATTCGGCTCTCGCCTGCGCCCTTGCCGCACACGCCCTCGGGCCCGGCAAGGTCCTGGCCGTGAAAATGCCCTTCCGCACCAGCTCCCCCTCCTCCGAGGCCGATGCGGACGCCGTGATCTCCCAGCTCGGGGTCCGGTCCGAACGGGTGGACATCACCCCCATGGTGGAGGCCTACTTCCAAGGCCTTCCGGAATCCCCTCCGCTGCGCTGGGGCAATTTCATGGCACGGGTGCGGATGGCCGTCCTTTTCGACCGTTCGGCGCGCGAGCGCGCCCTCGTCCTGGGCACGAGCAACAAGACGGAGCTCCTCCTCGGGTACGGCACCTGGTACGGTGACACGGCCTCGTCCCTGAACCCCATCGGCGACCTGTACAAGGCGCAGGTGTGGCAGATGGCCCGCCACCTGGGACTCCCCGAGCAGGTGGTGAGCAAGGCGCCTTCGGCGGACCTGTGGCCGGACCAGACCGATGAGGGGGAGATGGGCATCACCTACGCCGAGGCCGACGCCATCCTTTATCTTCTCGTGGACGGGCGCTATACCGTCGAGGAAGTAGCCGCCGCCGGCCATCCCCTGGACCGGGTCCAGAAGGTTCTGGCCATGGTGGAGGGGAGCCAGTACAAGCGCCGCCTGCCCATCATCGCCAAACTCTCCCAGCGCACCGTGGGCATCGATTTCCGTTATCCCAGGGATTGGGGAAGATAACGCCCGGGATCAGGTCTTGTTTTTGAGCATCCGGCGCCACTGGATGAGCCACAGGGCCCCTCCCGCCACGATCATGAGGAAACAAAGCACCTGCCCCATGGTGAAGGGCCCCAGCACGAAGTCGAGCTGCGGGTCCGGCTGGCGGGTGAACTCCACGAGGAAGCGGGCCACACCGTATCCTATCAGATAAGCGCCCGAGAGGAAGCCTCGAAAGGGGCGCTTGTTCCGCAGGGGCCAAAGGACGGCGAAGAGCGCCAGCCCTTCAAGGCCGGCCTCGAAGAGCTGGGACGGAAACCGGAGCTGGTGGCCGGGGGCGAGGGGGAAAAACATCCCTATGGGCAGGTCCGTCACGCGGCCGAAGAGCTCTCCGTTGACGAAGTTCCCCAGCCGCCCAAAGGTATAGCCCAATGGGATGGCGGGCGCCAAGCTGTCGGTCAGGTCCAGCAGCGCCCATCCCCTTTTCCTGCATAGATAGCCCAGCACCAGCAGCACGCCGATCAGCCCCCCGTGAAACGACATGCCCGTGAAGCCGGTGTAGTGAAAGCCGCCCTGGAGGCTGAAGGGCAGAAAGGCTTCCATGGGATGGCGCCAGTAGTAGGGCAGGTCGTAGACGAGGACGTAGCCGAGCCGCCCGCCGACGATGATCCCCAGGATGCTCGTGATGATGAAGTCCTGGAGCGTCCCTTCGTCAGAGGGGATGCGAACCTCGCCCCGCCGGATGCGCCATGCCGTCAGAACGTAGACCACCACCAGCGCCAGCAGATACATGACGCTGTACCAGCGCACCGGCACGGGCCCGATGGAGAAGATGACGGGGTGCATGTGGCTGGGAAGGTGCTGCCAGAAGTGGACCATTGGGCTCATGCTCGCTCCGCTGGGCCGGAGGGGGGAGACCACGGCCGCGCCGTGCTCATTCAACCACTCCCTGGGCGAAGGCTCAAGGGCGCCTAAGCCCCCCTTGCCTATAAGTAAATAAACACTTACACTTGGGCCGGTGATGGCGTTAGGCGAGTCCAGTGCTTTGAAAATGAGCACTTGCATTCACCAAAACAACGTGGGAGACTGCATCTGTGAATGGATACCTACTGACCTGACATCCTTCAACCGTGCCCACTCCGATGCGGAGACCGGGCGCCGCCACGCGGGTTCTTGTTAGGAGGGCAAACATGCGAAGCAGGATCGAAAAGGTGGCCGTGCTGGGCTCGGGCATCATGGGCTCGGGGATCGCGGCTCAACTGGCCAACGCCGGAGTTCCGTGCCTCATGCTGGACATGGTGCCTCCCGAGCTTGCCCCCGAGGACCAAAAGGCCGGCCTCAGCCTGTCCGACAAGCGGTTCCGAAACAAGTTCGCGCTGAAGGGACTGGAGGCCATCAAAAAGGGGCGGCCGGCGCTCCTCTACACCCCCAAGTCGCTTCCTCTCATCGAAGTGGGCAACTTCGAGGACGACTTCCATCGCCTGGCGGAGTACGACTGGGTCATCGAAGTGGTCGTGGAGCGCCTGGATGTGAAGCAGAAGCTCTTCGAGAGCGTGGAGAAAGTGGTCAAGCCCGGCACCATCGTCTCCTCCAACACCTCCGGCCTGCCCATCCACAAGATGGTGGAGGGGCGGTCCGAGGCGTTCAAGGAGAACTTCCTCGTCACCCACTTCTTCAACCCCGTCCGCTACATGTATTTGTTGGAGATCGTACCCGGGCTTGGGACGGCCCCGCAGACGGTCAAGGACGTGGTGGAATTCGGGACCTTCCGCCTGGGCAAGGGCGTGGTGTTCGGCAAGGACACGCCCAATTTCGTGGCCAACCGGATCGGCGTCTTCGGCATGATGGCCACCCTCCACGCCACCCTCGATATGGGGTACCGCGTGGACGAGGTGGACGCCATTACGGGTCCGGCCCTGGGCCGTCCCAAGAGCGCCTCCTTCGGCACCGCAGATCTGGTAGGCCTGGATACCTTCATCCACGTGGTCAACACCCTCGCCGAAGGATGCCCCGAGGATGAGGGCAAATGGGCCTTCAAGGTCCCCGAGCTCCTCACCCAGATGGTGGCCAAGGGTGCCCTGGGCCGCAAGTCCGGCGCGGGCTTTTTCAGGCAGAACAAGAAACCCGACGGCAAAAAAGAGATCCTCGTCCTGGACTACACCAAGGGCGAGTACGTCCCCCAGATCAAGCCCGACATCCCGAGCCTGAAAAAAGTGAAGGGCATGCACAGCCCCGCCGAGCGCATCCGCACCATGGCGTGGGCCGAGGACCGGGGCGGCGCCTTCGCCTGGCGGGTTCTGCGCGACACCCTCGCGTACGCCGCGCACCGCATCCCCGAGATCACCGACTCGGTGGTGGCCGTGGACGAGGGCCTCCGCTGGGGCTTCAACTGGGAGCTGGGCCCCTTCGAGGTCTGGGATTCCCTCCTCGTGGAGGCCGCGGCCAACCGCATGGAAGCCGAGGGCGTTCATGTCCCCACGTGGGTGTGGGACATGGTGCGCAGCGGGCACCCCTCCTTCTACCGCGACGGGGAGACGGGGCGCGAGTACTACGATCCCAAGACCATGGCCTACCGGCCCGTGCCCAAACCCGAATCGTTCCTCGTCCTCAAGGACATCAAAGCGAAAAAGGCCGCGATCCTGGAGAACCCCGGCGCTTCGCTGGTTGACCTGGGCGACGGCGTGGCGTGCATCGAGTTCCACTCGGCCACCCAGCCCAACCTCAATCCCATCGATGACCAGATCATCGACGTCATGCTCAAGGGCATCGAGATCGCCGAGCGGGATTTCCGGGGCCTCGTCATCCATCACCAGGCGGATCAGTTCTGCGCCGGCGCCAACATCGCCATGCTCCTGGAGGCGGCCAAGGCCAAGAACTGGCCGGCCATCGACCAGCTGGTCAAGAACTTCCAGGGCATGACCATGGGCATGCGGCGGGCCAAAATCCCGGTGGTGACCGCGCCCTTCGGCTTCACCTTCGGCGGGGGCGCCGAGATCGCCATGGGCGGTGACCTGACGTGCGCCGCGGCGGAAACCTACATGGGACTCATCGAAGTGGGCGTGGGCCTGCTTCCCGCGGGCGGCGGCCACCTGTTCATGATCGAGCGGGTTCTCGAAAACGTGGACGCTCCCGTGCTGAGCAACCTGCCCTTCCTCCAGAAGGCCTTCGAGGCCATCGCCATGGCCAAGGTTTCCAGCTCCGCCGAGGACGCCCGGGCGCTCAAATACCTGCGTCCGTGTGACTACGTGGAGATCCAGAAGGGACGCCAGCTCTACACCGCCAAACGCATGGCCATAGGTCTGGACGAGCGGGGCTACCATCCCGCCATGCCCAAGACCTTCACCGTGCCGGGCAAGGACGGCATCGCCACCCTGAGGATGATCCTGCACAACATGGCCCTGACCCACTGGGTCAGCGAGCACGACGTCAAGATCGCCACCCACATCGCCACCATCCTCTGCGGCGGCGACACGACCATCAACAACCCGGTGGGCGAGCAGGCCATTCTCGACCTGGAGCGGGAGGCCTTCCTCTCGCTGTGCGGCGAAGAAAAGACGCAGGCCAGGATCCAGCACATGCTGGAAAAGGGCAAACCGTTGCGGAACTAGGCGAGACGCGAGACGCTAGGCGCGAAACGCAGCACGAACAGGACGGAACGGCGGACGGGAAGCCCGCCAACCCGCAGGGAGATGAAAACCATGCGTAACGCAGTGATCGTTTCGGCGGCACGAACGCCGATTGGACGCGCCAAAAAGGGCAGCCTCAAGGATACCCAGCCGCCGGAGTTCGCCTCACCGGTTCTGAGAGCGCTCATGGAGAGGACTCCGGGCCTCAAACACGAGATGGTGGATGACATCGTTCTGGGCTGCGCCATGCCCGAGGGCGAACAGGGGATGAACGTCTCCAGGATCATCGCCCTCATGTCGGGGTTCCCCGATGAGGTCCCCACGGCCATGATCAACCGCTTCTGCTCCAGCGGCAGCCAGTCCATCGCCTGGAGCGCCGATTCCATCAAAGCCGGAAGCATCGACATCGCCGTGGCGGGGGGCGTGGAGAGCATGTCCAACGTGCCCCTGGGCGGCAACAAGATGGTCGCCTCCCCCGTGGCCTTTGATTTTAACCCCCATATCTACACCGCCATGGGCGCCACCGCCGAGATCGTGGCGCAGAAGTTCGGTGTCTCCCGCAAGGATCAGGACGAATACGCCGTCCGCTCCCACCAGCGAGCCGCCGCCGCCATCGCCGCGGGCAAGTTCAAGGATGAAATCATTCCCTTGAAGGTCCGCACCATGGACAACGGCAAGTGGAAGGAATTCATCTTCGACACGGATGAGGGCCCACGCGCCGACACGACTTACGAAACCCTCGCCAAACTCAAGCCGGCCTTCGACCCCAAGGGCACCGTCACGGCGGGCAACGCGAGCCAGATCAACGACGGCGCCGCCATGGTGGTGGTCATGGGCGAGGACAAGGCGAAGGAGCTGGGGCTCAATCCCCTGGCCTACGTCCGCGAGTGGGCCGTGGCGGGCGTGCCTCCCGAAATCATGGGCATCGGCCCCGCCAAGGCTGTTCCCAAGCTTCTCAAAAAGACGGGCCTGAAGCTCGATGACATCGACCTCATCGAGATCAACGAGGCTTTCGCTAGCCAGAGCGTCTACTGCTGCCGCGAGCTGGGCTTGGATCCCGAGAGGACCAACGTGAACGGCGGGGCTATCGCCACGGGCCACCCCCTGGGCGCCACGGGGGCCGTCCTCACCGTCAAACTCCTGGGCGAGATGGCCCGCCGCGATGCCAAACGAGGCATCGTCACCATGTGCATCGGCGGCGGCATGGGCTTCGCGTATTTGCTGGAGAGGCCGTAGGCGGTACCGGAGGTCGTGCGGGCACCGAGGCGGGACAGCAAAGTGCCCATGCCGCCGGACGAGGGGGTTCGGGGGAACGGGTAGGTTCCCCCGAGCGAAGGGCCACCCCCACTAGGTTTGTAGACATGTAGAGATGGAAGTGGAGAGAGCCCGAGGGCCCGCGGAAGGGGCCACCGGAGCCACGAAGGCGGGCGCCGCATGCGCCCGCCTTCGCGATGCTACCGATCATCCTGCAGGCGCGCCTGCGGTTACTTACCGCAGTGGCGGCGTATAATACCCTTCGAGGTGAAGGCGAATGGCTCTTGATCAGGGCGACCGCGTTTCGGGTTCGATGGATCTCTTGGATGTGGCCGCGGGACAGGTGAAGGCGCACCTGGACCGGCACGGCACGGCGGAGCTGGGCGCCCTGCTTGAGGCTCTCGTGGCTGAGCACCCGTCCATGGCCCTGCGGATCAACCTGGCGGCGATGGTGGGGGAGGCGGCGCGGTCGGGCCACGAGGCCGCGGCCCTCGCGCTGGAGAATTTCCTTCTGTCCCTCGTGCAGTCACGCCTGAGAGCGGCGGCGGCCTTCGCGGCGCTGGTCCATGAGAAGGGCTGGGCACGGGTGGCCACCTACTCGCGGTCGGGCCAGGTGCGCGAATGCCTAGCCTCGGCCCGGCACGCCGGGCTCAAGGGCGTCCTTCTCTCGGAGGCGCGCCCCTCGGGCGAAGGAGTCATCCTGGCGAAGGAACTGAGGGGCGAGGGTCTGGACGTAACCCTCACGGCCGACGCGGCCCTGCCGTCGCTCCTGGGCGAAGTTCAGGCCGTGGTCGTGGGGGCCGATGCGTGCTTCGAGGAGGACTTCGCCAACAAGGTGGGCACGGGGGCGTTCCTTCGCGAGGCCAAAGCCGCGGGCTTGCCTGCCGCCGTCCTCACGGTTCCGGAGAAATCCCTGTCCGGTGAAGCGGCGCGCATGTGGCAAAACCGCTCGCTTCCCGCCCCGCCCAGGCTCGGCAAACTTCCCAAGGGCGTGGCCTGGGCGGGAGACCTCTTCGAGAGGGTCCCCTGGGCGCTGGCCACCCATGCCATCGGGCGGGCTTAGCAGGCCCTCGGAGTCTTTCCCTCGGCACCGCCCTCCCACGCCGGACCCTTCCTGCGGGCAAGATGACACTCGGGGGAGGGTTCGGGGTTAGAGTCCTGAGGTACTGAGCCCCGGTTCCCGCCGGCCTATTTCTGTTTCACGGCTTCCAGGTCGATGGTGATCTCCACGTCGTCGCCCACGAGGGTACCGCCCTGGTCCAGAATCTTGTTCCAGGTAATGCCGTAATCCTTACGGTTCAGGGTCGTGGATACCGAGAAGCCCGCCCGCTCGTTGCCCCACGGATCCTTGGCCAGGCCGGAGAAGGTCACGGGCAGGATAATCTCCTTGGTGATCCCGTGCATGGTGAACGTCCCCGCCACGTCGTACTTGTCCCCGCCTTTGGGTACAATCTTGGTGCTCTTGAAAGTAATTTCGGGGTATTTCTCCACGTCAAAAAAGTTGGGAGATTTGAGGTCCGCGTCGCGCTGGGCGTTTTGCGTGTCGATGGAGGCGCTCTTGATCGTAAAGGTGACGGAGGCGGCGGCGGGGTTCTTCGGGTCACCCGTGATGGTGCCCGTGAAGTCCTTGAAGTCGCCGCTGACTTTGGAAATGAGGTGACGGATCCTGAATGCAACGTGCGAATGGACGGGGTCCACCTTGAAGGTGGCGGGAGGTTCAGCGGCGAGAATGCTGAAGGCCAACAGGACCGTGGCGCTTGAAATCAGCGCGAATCTGCGACGGGATCTTCCAACCATGCCTTCCTCCTGCGTAGGGGGTCTCTGCCTGTCATGGCCCACGACTGGGCGGGCGCCCTCGCCCGTCCTTTGCCCTCTAAACGGCTGAACGCGCTCCTTTCATTCCGGCGAAAGGGGCGGGTCCATGGCTGGGGCTAAACTTCCGGCGTGCCACGCCGGTCTAAGGAGCCTTGTATGGAGGTTCACCATGAAACGAGTTTTGATCGCCGGAATCGCCGCAAGCCTCCTGGCCATTGGGTTCGCCGTGATGGCCATGGATCCCTTCCAGAATCCCAAGGTCGTCCAGGCGCTGGGGCTCACATCGGAGCAACAGCAGAGCCTCGAAGCCCTTCGGTTCCAGCAGCAGAAGGAGATGATCAACCTCCGCAGGGACATGGCCCTCAAGCGCCTGGACCTGGAGCAGGAGATGGACAAGGCCGCCCCGGACCGCCAAGTGGTGGATCGCCTTTTGGACGAGCAGGGCGCGCTCCGCTCCAAGATCATGAAAGCCCGGGTCAACCACCTCCTGGACATGAGAAAGGTCCTCACGCCTGAACAGTGGGCCAAGGCCAAGGCTCATTTCCAGGCCATGCGCGCCGCCCGAGGGGCCGGTCGTCGAGGACAGGGCGGGTTCAACCGCGGGTGTGATCTTGGCGGCGGTCGGGGCATGGGTCCGGGCTGCGGCATGGGTCAGGGCATGAGGCGCGGTGGCGGCCCGGGTTCCGGCCGGCCGGCGGGCCCTCCCGCCCAGGGGGGTCCTGGATTCGGTCCCGGCGCGGGCGCCGGTGCTCCGGACGTCTCCGAACCGGGCTCCTGATCGCTCCCCTCTCTCGCACTCCTTCCCTTCTCCACGGGGCGGGCTTTGGCCCGCCCTTTGGCGTTGTGAGGCGGATGCGCGGGAGAAGATGCGGCCCCCCGGGCCGGTGCCGCATGGCCCTCACCGCGCGGCTCCTCCGGAAGGCCGGTGATTTTTCTGGTATCCTTTCCCTTTAGATGATGAGGCGGCCCATTCGCGAAGAACTTTTCACTCCGCGTCCCCGTATGATCCCTCTCCGCGGAGCGTGTTCGTGCGCCCGCGGTCCCAGGGAAAGGAGCTTTCATGATCCGACACGGCATAACCTTCTCTCTCGTGGTGGCGGTGATGGCCCTCGCGCCCGCCGTTGAGCGCCCGTTCTCCGCAACGGAGCGCTCCCAGGTTCCCGAGCGTCTGACCTGGAACCTGGCGGACCTCTACCCCTCTGACGCGGCTTGGACCGAGGCCAAGGACGCCTTGCAAAAGCGCCTGCCGGAGATGGCGCCCTACAAGGGCCACCTGGGCGATTCGGCCCAAAGCCTCTACGCCGGCCTCTCCACCATGATGAGCATGGACAAGGACTTGTCTCGGCTCATGTCCTACGCCAGCCAGCTGGCCGACCAGGACACCAAGGTGTCGAAGAGCCAGGAGATGCTCCAGGGCATCGAGCAGGTGGCCGCCTCCTTCGGGGCCGCCGTGGCCTTCGTGCGCCCCGAGATCCTGAGCATGGACCCGGCCAAGGTGGACCAATTCGTGGCCGCGGAACCCAAGCTGAAGGACTACAAGCCTTACCTGGACAACATCCTGCGCATGAAAGCCCATACCCTGAACGCGGAGGGTGAGAAGCTCGTGGCCCAGGCCAACGGCCAGATGGGCGGCTCCGCCGAATCCATCTACAGCATCTTCACCAACGCCGACCTTCCCTATTCGAAGGACGTGAAGCTTTCCACGGGCGAGACCATTCCCCTGCTGGACGCGGCCGCCTATACCAAATATCGTGCCTCGAACAACCGCGCGGACCGGGACGAAGTTTTCAAGGCGTTCTGGACCCGGTACAACGACTTCCACCGCACCCTGGGCACGTCCCTCTACTCCCAGGTGAAGGCCCACATCTTCAACAAGGAGGCCCGGCACTACGATTCGTGCCTCCAGGCGGCGCTGGACCGCAATAACATCCCCGTGGAGGTGTACACGCAGCTCATCAGCGACGTCCACGCCAACCTGCCCACCCTGTACCGGTACCTCAAGCTCCGCCAGCGCATGATGGGCGTGGACCAGCTCCGCTACGAGGACCTCTACGCTTCCATCGTGAAGGACGTGGACCTCCACTACACGCCCGAGCAGGCCATGGACCTGACCCTCAAAGCCTGTGCCCCTCTGGGCAAAACGTACGTGGACGACCTGAAGAAGGGCTATGAAAGCCGCTGGGTGGACTTCATGCCCTCCACGGGCAAGAAGTCGGGCGCCTACAGCAACGGTGCCGCCTACGACGTGCATCCCTACCAGCTCTTGAACTTCATGGGCGGATACGAGGACGTCTCCACCCTCGCCCACGAGTCGGGCCACTCCATGCACAGCTACCTCTCCAACACCCACCAGCCCTATGTCACGGCGGACTACTCCATCTTCGTGGCGGAAGTGGCCTCCACGTGCAACGAGAACCTCCTCCTCCATTACATGCTCAAGAACGAAGCCAAGGACGACGCCACGCGCCTCTACCTTCTGGGCAGCTACCTCGACGGCCTTCGCCAGACCCTCTTCCGCCAGACCCTCTTCGCCGAATTCGAGATGAAGATCCACCAGATGGCTGAGAAGGGTGAGACCCTCACGGGCGACAACCTCAGCAAGCTCTACCTGAGCCTCCTCAAGGAGTACTACGGGGACGCCCAGGGCGTGTGCAAGGTGGACGACCTTTACGGCGTGGAGTGGGCCTATATCCCCCACTTCTACTACAATTTCTACGTGTACCAGTACGCCACGAGCCTGGTGGCTTCCACATCCATCGCCAACATGATCCGAGAGGGAGAGGCGGCCAAGCCGCCCAGCATGAAGGCCCGCGATGCCTATATCACCATGCTCTCCAGCGGATCCTCCAAGTACCCCATCGACCTGCTCAAGGGCGCAGGAGTGGACATGACCACGAGCGCCCCCTTCAGCGCCGCCATGAAGGAGATGAACAAGGTGATGGACGAGATCGAAGCCATCCTCAACAAGGAGGCCGCGGCCAAAGCGGCGGGAAGAAAGTAAGGCGAAACGCGAGACGCCAGACGCGAAACGCGAGACGCTAGAAGCAAGGCGGGGCCCTCCGGGGCCCCTCTTGTTTTATACTCGGCCATGCCAAGGAGGGACCCATGGGCATCAGACTGATCCAGGTGGACGCCTTCACCGAGACGGCCTTCGCCGGCAATCCCGCGGCCGTGTGCCTGCTTGAGAAACCGAGGCCCGATGCGTGGATGCAGGACGTGGCGCGCGAGATGAACCTCTCCGAGACGGCCTTCATTCTGCCGAGGGAGGACGGCTTTGCGCTGCGCTGGTTCACCCCAGCGGTGGAGGTGGACTTGTGCGGGCACGCCACCCTGGCCAGCGCCCACGCCCTCTGGGAGGAGGGGACCGCTCCGGTCGAAGAGGCCTTGCGGTTCCATACTCGAAGCGGGCTCCTTTTGGCCCGGAGGGCGGGCACGGGGATCGAACTGGACTTCCCCGCCACGCCGGAGACGCCCTGCGACCTGCCTCCCGGTTTGGCCGACGCCCTCGGTGCCCGGCCCGCCTATGTCGGGCAGAGCCTCTTTGATTACCTCATTCTCCTGAAGGACGCCGGAACGGTGCGGGGCCTGCGCCCCGACATGGGCCGGCTGAGGGACCTCTCCACCCGGGGCGTTATGGTCACGGCGCTCTCGGACGACCCCCGGTTTGACTTCGTCTCCCGGTTCTTCGCGCCCGCCGCGGGGATCGACGAGGACCCCGTCACGGGGTCCGCGCACTGCTGCCTTGGCCCTTTCTGGGGGGGGCGCCTGGGCAAGGACCACATGACCGCGTTTCAAGCATCGGCCCGAGGCGGCGTGGTCCGGGTGCACCTGGAGGGCAGCCGCGTCCGGCTGGGCGGTAACGCCGTCACGGTCTTGAGAGGAGAGCTCCTTGCCTGAGGCCACCCGACTAAACCCTGACCGTCCGGAGAGTTTCGAGGTGTTTGACCGGGCCGGGTCCCAGGCCTAGAATGAGGGCTTTCAAGGAGGGGGTTCCATGGACAACCTGAAGCAGACCCCCCTCAACGCCGAGCACCGCGCGCTGGGGGCTAAAATGGTGGACTTCGGCGGGTGGGACATGCCCGTCCAGTACACCTCCATCATCGACGAGCACGTGGCCGTCCGCACGCGCTGTGGCATGTTCGACGTGAGCCACATGGGAGAGATCTGGGTCGAAGGCCCCCAGGCCCTCGATTTGGTCCAGTTCCTGTCCAGCAACGACGCCTCCAAGCTGGCCCTCCACCAGATCCAGTACAGCGGCCTGCTCACGCCCCAGGGCTGCTTCGTGGACGACATGCTCGTCCACAAGGACGCGGACGACCGTTACCTCCTGGTGGTGAACGCCTCCAACACGGACAAGGACTTTGCCTGGATCCTGTCCCAAGCCAAGGGTTTCGATGCTAGGGTCACCAATGCGAGCCCGGTGACGGCGCAGATCGCCCTCCAGGGGCCCAAGTCGCTGGAAATCCTCCAGCCCTTCGTGACGGGGCTGGACCTGGCGCCCATCAAATACTACTGGTACGGCTACGGCACGGTTCTGGGCGAGAGGTGCCTCATCGCCCGCACGGGCTATACGGGGGAGGACGGCTTCGAGGTCTACCTTTCCCCCCAAAGCGCTCCCGCCTTGTGGCGGGCCCTGCTCGAAGCGGGCAAGCCCTACGGCCTCGTGCCCGCGGGCCTGGGCGCCCGGGACACCCTCCGCCTCGAGGCGTGCATGGCCCTCTACGGCAACGACATCGACGACACCACGACGGTGCTGGACGCGGACCTCGGCTGGATCCTCAAGCTCGGCAAGCCGGGGCCCTTCAACGGCCGTTCCGTTCTGGAAAAGCAGAAGGCCGAGGGTACGGCGCGCAAGCTCGTGGCCTTCGAACTGACAGAACGGGGCATCCCTCGGCACGGCTTCGAGTGCTTCGCGGGCGGCCAGAAGGTGGGGGTGGTCACGAGCGGCACCCAGGCGCCGTTTTTGAAGAAGCCTCTGGGTATGGCCTACCTTCCCATGTCCCTCTCCGAAGTGGGGACCGCCTTCGAGGTGGACATCCGAGGCAAGAAGGTGGCGGCCAAGGTCGTTCCCAAACCCCATTACAAGCGTTCGAAGTGACGGAGATCCTTGGCCAACAGCCAATAGCCGGAGGGTTACCATGAATATCCCGAGCGATCTTAAGTACACCAAGAGCCACGAATGGATTCGAGTCGAAGGCAACGTGGGCACGGCGGGCATCACGGACTTCGCCCAGCAAGAATTGGGCGACATCGTCTTCGTGGAAGCCCCGGCGCAGGGCTCCGCCGTCGCGGCGGGCGCGCCCATGGGGAGCGTGGAAAGCGTCAAGGCGGTTTCCGAGATCAATGCCCCCGCAGGCGGTGCCGTCTCCGCGGTAAACGCCGATCTGGCCGACCATCCCGAGCTCCTTAACGCCGACCCCTACGGCAAGGGCTGGATCCTCAAGATCACCCTCGCCAACGCTGGAGAACTCTCCGGCCTCATGGACGCCGCGGCCTACGCGGCCTATGTGGCTGAATCGGCGCATTAACTACACTCACCACGGAGCACGCGGAGAAAGGGGAAACCATCTCACGCGAAGACGCAAAGAGCGCCAAGAAAGGAATGTGTTCGGATTGAACCGCAATGGGGGACTCTTCTTCAAGTTTCTCCTTGTCCCCTTTGCGTCTTTGCGGTGAATTTGTTTCTTGACCTTCTAAATTTCTCCGTGGTCCGTGGTGAATAGTCTCTAGGGAGAACCCCCATGCGATACCTTCCCGCGAGCGAGGAGGATATCCGGCAAATGCTGGGCGCCATCGGCGCGGAGCGCGTGTCGGACCTCTTCGCCTCTATCCCCGAGGATCTGCGCCTGAAAGGGCCGCTGGACCTGCCCGAAGCGGTGGCCGAGCCGGTCCTGCGCGAGCGCTTCGTGACGCGCTCCATCCGGAACAGCTCCCCCACCTGCCGGCCGTGCTTTTTGGGCGCGGGTGCCTATGACCACTACGCTCCCGCTCCCATCGACCAGCTCCTCATGCGGGCCGAGTTTTACACGGCCTACACGCCGTACCAGCCCGAAATGGCCCAGGGCACCCTGCAAGCCATTTTCGAGTTCCAGACCATGATGGCGGACCTGACGGGGATGGACGTGTCCAACGCCTCCCTCTACGACGGCGCCTCCTCCGTGGCCGAGGCGGCACTCATGGCTCACCGCATCCACAGGGGCAGCACGGTTCTGGTGGCTCGTTCCGTGCACCCGGCCTACCGGGAGGTCCTCCGCACCTACACCAAGCATCTCGGGTTCACCATCGCGGAGGTGCCTTATGGAGCCGACGGCCGCCTGGACTTGGCGGCCCTGAAAGGGGCTCTGAATCCCGATGTCTGCCTGGTCCTCGCGGGGCAGCCCAACTTCTTCGGCGTGGTGGAGGACCTCAAGGCCGTTGCGGGCGCGCTGGAGGGGGACAAGAAGCCCCTGCTCGGCGCCGTGGTAGCGGAGGCCCTCTCCCTGGCCCTCATCGAGCCCCCCGGCGCCTGCGGCGCCGACATGGTGTGCGGCGAGGCCCGGTCCTTCGGTTTGCCTCTGGGCTACGGCGGCCCCTACCTGGGATTCATCTCCACGCGGCAGGCCCACATGCGCCAGCTCCCCGGCCGTATCGTGGGCGAGACCGTGGACGCGGACAACCGGCGCGGCTTCGTGCTGACCCTCACCACCCGGGAGCAGCACATCCGGCGAGAGAAGGCCACCTCCAACATCTGCAGCAACGAAGGCCTCTGCATGC
>JAKBES010000034.1 GCA_021833665.1 Acidobacteriota bacterium
GACGGTCCGCCGTATGCCAACGGGCCCATTCACCTGGGCCATGCCCTCAACAAGATCCTCAAAGATTTTGTCCTCAAATCCAGAACCATGGAGGGCTACAAGGTTACCTACCGCCCGGGCTGGGACTGCCACGGCCTCCCCATCGAGCTCCAGATCGAGAAGGAAAAGGGCCGGCGCGTGAGGGACGAGGACGTGCATACCTTCCGGCGCCTGTGCCGGGAGTACGCGGAAAAATTCATTCAGGCCCAGCGGAAGGATTTCATCCGTCTGGGCGTCTTCGGCGACTGGGAACACCCGTACAAGACCATGGACTACACCTACGAGGCCGCCATCGCCCGGGCCTTCGCCGATATCTTTCTCAAGGGGTACGCCTACAAGGGCATGAAGTCCGTGCAGTGGTGCATCCACTGCGAAACGGCGCTGGCCGAAGCGGAAGTGGAGTACGGCCAGCACACCTCGCCCACCATCACGGTGAAATTCGCCCTCGCTCCCGGCCAGGATCGTAAGTTACCCCGCGGCCTCCCGGCGGAGAGGACCTTCGCCGTCATCTGGACCACGACACCCTGGACCCTGCCGGCCAACCTCGCCGTGGCGTTCCATCCCGCCTTTACCTACGTGGGCGTGACGTGCGGCGGTGAGACCTACATCGTCGCCCAGGAGCTCCTGCCCGCATTCCTTACGGCAACGGGCCTTCAGGGAGAGGTGGTGGCGAGGTTCAAGGGCGCGGAGCTGGACCGCCTGGTGTTTCGCCATCCCTTCCTCGACCGGGACTCCCTGGGCATCCTGGCCGACTACGTCACCTCGGACACGGGCACGGGCTGCGTCCACACGGCCCCGGGCCATGGCCAGGAGGATTACATCTCGGGCCTCCGGTACGGCCTGCCCATCCTCTCCCCCGTGGACGCCCGGGGCGTCTTCGAGCCGCAGGTGGAGTTCTTTTCCGGGCTGAACGTCTTCGACGCCAACCCGAAGGTGATGGCCCTGCTCAAAGAGCGCGGCGCCCTCCTGGCGAGCGGCACCCTCGATCACTCCTATCCCCATTGCTGGCGGTGCAAGAACCCGCTCATCTTCCGGGCCACCGAGCAATGGTTCGTCTCCATGGACCACGACCACCTGCGGACCAGGGCCTTGGAGGCCATCGACACGGTGGCCTGGGTCCCCCCGTGGGGACGCAACCGCATTTACAGCATGATGGAGGGGAGGCCCGACTGGTGCCTCTCCCGGCAGCGAAAATGGGGCGTGCCCATCACGGTCCTTATGTGCTCGACCTGCAAGGAGCCCGTGCGGGAGCCCGCCTTCTTCGACGCCGTGGTGAAGGAGATCGCCGACCGGGGCGCCGGCATCTGGTGGGAGGGGGACGCGTCGAGGTTCCTTCCTCCGGGCTTTGTATGTCCCGCGTGCGGCGGGGCGTCCTTCAGGCAGGAGACGGACATCCTGGACGTGTGGTTCGACTCGGGGGTGAGCCACCGCGCCGTGTTGGGCCACAGCCCCGATATGTCCTGGCCCTCGGAGGTGTACTTGGAAGGCAGCGACCAGCACCGCGGCTGGTTTCACACCTCGCTCCTCACGGCCCTCATGCTCGAGGGCGCCCCGCCCTACAAGCAGGTGGTCACCCACGGCTTCGTCCTGGACAGCCAGGGCCGGGCCATGTCCAAGTCCCAGGGCAACGTCATCGCGCCCCAGGAGGCGGTGAAGAAGCTGGGCGCCGAGATCCTGAGGCTGTGGGTCTCCATGGTGGACTACCGGGACGACGTGAGCTTCTCCTGGGACATGCTCCAGCGCAACGCCGACGCCTACCTCAAGATCAGGAACACCCTACGGTACCTCCTGGGAAATATCTACGGCTTCGCCCCCGCCTCCGCCCTGGCCGTGGAAGACCTTCCCGAGATGGACCGCTACGTCCTCCTCCTCCTGGACAAGGTCATCGCGAGGGTGACGAAGGCCTACAAGGACTTCGCGTTCCACGTGGTCTATCACGAGATCCTCCAGTTCTGCACGGTGGAGCTTTCCGCGTTTTATCTGGACATTCTCAAGGACCGGCTCTACTGCAGCGCCGCGGCCTCCCCCGAGCGGCGCGCCGCCCAGACGGTCCTGTACCGCTTGGCCGATGCCCTGGTCCGCCTCATCGCTCCCGTGCTGGCCTTCACGGCGGAGGAGGTGTGGACGTATCTGCCGGAGCGGGAGGTGCCTTCCGTGCACATGGCCCTCTTCCCCAAGCCCTCGGGCGCGGCGGACGAGGGGCTCTCCGACCGGTGGGCGGCCCTGCGCGCCGTGCGCGAAGCCGTCAACAAGGCACTAGAAGAGGCCCGGAAGCGAGGCGAGATCGGCAAGTCCCTGGAGGCCGCCGTGCGGATCACGCCCGCGGATGAGGCCCAGGCCGGCCTGCTGGCGCGCTATGGGGCCATCCTGCCGGAGCTTTTCATCGTGTCGGCGGTGGAGGTCCTGCCGCCGGGCCAAGGGTGCGCGGAAGTCCTGCCGGCCCCGGGCGAAAAATGCGCGCGCTGCTGGACGGTGACGGCCTCTCCCGTGGCCGTGGAGGACTCGCCTCTCTGCCCCCGTTGCGCGGGCGTGGTGGGCTGAGTCCGCCATGAGGCGCTGGCCCTATCTTTTGATTTCACTGGCGGTTCTCGCTCTGGATCAGGCCACCAAAGGCTGGATTTTGGCCACCATTCCCGAGGGGCAGGACCATCCCGTGACCTCTTGGTTCATGCTCACCCACTGGAGAAACCCTGGAAGCCTCTTCGGGTTCCTGAGCAACATTCCGCCCAAGGCGGCGCTGGCCGTTTTCCTCGTCCTGCCCCTGGCGGGCATGGGCTTTCTGGCCTACCTCTTTGTCAAATCTCAGCGGCCCGTAGAACTGGCGCTCCTGGCCGCCGTCCTGGGCGGGGCCGCGGGAAACCTGGTGGACCGTCTGCGCTTCGGGGCCGTGGTGGACTTTCTATATTTTCATGTCCCCGGGGGGCCCGGATGGCCCTCCTTTAACGTGGCCGACGCCTGCCTCTCCACGGGCATCGTCCTCCTCCTTGTCCTGACGCTGATCCATCCCCCTCCGGAAGGTGGCCATGCACCCCGTTCTGTTCTACATCGGTAGTTTTCCCGTGGGGACCTACGGCGTCCTCTTGGCCCTCGCCGCCCTCGCGGCCATCGGCCTGGGCCGGAGGCTGGCCCCCCGCGCGGGGCTGGACCCAGAGCGCCTGGTGGACCTCTTCGTGTTCAGTCTCCTGGGCGCCTTCGTGGGGGCCAAGGTGGCACTCATCATCGGGGACTTCCGGGCCTTCGCCGATCACCCCGTCCAGTTCTTCATCGAAAACCTCCGCTCCTTCGGGGCGTTTTACGGAGGGTTCGTCGCCGGCGTGGCGGTGGCCGTCTATTATCTGCGCAAGCACAAGATCCGCTTTTTCGACGCGGCGGACGTGACGGTGGTCTGCCTTGCCCTGGGGCAGGGCATCGGCCGGTGGGGGTGCTTCTTTGCGGGCTGCTGCTACGGCAAGCCGACGTCTTTGCCATGGGGCCTGGTTTTCCCCGCCGTGCCCCTGTGTGCCGACGGCACGCACATCCACCCGTGGCCCATCTACGAGAGCCTGGCCGACTTCGCCATCTTCGGCCTCCTCTACTGGCTGTTCAGGCGCCGGGCCTTCTCCGGCCAGGTCTTCCTGGTGTACGTCATGACGTACGCCGTGGCCAGGGGGCTGCTGGAGTTCCTGCGGGGCGACACCGTGCGGGGACTCTACTTCGGCGGGACCGTCTCCCTCTCCCAGATCGTCGCCGTGGCCGCGCTGGCCGTGGCCGTCCCGCTGTACGTCTACCGGCGGAAGGCCGCCCGGGGGGCCTGATCATGCCCCGCCTGACGGTGTGCCTCCCCTCGGGAGGGCGAAGGCTCGACGTACTCCTCGCGGCCCTCCTCCAGGACGAGGGCCTGAGCCGCTCCCAGATTCAGCGCCTCATGGAAGGCGGCCGGGTGACCCTGGACGGGGCTCCCGCCAAGGCGTCGGCCGAGGTCCGGGAGGGGCAGGTCGTGGTCCTGGACACTCCGGACCCCCGTCCTTCGGGCATCGTGCCCCTTGATCGGCCCCTCACGATCCTCTACGAGGACGAGGCCTGTCTCGCCGTAGACAAGCCCTCCGGCCTGGTGACCCATCCCGCCAAAGGCCACTGGGAGGACACGCTGGTGAACGCGCTGGCGGCCACGGGACGGGCCTTCTCTTCCGGGTCGGCCTCCGACCGCCCCGGCATTCTCCACCGTCTGGACAAAGAAACCTCGGGGGTCCTTCTGATCGCCAAGACCGACCGAGCCCACGCCGTGCTCGCCCGCCAATTCAGCGAGCGCTCCTTGCACAAGACCTACTGGGCCCTCGCGTGGGGTACACTCGAAGGGGAGGCTGCAGAGGTAGACGCGCCCATCGGCCGGCACCCGGTCCACCGCAAGAAAATGGCCATTCTCGCCGAGGGGCGGTCCGCCCAGACCCGGTTCCGCACCCTGGACGTGCTCAGGCACATCAGCCTGGTGGAGGCCGAGCCTCTCACGGGTCGCACGCACCAAGTGAGGCTCCACTTGGCCCACCTTCACCACCCCGTGGTGGGGGATGTCCTTTACGGGGGGCACCCGGAAAAGGGCCTGCCGTCCAAAATCCTTCGCGAACGCGTGGCCGGGGCCGGCCGTTTCTTCCTCCACGCCCGCCGCCTCTCCTTCGTGAGCCCCGCGGCGGGTCCGGTGATCGTGGAGTCCCCCCTGCCTGATGACTTCCAATCCCTCATGGAGGCCTTTCGTGCCCATGGATAAGTGCCTGGCGCTGGTGGGATGCGGCAAAGCAGGTCTCTCCCTCGCCCTGGCGCTCAAGAGCGCCGGATGGGAAGTGGCCGGGTGCCTTTCCAGGACTCCCGAATCCACGGAGCGAGGTGCCCAGTGGCTGGCCTCCAAGGTGCTCGGCTCCTTGGGACACATTCCTCAGGAGGCCACGCTGGTCCTGGGCATTCCCGAGGCGGCCTTCGCCGAAGTGGACCGCCAGATCGCCACGGAGGACCCGCACCTGAAGGGACGGGTCATCCTGCACCTGAGCGGGTCCCTTCCGTCCCGGGCCCTGGAGATTTGCAGGCTTCGGGGCGCCAGCGTGGGCTCGTTCCATCCCATCATGACCCTCCCCGATCCCCTCACGGGCGCCCGCGGACTGCGAAGCGCCACCTTCGCCATCGAAGGCCGGCCCGCGGCGGTGCAGGTCATGCGCGCCATGGCCCAAACCCTGTCGGGGAAATTTTTCACCCTGTCGCCCCGGGGCAAGACCCTGTACCATGCTGCCGCGGTGGTAGCGTCCAACCATATCCTCACGCTGCTGGCGGACAGCCAGGATTTGCTGGTGAAGGCGGGCGTCGCCCCGTCGGCGGCCCACGAGGCCTTCCAGGCTCTGGCGGCAGGCACCGTGGAGAATTTCTACGCGGCGGGCGCGGTAGCCGCCATCACGGGCCCCGTGGAGCGAGGAGACGGGCGCACCGTGAAGAACCACCTCCAGGCGCTCAAGCGCTGGCCCAAGGAGATCGAGCGATACCGCATCATGGCCATGGGGGCCCTGGACTTGGCCCGGCTCAAGCACCCGGATCGCCAAGGGGCTTACGACGCCCTTGCAAAGCTCTTGGCGGAATGGCAGAGTAGATAATTCGGAGCGGGGACTATGGCCTTCTTTAACTATGCAACCATGCAGATGGCCGCCAAGATCGTTTACTACGGCCCCGGCCTGTGCGGCAAAACCACGAACCTGCAGTACATTTACAATAAAACGTCAGCCAAATCCCGGGGTGAGATGGTCTCCCTCGAAACGGAATCGGACCGGACCCTCTTCTTCGACCTTCTCCCCCTTGAGGTAGGCGTCATCGCCGGATTCAAGACCCGGTTCCAGCTCTACACCGTTCCGGGCCAGGTCTTTTACGGCGAGACACGGCGCATGGTCCTCAAGGGAGTGGACGGCATGGTCTTCGTGGCCGACTCCCAGCGCCCCATGCGGGAGGCGAACGTGGAGAGCCTGAAGGATCTGGAAAAGAACCTTCAGGACATGAGCATCGGTCTGAGCACCATGCCGCTGGTTCTCCAGTACAACAAGCGGGATCTGCCCAACCTCCTGACTCGGGAGGAGTTGGACGCAGACCTGAACTGGCACGGCTGGCCCACGGTAGAGTCGAGCGCCGTGAACGGCATGGGCGTCTTCGACACCCTCAAGGCCATCAGCCGCCTGACCCTTGGCAGCCTGAAGCATAAACTCTCCCGGCCCGAGCCCACGCACCTGCCCGTGGTGGCTCCTCCCGCTCCGGCGCCCCCTGTTCCCGAGCCGCCGCCGGTCCCGAAAGCCGAGGCTCCCGCGCCCCTCCCCCCCGTTCCCCAGCCGCTGGTGCCCGCGCCCCCCGCGCCGGAGGTCGAGTTCGACACGAGGCAGACCAAGGGTAGCGACCAGGAACTAGCCACCACGGCCCCCAAGGTGAAGACCGTGTCGGTGACCGCTCGGCGGGTCGCCACGGAGCTGGACCGCATACGGGAGAGCCTCCTGGGCCCCCTCCTCGCCCCGATCCAGCCTAAGGTCAAGGACCTCGCTCCGGCGCTGGACGGCATTCGTCAGGCCGCCGAACAGGCAAGAAAAGCCGACACGGACATTCCCGTGGAGGTTCCCGCTGAACTGCTCCAGAACCTGGAAGGGATCCACCTCTCGCTCCAGGTGATGAGCGGCCAGAAGCGCCACGCCGTCCCCGGCGGCGTTCTGGCCGAGGCGGGCCAGCTTCAGCGCGTGGGCGACGCCTGGGTCCTTCGGGTGAAGCTCATTCCTAAAAGAGCCTGAATTTCTTTTTCTTCCCTTGCTCTTCCAGAGTGACTAGGCGGGCCGCCAGGTCTTCCAAGGCCATTCGGAGCTTCACGTTTTCGTTGACGAGGCTCTCGAAGACCTCCAGGAGAAGGTCCAGATCGCGCCGCATGAGGACCGGGTCCCGGTCGGACACGAGCTTGGCCTTGGCGTCCTTGAGGGACATCCCCTGCCCGTGAACGAGGGCATGGATGCGCTTGAGTTTTTCCACGTCGCCCGGGCGGAACCTGCGGTGCCCCCCTGGGGTCTTGAGGAGTTGGAGGTACGTCCCGAACTCCTTCTCATAGTAGCGGACGGTGCTCACGGGTAGCCCCGTCTCCTTAGAGACCTGGCCAATGGTGGCGGTCGGGTCCTCATTTTCGGCGGTCTTGGCCATGCTCATCCTCACGTTCGATTCAGAGCTAATTCTAACACGCACAAAGACGAGGCGCACTTCACCATTGAGTGGCAGAACGGGAGGCCCTGAGAAATTTCTGGGGACCGAAATCTTCGCCGTCTTCCCTCGACGCCGTGCCGAGGGGAGGCGGGTACCCTTGATGCCCGTGGCGCCTTCATCCTTGGTTCTCCTCTCGGTCCGCCATGGAATCTACCGCAGATTCCGCCGAGACTTCTCGCCTGCTCCACCTCGGCTCTGGTCTTCGCCTCCTTCTGTTGTGCGCCGGGAAGAGGGAGCGAGGCTGTAGGCCCATCTTCAGCAGCGTGCCGGGGCGCAGAGCACCCGACGTTCGCTCCCCTGGACAGAAAGGACCTTTGTGTCCTAGCCTTCGGACAGGCCGTCCATCTGATAGACCTGCGCCGGCCCTGGCCTGCCGGGCTGAGTATCCCGGGCCTGATTTTGGCAAGACATTTGCTTTATCTTATCCAGTAGCTGTTCAGTGCGCGGTCCGAAAGAGGCCGCGTTTAGGAGGTGATCCATGAAACGGACTCTGTCGGTTGCGCTGGTGGTCCTGGGTCTGGCGGCGGTCGTGGCGGTGGCGGCGGCGACGCAGGTGAAGAAACTCTCCACGTATGGATGGAAAGGGGAGAGCGGCGGGGCCATCATGGTGGTGGATACGGACGTAGCCCGCTACCGAGGCGGGGAGAAGTACATCCCGCTGGTGGTGTTTCTCGGCCATACGGAGAACAAGACCCTGCACGCGGACCGGGGCTCCTTCACCCTCACGGACCCCGCGGGGGTCCGGCACGCCCTCCCGACCTCCGAAGCCCTTCTCAAGGGCTATACGGCCAACATGGTGACGGCCGATTACTCCATGATCAGGACGCTGCAGAACTACGGGAGCATGGTCTATCTGGCGTGCCAGTACATACCCAGGGTGGCCTTCTTCCCGAACCCTTCCGGCCAGCCCGGCGTGCTTTACGACCACGTGCAGCTCCCCAACCGCACCTATTTCACGACCTTGCTTTACTTCCCCAACCCCGCGGGCAAGGCCTCCGGGAACTACACCCTCACCTATGACGACCCCAAGAGCGGCACGCACATCGAGGTCCCCTTTCCCATCGAATGGCAAAAGTAGCCGGACGGCGAAGAGGTATCTCCGAGAAAGGGCCGGCGGCAGCCGGCCTTTTTCTTTGCCCCGAACCATCCTGTGCTATAATCCGCCGTCCCGAGGATTGAGGGGGCGACACTCGACATGGGAACGCTCTACATGGTGGCGACGCCGATCGGCCATTTGAAGGACATCACCCTTCGCGCTCTGGAAACCCTGCGGTCGGTGGATCTCATCCTCTGCGAAGACACGAGGGTCACCCGGACCCTCCTGTCCCGTTACGACATCCAGAAGCCCATGCAGTCTTATTTCGCCGGCAATGAGGACCGCCGCGTGGGTCCCGTCGTGGAGCGCCTCCAGGCGGGAGAGTCGGTGGCGCTCGTGACCGACGCGGGAACGCCCGGGATCTCTGATCCCGGCTACCTCCTGGTGCGCGCCTGCCGGGAGGCCGGAGTCCCCGTGACCCCCGTGCCGGGCCCCTCGGCCCTGGCCGCGGCCCTCTCCGTGAGCGGCCTGCCTTCCCAGCGCGTCCTGTTCTTGGGCTTTCCGCCGCGCAAGGCGGGGGAGCGATCCCGCTTTCTGGCGGAGCTGGCGGCGGACCCGTCCACCCTGGTGTTCTATGAGGCGCCCCACCGCATCCGGGCCTTTCTCAAGGAGGCGATGACGGCCTTCTCGGGGCGGGAGTGCGTCGCGGGGCGGGAGCTGACCAAACGCTTCGAGTGGGTGGGCCAGGTCCTGGACCCGGAGCAGGTCCCGGAGCGCGGAGAGTTCGTGATCCTCTTCGGGCCTCCGCCCGAAAAGATGGCTCCCGCGCTCTCGGCTGAAGAGGCGCCCGAACGCGTTCGCGCGCTCGTAGCCGAAGGGATGGAGGAGAAGGAGGCCCTGCGGCAGGTGGCCCGGAACATGGGTGTGCCCCGCCGCGACGTCTATGCCCTGGTGAAAGGGAACCGATCGTGAGCATCTCCGACCAAGACTTCAAGCCCGTGGCCCGAGCCCTTCTGGAGGCCCGGGTTCTCTGGCTCACCACCCACGTGAAAAGCGACGGCGATGGCATCGGGTGCGAGCTGGCCCTCCTGAGAGCCTTGAGGGCCATGGGCAAGAAAGCCGTGGCGATCAACGACACGGCGGTCCCAAGGTCCCTCCTTTTTCTTGAGGAGAGCCCCGGCGAGATCCTCCTCTACGATCCCGCGAGGGACGACGGCGTGCTCGCTTCCGCGGACACGATCGTCGTGCTGGACGTGGGCCTGACGTATCGACTCGGCCGTTTGGAGCGGGCGTTCCTGGACAGCAGCGCCACCAAAATATGCCTCGACCATCATTTGGACGCTGACCGGGCCTTCACCCACATCATCTCCGACCCCTCCTCCGGCTCCACGGGAGAAATTCTGTACCGTCTCCTGGAGGCCGCCGGGCTCCGCCTGGATCCGGCCGTCGCATCGCCCCTCTTCGCCGCCGTGAGCGTGGATTCGGGTTCCTTCTCCTACGAGAGATGCTCGCCCAGAACCTTCCAGATCGCCTCGCAACTGGTGGACGCGGGCGCTGAGCCCTACAAGATCCATATGGCGCTCAACTGGCAGCGCTCTCTGGCCGAGGTCCGGCTGGAAGGGGAGGTCATCGAGCGCCTTCAGCAGGACGCCGGAGGCGAAGTGGCCTACTCGGAGGTCACGGCGGAGATGCTGGCGCGATACGGGGTCGATCCCGGAGATCTGCCTTCCGTGGTGAACATCCCCCTCTCCCTGGCGGGGGTGGAGCTGGCGCTGCTCTTCGTGGAAGTGCAGCCGGGGGCCATCAAAGTCTCGGCCAGGAGCAAGGGACGGGTGCGCGCCAACGCCCTCGCCCACTGTTTCGGCGGCGGCGGCCACCCCTTGGCCTCGGGCTTTTGCCTCCAAGGGCCCCTTGAGGAGGCTCGGGTGTCGGTCTTGGCCGAGGCTCGGGCGCTGGTGGGCCGCGTGCACGCCGGTTCGCGGTAGGCCTCAGCCTCAAAGGTGGGTCGCGGGCACTGGACGTGCCACGAACGAGCCGTTTTGCCCGCTCCGCTCGCCGGTCCTGCTATACTCACCGCCGGGGGACCCTCGGTGAAGAAGACCAGGTCCAAGATCGTGCTTTTCCTGGCAAGCCTTGTGGCCCTCCTGGCGATGGGTACCGCCGGGTTCATGGCCATCGAGCGCATGCCGTTCCTGGACGCCCTTTTCCTCACCGTCATCACCCTGTCCACCGTGGGCTACGGCACGTTGAAGCCCCTGAGCGTGGCAGGTAAACTGTTTACCATCGCGTTCATCATGCTGGGCGTGGCGGCCTTTTCTTACCACGTGACCCAGCTCTTTCGGGTGCTGGTGGAGAAGGGCTTCATGGAGGCCTTGGGGGCGCGCAGGATGAGCAAGAAGATCCAGGATCTGCACGATCACTATATCGTGTGCGGCCACGGCCGCATCGGCTCCACGGTGACCGCTGAACTGCGCCGCAAGGGAACCCCGCTCGTGGTCTTGGAGCAGAATCCCAAAATCGTGGCCGAGCTGGAGGCGGAGGGGGTCCTGATTCTCCAGGCCGATGCCCGGGAGGAATCTGTTCTGAAGCAAGCGGGGGTCGAGCGCGCCAAGGGCCTCATCGCCCTCCTGCCCTCCGACGCGGACAACCTGTATCTGCTCCTGGCGGCCCGGGACCTGAATCCGGACCTGGCCATCATCGTCCGCGCCAATGACCCTGCGGCGGACAAGCGCCTCTATAAGGCCGGCGCCAGCCACGTCATCAGCCCCCACCGGGAGGGGGGCAAGCGCATCGCGCGCATGATCCTCAATCCCAACGTGACGAACTTCATCGAAATGGCGACCGAGAAGGACGACCTCCAGCTGCAGATGGAGGAGTTCGTGGTGAAGCCCACCAGCCCCATCGCCAACAAGACCCTGACGGAGTGCGGGCTGCTGCGCAAGCACCGCATCCTGGTCGTGGCCATCAAGCGCACCGACGCGACCATGACCTTCAATCCCGAGGGCTCGACCCTCATCCATCCAGGCGACGCCCTCATCGTGCTCGGGCCCGCCATTAAGCAGTTTATGATCTGAACGCAAGGACGCTGAGGAGGAACGCATGTCGGAATCCATCGTCATTCTAGCGGGCGCCCGGACGGGCGTCGCCAAGTTTCAGGGCTCCCTCGCCGCCTTCAAGGGGCCCGAGCTGGGAGCCTTCGCCGTGAAGGAGGCCCTCACGCGCGCTAAGGTGGCGCCCGAGGAGGTGGACGAGGTCATCATGGGCAACGTGCTCCAGGCCGGAGTGGGCCAAAATCCGGCGCGGCAGGCGGCCCTCAAGGCGGGCCTCCCCCCGAGCGTGGCGGCCTTCACGGTGAACAAGGTCTGCGGCTCGGGCCTCAAGTCGGTCATGCTGGCGGCCCAGGCCATCAAAGCAGGCGATGCGAATCTCATCCTCGCCGGGGGCATGGAGTCCATGTCCAACGCCCCCTATCTTCTCAGGCAGGGCCGCACGGGCTACCGCCTCGGCCACGGTGAGATCACCGACTGCCTCGTGGCGGACGGCCTGACGGACGCCTACGACGGCCTCCACATGGGGTTCACGGCGGAGCTCGTGGCCTCCGAGTATCACGTGGAGCGGCAGGCCATGGATGAGTATTCGGTGCAGAGCCACCGCAAGGCGGCCGCCGCTTGGGCCGCGGGAAAGTTTGACGCGGAGACCTTCCCGGTCCTGCTCCCGCAGAAAAAGGGCGATCCCATTCCTTTCCGGGCCGATGAGGGGATCAGGGGGGAGGTGACCCTGGAGGCCCTGGCCAAGCTGAGGCCGGCGTTCAAGAAGGACGGCGTCGTTACGGCTGGGAACGCCAGCCAGATTAACGACGGAGGTGCTGCGGTGGTGGTCACCACGGCCGCCGTGGCCCAGAAAAAGGGCGTGGCGCCCCTGGGCCGCATCGTGGCCTACGCCACCGCCGGCCTTGAGCCCAAGTGGGTCATGATGACCCCCGAGCCCGCCGTGCGCGCCGCCGCCGCCAAGGCAGGCTGGAACCTGAAGAGCGTGGACCTCTTCGAGTTGAACGAGGCCTTCGCGGCCCAGTCCTGCGTCCTGCTCAAGGTGCTGGACCTCCCTGCGGAGAAGGTGAACGTGAACGGAGGCGCCGTGGCCCTGGGCCATCCCATCGGAGCTTCCGGCGCGCGGTGTCTGCTCACCCTCCTCTACGCCATGAAGGAACGAGGTGCCAAGCGCGGCATCGTCTCCCTATGCCTCGGCGGCGGGAACGGCGTCGCCATGGCCATCGAAGCGGTGTAAAGAGGCCCAGCGAGTTCATTGAGACACCGCCGAGGCGGCGAGGGGGTTCGGGGGAACGGGTAGGTTCCCCCGAGCAGAGGCCCTCCCGCGCGAGGGCCAGGAGTCACAGGATGCAGAGCATCCGCCCTAGGGGGGCGGCAGAGCCCCCCTGGGGGGAGCGCGCTTGCGCGCGACGCCTCGGCGGCGGGAACGGCGTCGCCATGGCCATCGAAGCGGTGTAAAGAGGCGCTCAGGGGCCGAGATGAGGACATGAAGAGATGAGGAGATGCCGGAAGGCACGAACACGCGCGGTCTCCTGAACGTGTTCTTCCTCATCTCGGAATTTCTTCATCTCGTAATCCCCTCATCTCGAAACAAAACGGGCCGGGAGTTGCCTCCCGGCCCGTGCCGTGTTCGCCCTGCGGCGAGCGCCTACTCGGCGGCTTTTTCGCCTTTGGCGGGCTGGCCCCCCGTGGCCCCGACGATCCAGGCCTGGACCTTCCGGTCCGCCTGGCTCACGGGGACGCAGAGAACCTCGGGCAGCTCGTAGGAATGAAGCTCGCGGATCGTGTCCCGAACCTTCTCGAAGAGGCCCTCCCGGGTCTTGATGATGAGGAGGAACTCCTCGTCGTCCCAGATCTCCCCCTTCCACCGGTAGATGGAGCGCATGCGCTTGATGATATTCACGCAGGCTGCGTGTCCCCTCTCCACCAGCGTTTCCGCGATGGTAAGGCCCTGCTCCTCAGAGCCGACCGTGGTGAGGATCAAGACGACGGATTCCATGGCAGATGGACCCTCCCTCGAGGGGCCAGCATAGGAGGGGGAGCGGTCCGTGTCAAGAAACGAGGCCCTGCCAGGGGCAAAGGACGCAGGGAGCCGCCCGCGCCGGGCCTGCTCGTATTACACTAGGACCATGCCGGACCGCGCCCGCCCTTTTCCCGATCCCCGCTGGACCGTGCCCCAGTCTCGCCTTTGGGAGGCCCACGCACCCCGCCTCCCCAACCCCGGCGGGGCCTCGGCCTTGTTGGAGCGGTGGTTTGACGCCGCGGGGCCCCCGCCGGGAGAGACGGCCTTCCTCCACCTGATGTACCTGGCTGGGACCAGCGAGGCCCTCTTTTTGGCCCTCCTCAGGCACCCCGGGCAGCTCCCCATGATCTCGCGCCAGGCAAACGCGTCGCAAGGGCTGGGGCACGAGGGAATGGACGAGGCCCTGGCCCGGCACCTGCTTTCGCGCCGCTGGCCCACCCCCGCCTCGGCCTTCTCCGCTTTCCGGGCCGTGCAGACCGCCCGCATCCTTCTGCAAGACGTGCTCGGGATTCTGTCCTTCGAAAGCATCACGCGGGAGCTGAGCTGCCTGGCGGACGTGCTCGTCCGGCGGAGCCTCACGCTCACCTACCAGCCCCTGCGCGAAAGCCTGGGCATGCCGCTGGTAGCCACCTCCGAGGGCCGTCCCGCCTCCTGCAAAATGGCCGTCTTCGCCCTGGGAAAACTGGGAGGGATGGAGCTGAACTACGCCTCGGACGTGGACCTGGTGGTGTTTTACGAGAACGAGGGAACCACGGACCTGGGCCGCCCCAATGGAGCCTTCTTTAACGCATGGACCCAGGCGGCCGTAGGGCTCCTGACGGCTCCCACTCCCGACGGGCCGTGCCTCCGCGTCGACCAGAACCTCCGCCCCCGGGGCCGCGACGGGGAACTGACCCTTTCCATGGAGGCGGCCCTGGCCTACTACCGGGAGTGGGCCGACTTATGGGAGCGGCAAGCCTGGATCAAGGCGCGGACGTGCGCCGGAGACGAGGATCTCGGGGCGCGGTTCCTCAGGCAGATGGATCCCGTGGTCTACCAGACCTATTCCTGGGCGGGTATCGCCCGGCAAGTGCGGCGAGCGAGGGAAAAGACCGTTCTCCACTTGGGAGGGAGCGGGACCGCCGATCTCAAGGAGGGCCCGGGCGGCATCCGGGACGCGGAGTTCGCGGTCCAGGCCCTCCAGCTCGCTCACGGGCCGGCCGGCCGGTGGGTGCGGGAACCGAACACCCTCCTGGCGCTGAGCAAGCTGGCCCAGAAGGACGTCCTCTCCACGGCCCGCCAGTCGGCCTTGGCCCGCCACTACACCTTCCTTCGGAGGGCCGAACACTGGGCGCAGGTCCAGGACATGAGGCAGGCCCACCGGATGCCCAAGGAGGAGCGGGATTGGACGGCGCTCGCAAGGTATCTCAGGCTCGCGGGCGCCGAAGAGGCGCGGCGGTCGGTGGAGGAGGCCAGGGCGGGACTCCGCAACCTCTTCTCCCAGATCCTTGGTGAGATGGAAGGACGGGACGCGGAGCAAGATCTGGCGGCCTCCATGCTCACCCCCGAGGGGATGCTGGAGGTGTTGAAGGGAGGGCGATTTCAAGATCCCCAGCGGGCCCTCCCGCTCCTGGCGGGCATTTACACCGCCCTGGCTCCCCACCTGAACCAGCCCCAGCGCAAGGAGAACCTCCTTCGCATCCATTTCTCCCTCCGGCGCGAGTTCAAAGGGGCCCGCGATCCCTACCAGGGCCTGGCGGCCCTCTACCGGCTCGTGCAGGCCCTGGCGGGAGAGCCCGGGGCCCTGGGTGATTTGCTCGACCGGCCCCGCCTCCCGCGGCTTCTCTTCAGGCTGGCGGTTCAGAGCGAGCCCCTGACCGAGGCCCTCATGCGCATGCCGGCCCTCGTCCGCCTCCTGAGCTACGAGGCCATGCGGGGCGTGGAGACGCACCTGGCCGCCGTCCCCTCTGCGGGAGAAGGGCCGGATGCCCTGCGGCGATGGCAGAAAGAGGCCATGATTCTGGCCGAAGGCCGTGAGGTCGTGTTCGGAGAGACGGCGGCGTGGTCCCAGGCGATCCACTCGGAGCTGGCGGACCGGGTCTGCGCCGCGGTCTTCGAGGGGGCCTGCCAGGCCGTGCAGGCCCGGGAGGGGTTGGAGCCTGGCCTCCTTGGCCGCTCCCTCGGGCTCCTGGCCTTGGGCCGCCACGGGCTTGCGGAGATGCACCCCCGTTCGGATCTGGACCTCGTGGTCGTCAAGGCGGGCGCGTGGGTCCTGGGCGGCGACCCGGAGCGCTCGGCCAGGGCCGAGGCGGGGGTCCTTCGGGAAATGGCGGGGGCCCTGGCGGCCGTCACGCGCCACGGCTCCCTTTACGAGGCCGATTTTCGTCTCCGCCCTTACGGAGCCTCGGGCCTTCCCGTCCAATCCCTGGACACGCTGCGGGAGTATTTCAGGGGGCCGGCCCGTCTTTGGGAGCGCCTGTCCTATCTCAAGGGAAGGCCCGTGGCGGGGAACGAGGCCCTCGGCCGGCAAGCCCTAGACCTGGTCTGGGACTTGGTCCTCTCCCGCGGCGCCCCCGATGACGAGCTGGGGGACCTGCTGGATCTGAGGGGACGCCTTGAGGCCGCCTCCCCCGGGTTTGAAGGAGCCCTCAAATTCCGCCCGGGGGGCCTTCTCCACCTGGACGTGCTGGGGTCCGTCCTCCTGGCCAGGGCCCGCCTCAGGCCCGGGCCCGGAGGATCGGAAGGGCTCCTTCGACGGCTGGAAGAGGCGGGCATTCTCGGCGCCGAAGACCGGCGGTGCCTGAGCCGGGCCCGATCCTTCATGGACGGGTTCCTTCACCGCTCGCGCCTTCACGTCTCACGCTCCCCCAAGCCGGCGTGGCCCGAAGGCCTCCTGGACGTGCTGGACGGCCTGTGGTCGCCCCGGCCCTCGGGGGCCGCCTCGGACCTGCCGCCCGGGACCCTCGTCCGCCTCTGGGAGGAGTGCCGGGCCGACGTGGCACGCCTCTGGGCGCAGCTCACGCGCGCCCGGCTGCCTCGGTAGCTGCCTGCTCGCCGTCGAGATCACACGTTGGTCTTTGGCTACTGCGCGGGCGGAGACGGCCATGGCTTCGCCGTTTCGCCGCGCCCGGAGGGTGCCCGCCGGAATGTGACTTCCTCGTCCCGCCGGGAAAGACCATCGTGAGGGCGGATTTGGATGTCCGTCCAAAGGAAACCCAGACAACAGGCTCAGGAGGTACACGATGCGGCGAACGGGAATGGTGGCGATAGCGGGCGTAGCGCTCTTGGCAGCGACGATGGCTTTTGCCGGCCAGGCGAAGAGGGGCGGAGGCGCGGACCTTTCCACCCTCAGGACCGTCACGGGAACCGTGGAATCCGTGGCCATGGATTACGGGCTGGGGCATCCCGGGTTCATCCTGAATTCTAACGAGGAAGGCGCCTTGCAGGTGAACTTGGGGCCCTACTGGTACCTCGTGGCCAACAATTTCGCCCTGGGCGTGGGGGATCAGGTCACGGCCAGAGTGGCCGACTGCCTCAAGACCACCACCGTCGGTGACGTCGTGGCCTTCGAGGTCACCGACATCACCAGCGGGACCTCCATCCTCTTGAGGAATGACCAGGGGCTGCCCCTTTGGAAGGGAGCCAAGAAAGGGCACGGCAACGGCGGAGGCAACGGTGGAGGTCAGGGTAACGGCGGGGGCAACGGGGCCCGCAACGGGGGGTATAACGCGGGGCTCCAGGTGGACCTCGCCACCCTCATCCAGGTGGAAGGCACCCTCACGGCGGTGAACCTCGGCCTGGGAACGCACACGAACTCGGTCACCCTCCAGGCCATGGACGGGACCCAGTACACGGTGACCCTGGGGCCCTTCTGGTACATGGAGCAAAACGGGTTCACCCTCCAGCAGGGCGACGCCGTGTCGATCAGCATGGCGCTGTGCCAGGGACAATGGGTGGCCTTCGCGGTGACCAAGACGGCCACCGGCGTGACCCTCCAGTTCCGGGATGACCAGGGAGTTCCGCTCTGGCTGAATTGATTCGCCCCTCTTTCCCCTGGCCGGGGGCCGCGATGCCGGGAAGCGCGGACGCAAGGCATACGGTTGCCGGCCTGTTTAGAGGCGGGGCGCCGGGAAGATTCGCCCCGGCGCCCCGCCTCCCTCTCCTTCCGTCGGCTCTCGCGGCGAAAGGGCAAGGGAACCGGAAGCAGGTGACCTTTCGGCCGATTGGGGAAATAATAAAGCTGAGAGGCGGGTCCATGGAGGAGCGCGAGGTGAAGATGCACCTGGATCGAGTCCTGGACGGTGAACCGGACCACTTCGGCCCGCTCGTGGAGGCCTTCACCCCCGCCCTCTACAACCTCGCCTACAAGATGGCCGGCGGGAGGGGCGAGGCTGCGGACATCGTGCAGGAGACCTTCTTCAGGGCCTACCGCGACCTGGGCAAGTTCGACGGCCGGGCGCGCTTCGTGAGCTGGCTCTTCGGCATCTGCGTGAATGTCTGCTACGATGCGGGCAAGAGGCGGCGCAGGGCTTGGGAGAGGGAACGGCCCCTGGAGGATGAGGCGGCCGAGGCGGCCTCGCCCGAGGCAAGCGCTCAGGAGGATCTCATGGCGGCCCAGGAAGAGGCCAGACTCCGAGTGTGCCTCCAAAAACTGCCCCTGACCCTGAGGGCCGCGCTCGTTCTGCGGTACCATGAGGACCTCTCCCTCCAGGAAGTGGCGTCCCATCTCAAGGTGGGCCTCTCGGCGGCCAAGATGCGGGTTCAGCGCGGGCTCGCCCTGCTCAAGCGGTGCATGGCCGGACCCGAACCCCTCGGAGCCTTGACATGAAATCCATGGACGGCGGCGGCATCCACGACGAGGACGAGGGCATCGTGAGAGCCCTTCGGTCGCTCACGCCGGACCGGCCCCCCGCCTGGCTTGCCGCGTCCATCACGGCGGCCCTGCCGGACCTTCCCGCGCCCCGGAGGTCCCCGTGGACCCGGGTTCAGGCGTGGCTGGAGCGCCCCGCCGTCATCTGGTCCTACCGGGCGGCGGCCCTCCTGCTGCTCCTGGGCATCTTCACGGGCATCTGGAGCCTCGTAGCCCTCAGGCGGATGGGCGGCACGTCCCGGGTTTCGGGGCCGGCCGCCTCCCACCTGGCGGCCCTCAGCAAGGCTCCGGCCGTCCACGCCGCGACGGTGACTTTCGTGTTCTACGCCCCCAAGGCCACGTCCGTGTCCTTGGTGGGGACCTTCAACGACTGGAATCCGGCCCTGACCCCCATGACACGAGGCAAGGACGGAACCTGGTCGGTGCAAGTGAGTTTGGCTTCGGGCCGGTACGAGTACATGTATTTCGTGGACGGAAGCCACTTCGAAACAGATCCGAACGCTCTTGAACTGGAACAGGACGGCATGGGAAACGAGAATGCCGTATTGAGGCTATAACATGCGAATCGCTGGGCGCTGCGCCGCCGCTTTGATCATTCTGGCCTTCGGGACCCTGGCTCCTCTCGCCCAGGAAGCCCCCGCCCGGGCCTCCGACATGGGCCGCATCCTGGCCGCCGCGGGGCGCGCCCGGCTGCCCGAATCGGACCTCGTCCCCGTGCTGGCCGGCCTGGACCGCCTCGGCAGCGAGGGCCTTCCCACGGAGCGCTACACGGGCCGCGTGGTGGAGTGCATCGCCAAGCGGGCCCCGGGGGGCCTCCTTCAGCAGCGGGCGGAGCGCATGGTGGAGGAGACGCGCGCCGCGCGCCTCCTGGTGGAGAGCCTGAGGGCCAAGGGCCTTCGGGAGGAGGCCGGCGACCATCCGGTGGCCTACGAGTGGAGCCCCGTTGAAGACCTGGCGGACACGCTCGATACGGGCGTCCTGACCGCGGGGGATCTTGTCCGGGTCCGCGAGGCGCTGCACACGGATTCGCTCTCGAGGGTGCTTGCGGGAGCGGAGGTCCTCGCACACTTGCGGGCCATGAAGGTAGGAGACCGGTCCGCTCTCATGGTCCTGGGCGCCGTGCCGCCCTCCCTCTCCGACGGG
>JAKBES010000294.1 GCA_021833665.1 Acidobacteriota bacterium
AGATGTACAGCGAGAAGCAGCTCGGCCGGTATCTTCTCCAGGTGTGTAAGACGCTACCCTGCATGCTCGCCGGGTCCGAGATCCTCCTGGAGCACCTTCAGGCCAAGCTCGCCCTTAAGCCCGGCCAGACCTCGGGCGATGGGCGCTTCACCCTGATCACCGTCGAGTGCATCGCCTGCTGTGACGGCGGACCGGCCCTCATGGTCAACGAGACCCTCCACCGGCACGTGACCCTCGCCGACGCGGATCGGATCCTTGGCGAGCTGGAATGAACGAATTTCGGATTGCGGATTTCGGATTTCGAATTGAAAGGCGAAGCAAGACCATGATTACCTTCCGTTTCCGGTCCCCGATTCGCAATTCGCAATTCACAATTCGCCATTTGCGATGGGGTGTCCTCCATGGCTGAGGTCCTCAAGCTCCTGACAAGAAACGTGGGGAAGGCCAACTCCACCAACGTGGACTCGTACATGGCCTCGGGCGGCTACGAACCGCTCATGACCGCCCTCCACAAGATGAGCCCCGAGCAGGTCCTGGGCGAGGTCAAGGCGAGCAACCTCAAGGGGCGAGGCGGCGCGGGCTTCCCCGCGGGCCTCAAGTGGTCGTTCCTGCCCAAGGGCAGGGACCGGGTCAAATATCTCGTCTGCAACGCCGACGAGAGCGAACCGGGGACCTTTAAGGACCGGCTCCTCATCGAGAACGACCCCCACGCGATCCTCGAAGGCATGATCCTCGCCGGCTTCGCCACTCAGGCCGCCGGCGCGTTCTTCTACATTCGGGGCGAGATGCCCCAGGGTTTCCGCATCTTCCAGCGGGCCGTGGATCAGGCCTACGAGCGAGGATTCCTGGGCAAGAATATTCTGGGCTCCGGCTTCGGCTTCGACGTCTACGTGTCGCGCGGCGCCGGTGCCTACATCTGCGGCGAGGAGACGGCCCTCATGAACTCGCTGGAGGGCAAGCGCGGCGAGCCGCGGCTCAAGCCTCCGTTTCCCGCGGGCTTCGGCGTCTACGGCCAGCCTTCCAACATCAACAACGTGGAGACCTACGCCAACGTTCCGCTGATCATCAAGAACGGCGGGGCGTGGTATGCGGCCATCGGCGCGCCCAGCGCCCCTGGTCCCAGGCTCTACGGAGTCTCGGGACACGTGAAGCGTCCCGGCGTCTACGAGCTGCCCTCGGGCGTGAACCTGCGCGAGCTCATCTACGAGCACGCGGGGGGCATTCTCGGCGACCGTCCCCTCAAGGCCGTCATCCCCGGGGGTTCCTCAGTGCCCGTCCTGCGCGCGGACCAGATTGACGTGACCATGGATCCTGACGGCCTGAAAAAAGTGGGGACCATGGTGGGGTCCGCGGGCGTCATCGTCATGAACGATACGGTGTGCATGGTGAAAGCCATGGTCAACCTGATGCAGTTCTACGCCCACGAGTCATGCGGGCAGTGCACGCCTTGCCGCGAGGGAACGCACTGGCTGAAGCTCATCCTCCAGCGCATCGAGGAGGGGGGAGGCAAGCCAGGCGACGTGGATCTCATTCTGGACGTCTCCAACAACATCATGGGACGCACCATCTGCCCCCTGGGTGATGCGGCGGCCATGCCCGCCATCGCGTTCGCCACGCAGTTCCGTGATGAATTCGATGCGCACATCCGCGAGGGCCGCTGCCCCATGGCCCACACCCACATGACCGTGGCGGTCTAGACGCCAAGGGATTGAACGGCGAGTACGGAAGTAGGGGAGGAGAGACAGCCGTGAGTAAAAGAAAACGCCTCACGTCCTCCCGTCCTCCCCGTGGATGCTTTCTTTTGAGGATTTCATGCCGCTGATCAGGATCGACGACAAGGAGATCGAAGCGCCTGAAGGGGAAACCATCCTTCGTCTGGCGCTGAAGCACGGGATTCACATCCCCTATTATTGCTGGCACCCGGCTCTCTCCATCGTGGGCCAGTGCCGCATGTGCCTGGTGGAAGTGAAGGGCGTTCCCAAGCCCCTCACGGCCTGCTCCACGGCGGTCACTTCGCTGCCCCCCGACAAGAAGATCGACGGCAAGTACGACATGGTGGTCGATACCAAGAGCCAAGTCACCAAGAAGGCCCAGAAAGGCGTCCTGGAGTTCCTCCTCCTGAACCATCCCCTGGACTGCCCCATCTGCGACCAGGCCGGCGAGTGCCAGCTCCAGGAATACTCCTACACCTACGGAGAGCCCGCGAGCCGCCTGGAGTTTGAAAAGGTTCACGCGCCCAAGCGGGTGGACATCGGGCCCCACGTCGTCTTTGACGTGGAGCGCTGCATCAAGTGCACGCGGTGCATCCGCTTTTGCAAGGAGATCACCCGGACCGAAGAGCTGACGCTCGCGGAGCGGGGCGTCCACGCGCGGGTGGAGACCTTCCCCGGGAAGCAGCTGGACAATCCCTACTCCGTCTGCACGGTGGATGTTTGCCCCGTGGGCGCCCTTACGAGCAAGGAATTCCGGTTCAAGCAGAGGGTCTGGTTCCTCACCTCCACCAACTCCGTGTGCCAGGAGTGCTCCCGGGGTTGCAGCGTTCGGGTGGACACCTATAAGGGCGAGGTCCTCCGCCTCGTGCCGCGGGACAACCCCAAGGTGAACGGCCCCTGGATGTGCGACTATGGCCGCCTCATCAGCGAACGGATGAAAGACCTCACGGTCCTGGCCCGCCCCAAGGTGCGGGAGGGCGGCCGGCTCACCGCCGTGCCGTGGCCGGGTTTCGCCCAGGTGCTCCAGAAGAAAGTGGCGTCCAGTCTGAAGGACGGGGCGAAGGACGCGGCCCTCATCTGGTCGGGGCGCATGCCCCTCGAAGAGATGGCCGCGGCCAAGGCCCTGTCGGCGGGAATCTTCGGCGGCCTCCAGGGTACCCTCCCGAAGGTCTGCCGGGGCGAGGACGACGACCTTCTCATTCGCAAGGAGCGCCGCCCGAACCTCAAGGGCGCGGCGCTTTTGGGGCTTGCGGTGACGGGAGAGAATGCTCCCGTCTCGTCCCTCTTGAAGGGGAAGAAGGTGGCCCTCGTGGTCCGCGAGGACGTGGTGGGGGAGGCCCAGGGCCCGGAGAAGGACGCCATCAAGGCCGCCCTGTCCGCCATGGATCTTGTGATCGTGGCCGATTACGCCCTCACGGAGACGGCCGCCCTGGCGCACATTTTCATCCCCTTGGCGGGGTGGCACGAGATGGAGGGTACGGTGGTGAACTTCATGGGCGTGGTCCAGAAGATGGCCCGCTCCGTCCTGCCCCCCAGGGACAGGAAGGCCTTCTATGAAGTGGCCTCGCTGTGGCTCTCCTCGGCGGGGATTGATGCGCCCGAAGCCTCGTTCCTGGCGTGGCACGCGCAGGTGCGAAAGGCCGTGCCCGGCATGAAGGACCTCATGATCCGGGACATCCTTCCCCACGGCGTCCAGCTGCCGGAGGTGGGCCCATGACCGGCATCTGGGCCATCGTGATCCCCGCCCTCGTGAAGATCCTCGTCATCATCGCCGTGGTCATGACGGGCGTGGCCTACACGACCCTGGCCGAGCGCAAAGTCTCGGCCTGGATGCAGGACCGCAAAGGTCCGAACCGGGCCGGCCCCTTCGGTCTCCTCCAGCCCGTGGCGGACGGCATCAAGTTCTTCTTCAAGGAAGACATCACCCCCAAGGAGGCCTACCGCCCCATCTACCTCCTGGCTCCCCTCCTGACGCTCTTCCCGGCCCTCATCACCTTCGCCGTCATCCCCTTCGGGACGAGTGTCACGGTGGCGGGCCAGACCTATCCCCTCGCCATCGCCCCGGGGATGAACCTGGGCATCGTGTACCTTCTGGCCATCTCTTCCATGTCTGTCTACGGCATCCTCCTCGCCGGGTGGTCCAGCGGGAGCAAATACTCCCTCATGGGAGCCTTGCGGGGAGCCAGCCAGGTCATTTCTTACGAGCTCGGCATCGGGCTCGCGGTCCTCAGCATCGTCCTCTGGACGGGGACCTTCGATTTCAACGCCATCGTGGCGGACCAGACGGGAGGTTGGGGAAAGGTGTGGTTCTTCATCCCCCATTTCCTGGCCTTCGTGGTGTTCACCGTGTCCATCTTCGCCGAGACCAACCGCCTTCCCTTCGATCTTCCCGAGGGCGAGAGCGAGATCGTGGGCGGCTACCACACGGAGTATTCGGGCCTGCGCTTCGCCATGTTTTTCATGGGCGAATACGCGAACATGATCACGGCTTCGGCCTTCGTGGTGCTCCTCTTCTTCGGCGGCTGGAACCTGCCCTTCGTGAGATACGAATGGTTCGGCCCGCTGTGGGGCGGCCTCCTGTCCATGGCGGTCTTCTTCGCGAAAATCGCCGTCTGCCTGTTCATTTTTATCTGGGTCCGCTGGACCCTGCCCCGCTTCCGGTACGACCAGCTCATGGCCCTCGGCTGGAGGCGCCTCTTCCCTCTGGCGGTCCTCAACTTCGTCCTCGTCGCCACGTGGCTCTTGCTGAGGGGGCGGCCATGAAAGTGACCCGGCCCAAGCTGAGCTGGTGGGAGCGCACCTACTTCCCAGCCATCCTCAAGGGGTTGGCCATAACCTTCAGCCATATCCCCAAGATCAAGAAGCGCGTCACCCTCGAATACCCTGAAGTAAGGTGGGCCCTCCCGCCTCAGTATCGCGGGG
>JAKBES010000295.1 GCA_021833665.1 Acidobacteriota bacterium
CACCCGGCACCAGGTCCGAGGCGGGAACGCCCGTCCAGTTTCCATCCCGCCGAACGCGGCCCTGCACGCTCAGGTGCTGGCGCAGCACCGCCAGCGCGCTTTGAGCCCGGCGCTCTTGGACGAGGCCCAGGAGGGCGTTGAACAGGAGCAGCACTCCGATGATAACCGCCTCGGGGACCTTGCCCAGGACCAGTTCCAACGCCACCGTGGCCTCCAGCATCCACGGTACGGGAGCCCAAAATTTCCCCAGGAAGGCCAGGAGAGGATGGGGCTTCTCCTCGGCCACGGCGTTGGGGCCGTACTGGGCGAGGCGCCTTGCGGCCTCCGCACTGGTCAGGCCGGAGAGAGGCTCTGGCGGTGGCGAAGGCGTTTCGGGCACCTTGGGGAATTCGTTCATGGCTCCTCCGGTGAGAAGGTGGGCCCTGGTTTCTACCGCGCTACTTCGCCACCGTCCAGACCGAATCGATGACCGTGCCGTCCACCCATTTCACGGCGGCGACCACCTCGTTGCCGCGCTGGGGCGGCTTGGGAGCGCCGCCGCACATCTGGTAGACCTCCCGCTGGATGTCGCGAATGTCGCGTACGGGAAGGTGCTTGCCCTTCACCGCGTCCAGAAGGTCGTGCCGCCTCGGATTGATGGCGATGCCGCGCTCGGTGACGATCACGTCGATGAGTTCGCCGGGCCCCGTGAGGGTCGTGACCTCGTCCACGATGACGGGGATGCGGTCGCGCACGGCGGGCACGGCGAGGATGGTGCAGCCGGCAAAGAGGCAGTTCTGCCAGCCGCCGATGCCGTGCAGGAGCCGCCCGTCCGAGTGGGTCACCACGTTGGCGTTGAAGTTGACATCCACCTCGGTGGCGCCCAGCACTACCGCGTCCACCATGGATCCGAAGAAGCCCTTGCCGTGGTAGTTGTAGCTTGTGAAGGGGCTCGTGGCCACGTGGCGGGGGTTGTCGCGCATGCTCGCCACGCCGTCCAGGTCGAAGGTCTGTCCATCCAAAATGTAGTCCGTCAGCCCCTCGTTCAGCATCTCCACGAGGTATTTGGTGGAGCCTCCGCGGATGAACCGAGCCTTCACCCCCGCCCGCTTCATCATCTCCTTGAGATAGATGGCGAAGGCCAGCGCCGTGCCCCCGGCGCCCGCCTGGAAGGAGAAGCCGTCCCGCAGAATGCCCGCGTCGCGCACGAAGCTCGCCACGAGTTCAGCCAGAAGCAGGCGGTCCGGGCTCTTGGTGATCTCCGTGGTGCCCGAGACGATCTTGCTCGGGTCGCCCACGGTGTCCACCACCACCACCGCGTCCACGTGGTTGCCCTGAATCTGCCAGGGGACGGCGGGGAAGGGGACGAGGTGGTCCGTGACCACGATAACCTTGTCCGCGTAAAGGGAATCGGCCAGGGCGAAATTGAGAGAGCCGCACGCCGCGGGTCCGTTCACCCCGTTGGCGTTGCCGAAGGCATCGGCGCAGGGGGCGGCGATGACGGCGATGTCCACGTGCACCTCGCCGTCCTGGATGGCCTGCCACCGCCCGCCGTGGGAGCGGAGGACGCCCAGGCCGCGCATCTTGCCGTCCGTGCAGTAGTCACCGAGCGGCCCGTTCATGGAGCCTTCGATGTGGTGGACGACGCCCTTCTCCATGTGCCGGATCACGGGCTCGTGACATGGGAAGGAAGCCGAGGGGAACCACATCAGGTCCCTCTTCCCCATCTTCGCGGCCGTGTCCAGGAGCAGGTTGCCCACCAGGTCGCCGTTTCTGAAGTGGTGGTGCGTGGAGAGCGTCATCCCGTCCGCGAGACCGCAGGCTTCCAGCGCCTCGGTGAGCGACTTCGTCCGCTTGTCGCCGTTCCCCGGGTAGCTCGCCGCGCTCGAAATGGGGGGCGCCGCCTGGCGCCCCTTCGCCACGCAAGCATCTACGCCCTTGTAGGGCACCTGTTTCCTTCCGTTCACCACTGACGGCACCAGGCGCCCCAGCGCGTTCTTCTTCAGATCCACTTTCTTCCCTGCCATGAGAGAACCCCTAAAGATGAAAGCACTTCACAGGGAGGACGGGAGGACAGAACTTTCTTTTGTCCAGATTCATCTTTCTGTCCTCCCCTCCTCCCTGTAGATCATTGCCTTTCCTTCCGCCAGCCCTTGGAGAGGAGCCCGAGGGCCTCGGCCATTAAAGATAAAGCACCTCACAGGGAGGATGGGAGGGGCGGGAGGAAAGACCTTCCCTTGACCAGCTTCATCTTTCTGTCCTCCCCTCCTCCCTGTAGATCATTGCTGTTCTTTCCGCCAGCCCCTGGAGAGGAGCCCGAGGGCCTCGGCCATTAAAGATAAAGCACCTCACAGGGAGGATGGGAGGGGCGGGAGGAAAGACCTTCCCTTGTCCAGCTTCATCTTTCTGTCCTCCCCTCCTCCCTGTAGATCATTGCTGTTCTTTCCGCCAGCCCCTGGAGAGGAGCCCGAGGGCCTCAGCCATCTTGACGGTGCGGAGGGCGCGCTTGACGACGGGCGGGTCGATCATTTTTGAGCCGAGGCTCACGACGCCGAGCCTCTTCTTCTCGGCTTCCTCGAAAGCTAGAACAACGCGCCGGCCCTTTTCGATTTCCTCCGCGGAGGGTGCGAAGGCCGCGTGGACCACGGGAACCTGTCTGGGATGGATGCACCCCTTGCCTTCGAACCCCAGGCCTTTGGCCTCCAGGCAAGCGGCGCGCAGGCCCTCCATGTCGGCCACGTCGGAGAAGACCGTATCGATGGGCGTGACTCCCGCCGCCCTGGCCGCGTTGACCACGACCGACCGGGCCCAGAAGGACTCCTTGCCTTCGAGCGTCCGCTGGGCCCCGATGTCCGCCGTGTAGTCCTCCAGGCCGATGGTCAGGGCCACCACGTTGGGGCTGGCCGAGGCGATATAGGGCGCCTCGAAACACCCCATGGCGCTTTCGATAATGGGCATGAGGAAAGGCGGCCGCTTCAACCCCGCGGCGGCGGCGAGCTTCTTGGCGCGTGCGTCCACGGCGCGCACGTGCTCTGCCGTCTCCACCTTGGGGATGAGGATCACGTGAACGTTCTGGGGCACCACCGCGTCCAGGTCCTCGATGCCGCGCTCCCCCTGGTTGATGCGCACCATGCGTTCCGCGCCGCCGAAGTCCACGCACCGCAGGGCGTTGCGCACGGCGAGACGGGCCGCGTCTTTCTCGGAGGGGGCCACCGAATCCTCAAGGTCGAGGATGACGCCGTCGGGTTCGTGGAGGGCCGCGTTGAGGAAAAACTTGGGCTCGTTGCCGGGAAGGTAGAGGCGCGAGCGCCGAAATCGGTCCCGCACCGGCGGGGACGCATATCCCGGCCCCGGCTCGGGAAGGTGAGCCAGGTCCGCGCCGAGGCCCGCCCGCTTGACGGCCGCCTCCACCCGGGCCGAGAGGACGAAGTCCAGGGCGCCGTGATCCTCCACCGTGACGGCCGCATGCTTTACGCCGAGGGCATGCAGGGTTCGGGCGCACGTGGCGCGGACCGCCTCGCCGTACATGGCCTCGACCATGGTCGTGACCGAAAGCTTTATCCCGCCGCGGGCCTTGGGCTCCACCTGCACCCAGCAGTCCGACCTCACTTTATCGCCGCGGCGACCTGCTTCCCCTGGTTGTGCCATGTCAACCCCCCTCAAACCATTGAACCGCAAAGGCGCAAAGGGCGCCAAGAAGGAACGTATTTGTCTGAGCACTACCCCTCGCGCGCTTGGCGTCTCGGCGGTTCATCTTTGCCCTTGTTCTTTCAATCTCTTCCGGGCGTAGGGGAGCAACCCGCCGGCCTCGCGGATGGCGAGCATCTCGGGAGGGAGCGCCGGGAACGTGAAGGCCGCGTTCCCCACGGTGATCTCGCCTTTGGCCAGGTCGAGGGAGACACCGCCGCCCGGCCGGTATGCCTCCACCGCGGCGGGGCACTCCACGAGGAGAAGCCCCTGGTTCGTGGCGGCCCGGAAGAAGATGCGCGCGAAGGACTTGGCCACCACCGCTTGAATGCCCGCGGCCTTGAGCCCCAGGGCAGGCTGCTCGCGGCTTGAGCCGCACCCGAAGTTCTTGCCCGCGAGGATCACGTCTCCCGGTTGGACCGTGCCCGCGAAGTCCTTGTCCAAGTCCTCCAGGAGGTGCGGAAGGATCTCCTCCGCCTTGGCGCACGTGTACGTGTACCGCCCCGGGAAAAGGAGGTCCGTGTTGATGTCATCGCCGTACTTGAAGACCTTCATCGGATACTCCAGATGTCTTTCTCACAGGGCGGAACGGAGGACGGGAGGAAACAGGGAATCGCTAGGGTCATCTCTCCCTCTAAAAAATGCAGTCGCCGAATACCTTGTTTGAGATGGACGACATTGAAATTAATTAGCAATCCAATGGGAGTTCCGGTTAATTTCAGGTACGTGATGAGCTGCGCTTGGTGCAGAGGAAGAAGGCGCTCAACAGACTTAATTTCAACGATGAGAGAGCCCGGCAGGAAGAGATCCAATCGAGTGCCCTTGTACTCTATGGGCAAGCTTACCTGCCGGCGGAAGCCTAAACCACGAAGCGCCAATTCATGGCACAAGCACTCCTCATAAACGCTCTCGAGCAGCCCCGCTCCAAGGCGGGTATGGACCTCTAGGAGATCGGAA
>JAKBES010000296.1 GCA_021833665.1 Acidobacteriota bacterium
CAACCGCCGTCTACGTCGCCCCGGCCGACTCCGCGGGGGCCGGCATGGCCTCCTGGCACCGCGTCGCCACCGTCGCCGACGGTGTTGTCGCCGCAGTCCCCCACGGCGACACCCTCTACCTCCTGTCCGTCGCCGGCGCCCCCAAGGGCAGGCTGGTCTCCATCCCGCTGGCTGACCCCGACCTGTCCAAGGCCAAGGTCGTCCTCCCCGAGGGCGACGGCATCCTCGGGACCGGGAACGCGTCCTACAACGCCCTCGACGCGTCCTCTGACGCCCTCTACCTCCGCGAGCGGGCCGGCGCGGTCTCTGGGATTCTCAGGATCCCCTTCGACACCCTCAAGGCGTCCCGCCTGCCCTTCCCCCTTACGGGGAGCGCTTCCGTCGTGGCCGCTGACCCCCGCTTCCCCGGCGCAGTCGTCGCCATGCAGAACTGGGTCACCCCCCCGACCTACTACGCCTACGACCCGGTCTCCGGCGGGATGGCTCCCTGCGCCCTAACGCCCAAACCGAAAATCGATCTGTCCCGGTTCACCGTCGAGGAGACCTCGGTGGTGAGCTTCGACGGCACCCTCGTCCCCCTCTCCATCGTCAGCCCGACCGGCGCGCCGCGCGACGGACGCCGCCCCACGATCCTGATCGGGTACGGGAGCTACGGGGCCGCCATCGAGCCGACCTTCATGGCCGACTACCTCCCCTGGGTGGAACGCGGGGGCGTCCTGGCCATCGCGCACGTCCGCGGCGGCGGCGAGCTGGGCGCCGCCTGGCACGCCGAGGGCCAGAAGCTGGCGAAGCTGAACACCGTCTTCGACTTCATCGCCTGCGGCCAGCACCTCGTGGACACCGGCTACACCTCGCCCGCCCGGCTGGCCGCCATGGGCGGCAGCGCCGGCGGCATCACCGTGGGCAGGGCCATGGAGGTGCGGCCCGACCTGTTCGGCGTCGTCATCGACGACTCCGGCATGGCCGACATGATGCGGTTCGAGACCGAACCCAACGGGCCCCCGAACACGGTGGAGTTCGGGTCCATCAAGACCCGGGACGGGTTCCGGGGTCTCTACGCCATGAGCCCCTACATCCACGTCCGCGAAGGCGTCCGCTACCCCGCCGTCCTCCTCTGCGCCGGCGCCAACGACCCCCTGGTCTCCCCATGGCACTCCGCCAAGATGGCCGCCCGACTCCAGGCCGCCACCTCCAGCCATCGCCCCGTCCTTTTCCGCGTCGACTACAACACAGGCCACGGCGCCATCGGCGTCGCCGCCTCCCAGCGCCAGGCCCTGCTCGCGGACCAGATGGCTTTCGCCCTTTGGCAGATGGGAGATCACTGGTTCAGCCTGGCCCGATAGTCGGGGTGATCCACTCTGTGGGAGTCGTCTGGACCCGAGCTGCGGCCTTGGTGCAGGGGCTTGGGTCCTGGCCTTTGCGTGGGACGGGCCAGGCCTTTTCGCGTCTGGCATCAGGGGCGCCAGTTGGAGGGGGTTCAGGCGGACGGCCCGACACAACCATTCATGGCTGGCTTTGGGGTAGCGGGGCGCCTCCATGGCTTCACCTACTGGTTCTCCGTGCCCATCGAGGTCCCGCGAAAGCCTTCGGGCGAGGTGCTGCCAACCGGCGACCCCTGGTTCGATTCAGAAGCGGACGCCAGCTTGGCCCCAAAGGCGGGCTGGTTCCTCCAATCGCAATGGTCAGAACCCGAGGTGGGACCTTGGTGCTGCCCCGCTTGGGCCCTGCCCTTTGGGGGAACGGACCAAAGCGTTCCGCGTCCGGCACGTGGGGTACCCCTCCAGGGGGTTCAGGCGGAGGACCGGACACCGTATTCGTAGCCGGCTTGGGTGCAGCGGAACACCCCCTGAGCCCTCGACTTTGGCCGCCAACCCTCGTCCAAGGCTCGTCCAAGGGCTTACATACATTCCCCAGAAGGATGCGGCCCCTCCGACCCCTTCCCGAACCGTTTCGATCTCACTGGCGATGCATGGCGGCGTTCAGGCTGGACTCCCGGATTGGCTCCGTACGCCCCCTGAAAACGGCCCTGGTTCTGGGCTCCGTGGATGGAGCATTCCTGCTCGTGGGTTCCGGCACCGGTACCCACGAACACCCGGGTGACGGGCGCGTCAGAGAGGCCATTCCAGGCCACCCACGGATCGCCGACCGCGGGTCCGACTCCCTCCAGAAGCGGCCTCAAGGTGGAAAGCAGACGAAGCGAAATCTGGACCACCCATGAGCCACGAAGTCACGCCTCCAATGGGCACCCCTCTCCTCCCGCACCAGGCAGAACGGAGGAAAAGATGGGGGGCTCCTCGTAACGCCCTCGGTCCGTCCTCTCGCACCGAACATGCGGTTCGTTTGGTAGGCCTATTACATATTGGAAGGCAGTCAGGGCCCCCATCACCGACGTCCTTCCACCCTTCTACGCAAGCGGCATTTCGAGGATCCCCGCCACACCGACGGGGCGCTTTCCCTGGCGCTCGGCGGAGCAAGCGATGGACCCCCGGCGGAGGCGCCCATGTGATTCGCCCACCGCAAAGGGACCTGTCCACGACACCGTGAGATCGACCGTCAATGAGCCCACCTGGCGGAATTCCGGCCCAAAAAAGGGGGCCAAATTCCCGGCCTGAATCCCGCGGCGGGATCGTACCCACCAAAAACATCGAAATACCAACCCCCGGGGGTATGGCACCGCTTTTTTGTTCCGAGGCCTCGATTTTTCGGTGTTAATTTTGGTGCTAATTTCAGATCATGTGTTCTTAAATCTGATCAAAGATTTTATTGCTTAAATAAATGATGTTTTGCCAATACTGAATCTCAATTCTATTGGCTTTTCTATCATTATTGTCGAATTTTTATAACGTCACATGCCCTGACGGGAATATCACTGGTGTTAACTGGAGCCCGGTTCAGGTGTTAATTCCCGCCACCCCCGCATCCCTTTTTTCAATGATTTACGGAATTTCGATCGTGCCTTGGGTCCTGCGGCAGCTTGGTGCTAACTGATATTTTAACTCGATGTTAACGACTGTCAGTTCTTCAGCAGACAAACCTCGGTACGACCTGCTTACCCTACCGTGTCTTGTTTGAAATCTAGGCTGAAAGCGGCATGGCCGAAGTGGATCGGATGGGGTTTGGAATCGTGTGGATTAGTCCATTGGGCACCTTGTTGTGGCCAGCTCCTGTTGCATTTGATTTGTTAGGTGATGGCATAATGCACGATCGTGCACCTTCAAGTTGAACCTGGAAGTGATTGGAGTTGAAGTCAAAACGAATATGGAAGGATTTACTATTTCTTATGACCATGAGGATGATATTGTTAACAACAAAAGCTTATGAATCTTAATTCTCTATTTATTTCATATTTTATTCGCAAAAATGACAACAAGCACCTCAATTCAATTAGGAGTTCCCATGGCACCCGTGATGGTGTGCCTGTGGTCATGGCAGGTGAAGCCAGCATGTGGCTTCAGGGAGGATTTCTTCGGAAACCTGGCGAACATAACGATTAGGTACGCCCGAACTCGCATTCCTGGCTCATCCCACGAACGCCATGGCAGGAGAACACGAAGGGTATCCCGCATGATGCACCGGGCAGCCTTTTTGGTGCCTTTGCGAAAGGTTGCACAACGCCCTTCCCTGGCCATTTGATTGGGCTGCACACCGTGCAGTTCCCACCTTGCAGCGCCGAGGTGGAGGGCACAGATGAGTTGGGGAGATTGCCTGGCGGGTGGTCTCTTGCCAATTGGCACATCAGCACCCGAAGCGTGCCGTCGCCCTCCCCTTACATGAACTCAGGAGCCACCAGAATTGCCCTCCGGAAGGGCTATTGCGGAGGAGCTCAAGTTGTACCGCCAGTCGCACATTCGGTTAACACATGTCAATTGGACTATGTATTCTATTTATTATATTTAGACCGATTCTGGATGTGCATCCAATGACGGCCAAAAGGGCACCAGAACCCTGTTTTCATCTTCGTTAATGCTGAGTATGGGTGTCGAAGGGCAGGTCAGACGTGTTCCAGAAACGTAACACAAACAGCCGTTTTTTTATTTGTTTTTATAATTCTGGAAATTAAGAATACAAGACATGGATAACCCGCCCACCTCCCCTTCCCTCGAAAAGATTACCCGGCAATTGAAGGCCCTGGCTCATACGGGCCGCCTGTCGATCCTCCGGGCCGTGGTGCAGGGCCCGATTGAAGGGACCTCTGCGGGGCAGATCCAGAGCCTCCTCGGCATGCCCGCCTCCACCCTCAGCCATCACCTGGCAGAGCTTTCGGAGGCTGGGTTGCTCAAGGCTTCGCGGGAAGGAACCACCATCCGCTACGCGGCCCGCTTCGATCAGATCAAGGCCCTCACCGAGTACCTCTGGCAGGACTGCTGCGGCGGCGGATGCCGGGATCCCCACTGCCTGTAACCCACGGAGTCCCCATGCCCGCCTCGAAACGCCTCTCGTTCCTCGACCGCTACCTGACTCTTTGGATCTTCCTGGCCATGGGCCTGGGGGTCCTGCTGGGCTGGGCCGTCCCCGGCTTCAACCGGGCCATCAACGCCTGGAACGTGGGCACCACCAGCGTGCCCCTGGCCGCGGGCCTGATCCTGATGATGTATCCGCCCCTGGCGAAGGTGAAGT
>JAKBES010000297.1 GCA_021833665.1 Acidobacteriota bacterium
CTTGGCCTGGCCCAGGGGCACCGTGTAGGACTCCCGCGGCACCTCTTCGCGGAAGGCGCGGTAGATCCGCTTGGGCTCCAGAAAGATCACGGGGTCCTCGTCGCGGATGGCCGACAGGAGGAGGCCCTTGGCGTCGTAGGGGTTGGAGGGGACCACCACTTTCAGGCCCGGCGTGTTGACCAGCATGGCCTCGTACGATTCGGAGTGGTGCTCGGGAGGATGAATGCCGCCGCCGTAGGGCATGCGGATCACCATGGGCACCGGGTAGCGCCCGCGTGAGCGGTTCCGGTAGCGGGCGGCGTGGGCGAAAATCTGGTTCACGGCCGGGTACATGAAGCCCATGAACTGGATCTCCGCGATGGGCCTGAAGCCGGCCAGGGCCAGCCCGATGGCCGTGCCGACGATGCCGCTCTCGGCTAGGGGGGTATCCATGACCCGGCCGGGGCCGAAGGCGTCCAAGAGCCCCTCGGTGACCCGGAACACGCCGCCGTCCTGCCCCACGTCCTCGCCGAGGATGAGGACCCTCGGATCCCGTTCCATTTCGATCCGGAGAGCTTGGTTGACGGCCTGGACCAGGGTCAGGCGCTCGGCGGCCTCGGGGACGGAGCGCAGGTTCTTCTGTACGGCCGGGCCGGTCATCGGCTCACCTCGCGTCCTTGCAGCTCCTGGACGAGGGCGTCGCGCTGTTCCCGAAGGTTCCAGGGCAGTTCATGGAACATGTGGCTCATGATGTCCGTCGGGTCCGGGGCGGGCATGGCGTCGAGGGCCGCCACTTCGGCTTCCACTTCGGCGGCGCACGTCTCCATGAGCGCTTGCTCCTTCTTGTCGTTCCAAAGCTTCTTCCGCGACAGGAATTTGTTCATGCGGTCCACGGGGTCCCGCTCCAGCCAGTAGGCGGTCTCTTCCTTCGGCCTGTAGCGGGTGGCGTCATCGGCGGTGGTGTGGCTTTCCATCCGGTAGGTCACGGCTTCCAAGAGGGTAGGCCCGTCCCCGCGCCTGGCTCGTTCGAGGGCCTCCTTGGACGCGGCGTAGACGGCCAGGACGTCGTTGCCGTCCACCTGGAGGCCCTCGATGCCGTATCCGGGGGCCCTCTGGGCGATGGAAGCGGCGGCGGTCTGGCGCCGGAAGGGCACCGAGATGGCCCAGCCGTTGTTCTGGATGAAGAAAACCGTCCGGGCTTTGAAGACTCCCGCGAAGTTCAGGGCCTCGTGGAAATCTCCCTCCGAGGACGCGCCGTCTCCGGCGAAACCGACGGCGGCGGCCTTCTCGTCGCGCAGCTTGAGCGCCAGGCCGATTCCCACCGCGTGGAGGAGCTGGCTCGCCACGGGAATGGCCGTGGGGAGGCACCGCGTCCCTTCGGGAAACAGGCTGCCCCTCTCATCGCCCTTCCAGAAGGCGTAGATGAGGTGGGGCGGGATGCCGCGAGCCATCATGAGGCCCTGCTCACGGAAGGAGGGAATGGCCCAGTCCTGGGGCTCCATGGCCATGGCCAGGCCCGCCTGGGCCGCTTCCTGCCCGCGGGTGGACCCGTAGGTTCCGATGCGCCCCTGCCGCTGAAGGTTGAGGGCCTTCTCGTCGAATTTGCGCATGCGAACCATGGAGCGGTAGAGCTCCTGGAGCTGGTTGGCGGACAGATCCGGCATGAGCGCCTCGTCGGCGTGTCCATCCTTGTCCAGGATCTCCAGGCGCAAGGTCGTCGCCTCGTGAATGGGTGTTCTCGGCATCGGGTCTCCTGTGGGGCGCAGGGCGTTTCAACGCGCAAAGTCCTTACTATCGCTAAGCAATCGCCGTGCCGGAAATGACCCATTTGGGGTCGCGGCCCCGCTCATTCCATTCGGGCGGCAGAGGGGGAGCGGGCCGCGCGGACGGGAGGCCTTCGCCCAGGGCGTCTGCAACGGCCCGTGCGGCCAGGGCGGCCCAGTCGTGCGCCGATCGTCCGGGCTCTTCGGGCACGGCCCCCAGGGCTTGCTCGATGCGCGTCCGGGGCACGGCATAGACCCGCGCCTGGAGGCCGGCGTCCACGCCAAGCAGGAGAGCCCCGTGCACGAGGGCCGCTCCCTTCCGGCGCACCTGGGCGCATCCGAAGGCCTTCCTCCCGCCGATCAGGAGGGTCTCGCCGCTGTCCGATTCGAAGCAGATGGGGGAGCGGGGCCTTCGGCCGCCGCTGGCGACAGCCGGCCGCCTGGCGTCCACGCTCGCTGAGGCGAGGGCCTTCTGCACCGCGCTCGTGAAGGCGTCGTAAAGGGCGGGGATGGACCGGCTCCACGGGTGGTCCGACGGGACGGCAAGGGCCAGAGCCAGATCCTTCGCGTATAAAACTCCGGTTCCGCCCGTCAGGCGCCTCAGCACGGGGATATCCAGCAAGGCGCACGCCTCAAGGTCGATGCCGGCGGCGGGGTCCTGACCGTACCCCAGGACGAGGGCGGGCCGGGCCCATGCATACGTAAAGAGCCCGATGCGGCCTTGCGCGGAGGCCTGGAGAAGAAGCTCCTCCCTGGCCAGGTCCTGCCACGGCGGGCTCGTCCACGAATCCCACCACTCGAGCACGTTCGATCCTCCTTCTCGGGTGCTGCGATCGGAGTGTATCAGAATCGCAGACAATTGCTCCTCGCGTTTCAGTACGTTTCACCGCCGTAACGCTTTGCTCCGCGGCCCGCTTGCCGGCGGCGCGTGCCTTTCCGTGCCGCCCAGCTCACCCACTTTGAAAAAATGAGTGAGCAGGATCTGCCCTCGGATCCCTGCGGCGTGAAGGTTGGCTAAGTCCCTGATGGCTCTTGACACACGCCGCAGGGGGATGTAACTTGGTGAATGTGGTTAGGGATTCTCGGCCAACGTCCGGATTTTTAAGTCAATTAGCAGCCCGGGGGGCGAGCGTTCGCGCGCGGGTGTCTCACAAGAAGGAGGGAGGCATGTCAGCGACCCACAAACGTGCCGGGGTGTCTTGGGCCCTCGATTGCAAGCGTCTGCTAGGCTTGATGTGCGTGGTGATCGGTGTGGCGGCGCTCAGCTTGAGCCCCGCCGCCGCGGCGCCCGCCGGAGACGTGACGTCCAGATATGTGGCGCCCGACCTGGAGCGCGTAGTGGGCGTCGAATTTCGAACGCCGGAACAGCCGGTGCGCTACACCGTCAGGATTTATGCGGACGAGAGCAAGGATCAGCCGGGAGCGCTCTTGTTCGAGTGGTCCGGCGATGCGCTCGAGAGCGGCTATTACGCCCTGCCCGTGGATCCAAGCCTGCCTCTCGTGAAGGACCAATCCCTCCTTGCCGTCGTGAGCTTTCTGAGCCCCGACGGCAGCGCCGAGGTGGCTCCCGGAACGTCAGCCTATGTGAATTTGGTCTCCGTTCCCGAGGGGACCGTGCCCGAGGCGACAACCATTCAAAAGTTCGCCGTGACGCCCCCGCCCGTCATCGCGGGCACTCCCATGACCTTCACCGTCTCCGCCACGGGAACGACGGCAGGCGATGCGCTGACCTACGTGATCGACTATGGCGATGGCACGGCCCTGGTGGCTGCGGCCCCGCTGTGCACCAAGTCGCCCGTCGTGGATTGCGTCACCGCGGCACACACCTACGCCAAGGCCGGGACGTTCGCCGCGAAGCTCACTGTTACCGATACGGTGGATCAATCCACGGTCACGAGCCTCCCTCTGAACGTGGTGGTGCAGATTCCCGTTACCGCCGAAGCATCGTCCACCTGCGGCCTCGTTCCCCTGAATGTTTGTTTCACGGGTGGCGCTTCCAACGGCACGCCTCCCTACACCTATACCTGGACCTTCGGGGACGGTTCCCCCGTAAGCCACGAGCAGAACCCCTGCCATGCCTACACAACGGCCAAACCCTATACGGTCGTCCTCTCGGTGACCGACTCCGTTGGAGCAACCGGTACCTCCACGCCCATCACCATCAACGCCTTGTTGCCCCTCACGGTGAACCTCACCACGGCTTCAAACATAACGGATGGTATTCCGGTGTTGGTGGTCAACTTCTGCGTCACGGCGTCTAACGGCCTGGCACCTTACACCTATGCATGGGATTTTGGGGACGGGATGACGGCCACGAATGTCTTGTGCCCCCAGCACGCCTATCCCACGGTAGGGACCTACACGGTTACCGTGACCGTGACGGACAGCTGCGAGGAGACGGTCACCAAGACGCTCACCATCACCGTGCACACGGCTCCGTGGATTCGGATCACCTCTCCGGCCAACGGATCCGTTCAGCACGCCGAGGTAACTTTGAATTCGACCGTGGTGGTGGAGACCGGGGTGAGGGTGACGAGGGTCGAATATTACGCGAACGGGGTCCTCCTGGGATTCGCCACGACGGCCCCCTACACCCTTACGTGGGATACGCGGGGCTTAAACGGCTCTTATTCGTTGACGGCCATAGCCTACGACTCCCTCGGCCGGTCCAATGCCACCGAGACGGCCGTCGTGATTACGATCTCCAACCCCACCGTGGATGGACGCGTTGTTGCTCTTGGCAATCCTTTCCGCCTGCAAGTCTTCGGAAACTTTTTCCAGAAGGGCTGCACGGTCTACATCAACGACATACCGGCGCCTGCAAGCGTGGTCAAGAGTAGCACCCTGGTGGTGGCGAAGGGCGCCTCAAC
>JAKBES010000298.1 GCA_021833665.1 Acidobacteriota bacterium
GACGGCAAGTACGACGGGCTGGCGTCGCATAACACGTTTTCACAGAAACCCCCGCCATCCCCAAAGCCCTTGTAGCACAGGACGGTTGGCGCGTCCAGACCTCGCATGGCGGCGTGTCAGGCGACATACCCTTGTGGCCTAGCACGGCCCTCCCTGGTCGAAGCATCGCGCTCTGGAGAGCGCTCCTACACGGGTAAGGGGGCAAAGGGGCGAAGAAGGGAGCCGTTCAACGAGCCGCCTTCGAAGGCCACCCCGCGCCCTCATCTCCTCATTTCCTCATTTCCTCATTTCCTCATCTCTTCATCCCCTCATCTCTTCATCACCCAATCGCCTCATCGCTTAATCGCCCAAGTGCCCCCTCGTCTCCTCGCCCTATTTCCTCCGTGCTCCCCGTGCTCTCCGTGGTGAACCCTCTCGCCCCGCACCCCATAGCGTCTACGTCATCCTGAAGGCTCCTTCGAGGCTTCTCCCCTGAAGGATCTCGGACGACGGCCCCGCACCCTCGATGGTCGAGATCCTTCGGGGGAAGGGCTTCGAAGCGGCCCTCAGGATGACAGCGACCGGCGCGGGCTGACGAGAGCGGCGGCCTTCCCGCCTTCGAAGGCCTCCCCCGCGCCCTCATCTCCTCATCACCTCATCCCCTCATCTCGGTCCCACAAGCCCCAGCCCTTCTCGCTTCCTAACCTCGTCACTCTCCGCGCCCTCTGCGCGTCCGCGGTGAATCCTTGTCTCTTGGAGCTGGTACGGTACGCCGAGGGGCCGAAATTGCGGCGGGATCGTTGAAGAGGCGATATCGGGACGCCGCTTTCAGCGGCGGTTCAGGGTCCACGGAGGGGTGTGGGCGGGATCGGCGGGTCGGCCTTCGAGGTTCTGCCAGACCATGAGGATGTTGTGGATCGTGACGAGGAGCTCCGCCGGACCGGCGACGCGGGCCTGTCCCTCCTCGGAGTCCAGCAGGATGCCGTCGAGGTCCTCGCGGAAGCTTCGCAGCTTCACTCGGCGACAGAGGACGATCTGCGTGCCGGCCGCCGCGAAGAAGTAGCTGCGGTAGTCGGTCACGAGTACGAAGTCCCTCCACCGCAACCAGAGCCGTAGCGTCAAGGCCACGACCGCCCCCACCGCGAAAAGAATCAGGGCGAAGACGGGCCGCTCCAGCAGCGCGTCCATGAACTCCCCCCGAATGCCGGCCCTTCCACTGCCGTACGCGGCCAGCGCCAGGAATGCCGCGCTCCACAGGACGAGGAAGAGGTCCACCTGCCGAAGCAGCGTCCGGCGCATCAACAGGAAGCGCGCGCCTCTCTCGGGAAGACCCAGCCCTTTCATGCCATCTCCCTTTTCAGAGCGGAGTGCCACGCCGGGCGCTCGGACCAGCGGGCGGCACCGCGGAGACGACCTTCCGGGAGCCGACGGACCGCACCCTCCTCCGGCTCCCCGTCAAGAGGCCTGGAGCCCCCGGCGCTCGGAGGCGAGGCGGGCGGCCTCGATGTAGCGCGCGCGCTTCTCGGGGGTGATCGCCGCCACGTCCACGACGAGGAACCCGTCCACGCAGTGGCCGAAGTTGGGGTCCACACCGAAGCCCAGAAATTTCACGCCTCCCCAGGTGCAGAGCTCGGCGTACTGTTTGTAAAGGGTGGGAACGGCGCAGCCGTGCTCCCGCAGCGTCTCTTTCAGGACGCGCAGCTCGGCGCGGTAGTTCCGGCCCGGCAGGAGCGCCGCGGCCCACTGCTCCCGGGCCTTCGTCATGACGTAGGGGTGCGGCGAGACGACGGCACCCTCTTCGGCGCCGAACCATGTCCGGTAGAAGCGGACGATCAGGTCCTTGGCGGGCTCTGGGTAGCTGTTGCTGATGCTCACGCAGCCGAACAGGGTGCGGATCTCGGGGTGGGCGGCGAGGTAGGCGCCGATGCCCTGCCAGAGGCTGTCGAGGGCACGACTGTTCCAGTAGCGGGGCTGGACGAAGCTGCGCCCCAGCTCGATGGCTGAGGGCAGGAGAGCCTGGACGGCGGGCGAGAGGGCGAACAGAGAGGCGGCGTAGAGGCCCGCCAGTCCCCTCTCGGCCATCACCTCGGCGCAGGGAGCCAGCCGGTAGGCCCCGGCGACCTCGAGCTCGCGCTCGTCCCAGAGGACAATGTGCCGGTAGTGCGGGTCGAAGTCGTCCAGGTCGAGCCGCTGGCCCGTCCCCTCGCCCACGCGCCGGAAGGTCAGCTCGCGCAGGCGGCCGATCTCCCGCAAGACGGCCCTCGATTCGCCGCCGGCCAGCAGGATTCGTTTGCCGTCGTCCGTGGTTCCGAGGAGCTCGGCCGCCGCCAGCTCGGCGAGGAGCGCCCTGCGCTCCACGGGATGGACGATGCAGGTCTCGGTGCGGAAGAGGCCACGCTTTCCCTGCCCGATTTTCTGTACATGGCGGCGGAGGAGGCCGGTGAGGACCTTGGCGCCGAGGGCACCGGGAGCGAAGGCTGAGGCGGGGATCGGGTCGCCGACCTTGAGGACGATGGTGCAGCCGCGCTGGCTGAAGAGTTCGCGCGGGAGGAGGAGCATGGAGAGCCGGCGGCTGAGGAGCGACGCGGCATAGAAGAGGCGGGAGTTACGGCCGCCCACCCACACGGGCAGGACGGGGGCACTGCACTTGCGGGCAAAATGGACGGGGCCCTTCTGCCAGGGACCCTCCTGCACGCCGCGCCAGGTAGGTCGGTCGACCTCGGCCGCAGGGAAGAAGACGACGGCCCCCTCCCTCTCCAGGGTCTGCTCGATGGCGAGAAGGCCGGACTTTTGCTTCCTCCCGGAAAAGAGGTCCACGGGGAGCATGAACTCCGAGAGGCCCGGGAGCACCGTGAGCACGTCGTTCGCCACAATCCAGACGTCGGGGCGCACCTCCAGTAAAGCCCTCAGGAGAGCCAGGGCGTCCACGCCGCCGAGGGGATGGTTGGCCACGACGACCAGGCGCCCCTCGGAGGGAATGCGCCTGCGGTGGCGCAGAGTCAGGCTGAAGGAGACGTCCAGGAAGTCCAGGGCCTCGTCCAACAGCTCCACGCCGCGCTGGCCCTCGGAACGGGTGCAGAAGGCCCGCACGTCGCGAAGCCGCAAAGCCCGGTCCAGGAAGCCGAAGAGCCACCTGTGGGCGAAGCGCGGGATCCTTCGGTAGAGATCCGGGTTCCTCTGCTCGACGAGCGTTTCTATATTCAGGCCGTTCATGGGGTCCCCTTCCGCCTTAAGGATGGGGTGCGATCTTGGCTCCCCTCTTTCGGCTGCGTTTCGAATCAGAGACCCGAGCCTAGCCTGGGGATCTGCGCCGCGGAAGCTCCTGACGCCCGAGTGGACAGGAAACCGGACCGAGCGCAGCGAGAACGGCCCGGAGATCCTCGCGCCGTCCCGAGGCACTCCCGGTGTCCACCTTGAAGCCAGCTTGACACGGTCTCGCAACGGACCCGCGGGATGCTTGCGCTTGGCGCCGCCGAGAGCGGCAGGAGGTCCCGATGAACCGGCTCATCCTTCTCTCCGTGCTGTTCCTCACCGCGATGGCGGCCCACCAGGCCCGCGCTGCCGCAGCCGTCATCTTCTACCCCCCGGCACTTTCCGGGGCCACCTCCTTCGCCGATTCCATCGAGGCCTTGGCCCCGGCGGAGGCGGGCTGGTTGGGACAGGTGGTCAAGGTACCCTTGGTCCCGCTCGATCCCGGGGATTCCCTGGCGCGTCTGCGCGAACTGAAGCCGCGGCTCGTGTTCACCTACGGCGCATTCGCCACGAGGAGCGCTCGGTCGGTCCTTCCCAAGGCTTGGCTGATCTATGCGGGCGTTCCTTTTCCCGAGAACGAGGGCTTCATCGAAGACGATCGCATGGTGGGGGTTGCCGCCTGGGGCTCGCCGCAGGGGCTCTTCCAGCTCCTCAACTCGGTGCGTCCCGTCCGGAAACTGGCGGTGCTTTACTCGGATATGCACGACGCCTCGGTGCGGCCGCTTCTCGCCAGGCTGAAGGAGGCGGGCTTTGATCCCAGCAGCATAGAGCTCAACGAGGCGCCCGTGATCGAGGAGGTGGTGCGCTCCATCATGAACGGGGGGTACGGCGCGCTCCTGATCCTGCCCTCCCCGCCCATGTCCAATCCCGACCGTCTGCGCTACGTCATCACCCAGTGCGTACGCGGCTCTATCCTGCCGGTGGCGGGCGATCCGGCCCTCGTTCAGGAGGGCGCACTGTGCGCGGTGACACCGGGAAGCCGGGCCACCGCGGCAACGGCACTGGCCGCTGGCAGAAAGCTCCTCTCCACGGGGAGCCGAGGGCAAGCGCTGTACTGGCCTTCCACCTTTCTGAGAATCGTCAACCAGTCGGTCGAGGCGGCATTCCGCTTGGACCGCCCACTGCCCGCCGACCGGTCCATCGAGTGAACCGCGGCCGGGCCAATCCTCCCCGCGCCGGCGGATGACCGCAGGCTCCACTTGATAGACGGCTGGGACGATGCCAGACTCTGGGAGCCGATTCCACGAATGGAGGTTCCCATGGCGATCCGGGTGGTGCGGCTGGGAAGCCCGAGGGCGGCGGGCGAGGGGCTGAGGCTGGGGACGGTGCGGCG
>JAKBES010000299.1 GCA_021833665.1 Acidobacteriota bacterium
TTCCCCAGGCTTCGGCCACGGCCCCCGCGGCCGCCGAGCCTCCGGTTCCCCTCCCGGCGCCCAAACCGAGGCCAAGACCCAAACCGCCCGCACAGCCCCCCGCTCAGCCGCCCGCGGCTCCGATCCCACAGCCCGTGGCTCCGCCCATCGTGAAGCCCCCAGCTCTCGCCCCGGTCGCGTACTCTTTCACGTCCGGCACCAAGCGGGGCGAGTTTTGGATTCGCGTGGACGGGAAAGAGGTGGCGCACCAGTTCATTAATAGAAAAGGCTCCATCTTCGGGCACGAGACCTTTTCGGGCACCTTCCAGGCCCCCGCGGGCGCACACGTCGTAGAGTTCCAGATCAGGACGGACCTGCAGAATCTGAACGAGAAGCACTCCGAGACGGCTACGTTTCTGGCGGGCCAAGCGAAAACGCTCAAGATCGTCATGACTAAATTCAACAAGGACCTGCGGTTTGAATGGGGGGGGTAGCCGCCTCATCCTTCTGCTGCTTTTTCCGGCCCTCCTGGGCTGCGCCGTCCGGCGCATGAATGTGGAAGTTCCCTCCGCCGCAATCTCTTCCTACTCCGCGGCCATTCAGCTCACGGCCACCTTCGGCGGCCACGGCATGACGGCCTCCGGGGGCTGCGCCGTAGACCCGGCGAGGGGAGCCCGGGTAGAGCTTCGGGATGCCTCTGGAGCCACGCGGCTCCTTCTGCTTTTCGACTCCCGGCACGCGAGCCTTATGGATGTGAGCCGCGGCTTGGTCTACTCGTGGCAGGCCGCCTCGGCGGACATGCCTTGGTCCGCCTCCGATCTCTGGTTCATATTCGCCGGGGGGGCTCCCCCGGAACTCAGGGCGGTACGGTCCTCCGAGGAGGGCCGGGATCGGGCCACGTGGTTCAACGCCCTTGGAACGCTCAGGTGCCGTTTCCTTCCCTCTCAAGATTCCCCCTTGACGTACGGGGATGCCCGCTGCAAAGGGCCGGGGCGAGCACGGCTGAACGTATCGTGGCACGCCTTTCAGCGAAGATCGATCCCGGCCGAAGCCTTCCAGCCGCCTCCCGGCCTCACCTTCACCGCGGCGTCGGCGAGGGCCCTGTTAGAGGAGGCCTCGCCGTGACCCAGCTCCGGTATCGCGCCCACGCCAAGTTCAATCTGGCTCTCGACGTTCGCGGCGTTCGGCCCGATGGGTACCACGAGATCCGGACGGTCCTGCAGACCATGGCCCTGTGCGACCTATTGGACGTGTACCCGGCGGCTTCCGGCCTCGAGTTCACGTGCAGCGATCCCGCTTTGCCCGCGGGAGAAGGCAATCTCGTGGTCAAGGCGGCCCTGGCCCTCCGAGAGGCCACGGGCTGTGCCAAGGGAGCGCGGATTCACCTCACCAAGCGCATCCCTTCCCAGGCGGGCCTGGGCGGCGGAAGTTCTGACGCGGCCGTAGCACTCATGGCCCTCGCCCGTCTCTGGCGCCTCCCCTCGGACCCCGCTGCCCTCATGCCCTTGGCGGCCCGACTCGGCAGCGACGTACCTTTCTTTCTCGTGGGAGGCACGGCCCTGGGTGTAGGACGGGGCGAAGAGATCTACCCGCTCCCCGACGCGCCCCGCCTCAGGCTCCTCGTGGTCAAGCCGGCCTCGGGCATGCCGACGGCGGAGGCCTATCGGCGCATCGACGATCGGTTGACACAGCAGGAGGTAACGCATAACATTTATGCCATCGTTCAGTGCGCGGTGGATGGCAGGTTCGACGAGCGCCTGCTCTTCAACCGATTCGAGGAGGTGGCGACGGAGAAAGAAGGGGAGGCGGCGGCTCTGAGGCAGGCCCTTCTGGACGCGGGAGCCAGGCGGGCCGTGCTTGCTGGTTCGGGCTCGTCCTGGGTGGGTCTCTTTCAGAGCAGGGCCCTGGCTCAGGACGCCTACAGGAGGATGGTGCACCGGGGAATCACCGTGGTTCTGACCGAGACCCTGCCACGCAGGGACTACTGGGAGCGCACACTGCCACGCATGGAAAAGGAGACCCCCTCATGAAGATCACCGACATCCGGATCTTTCCCGTGGATGAGCCCAAATTGAAAGCGTTCGTGTCCATCATCTTCGACCACTGCTTCATCGTGAGCGACATCAAGGTTATCGAGGGCAACAAGGGCCTCTTCCTTTCCATGCCCAGCAAGAAGCGGCGGGACGGAACTTTTAAAGACATCGCCCACCCCCTCAACAGCGAAACCAGAAAAATGCTGGAAGACGACGTGATCGCCGCCTACAACGCGGAGATGGCCAAGAACCCCAAACCCGCCTCGGCGGCGGAAGCGGCCGACATGCCCGAGCCCGAGGTCCCGATGGAAGCGCCTCCCGAGGTGTCTCCCGAGGCCGTTCCCGAAGGCGGCACGGTCTGAGCGAAGCGATTTTGCGGTATCCGAGAGGCCGGCCTTCGGGCCGGCCTTTTTCGTCGAGCTTGCCGTGGCGGGCGAGGGTTGGTATTCTATGGGTGCCGGCTCGCCTCAAGGAATGTCCTGGGGAGTAGCCAAGTGGCAAGGCACCGGTCTTTGGAACCGGCTATCGAAGGTTCGAATCCTTCCTCCCCAGCCAACTCTAGGGTCACGCGAAGAAAGGTGGATCACATGGACGGGAAAGAGGTCGTTCTGTCAGGACGCGGAAACCTGGATCTGGCCCAAAAGATCGCCGCCTATCTGGGCACGAGTCTCGGAGAGATGAAGCTGTACAACTTCTCCGACGGCGAGCAGTACTGCCAGGTCCTGGACAACGTCCGCGGCCAGGACGTCTTCGTCATCCAGCCCACGTGCCAGCCCGTGAACGACAACCTCATGGAGCTGCTCCTCATCATCGACGCCCTCAAACGGTCGTCCAGCCGCCGCATCAACGCCGTGATCCCCTACTACGGCTACGCCCGCCAGGACCGGAAGGACAAACCCCGCGTGCCCATTTCGTCCCGCCTCGTGGCGGATCTATTGGAAACGGCGGGGGCCAGCCGGATCCTCTGCGTCGACGTGCACGCCAGCCAGATCCAGGGTTTCTTCAGCGTGCCCGTGGACCACCTCTTCGCGGCGCCCGTCCTCATCTCCCACTTGGCCGAGATGAACCTGCCCGATCTCACCGTGGTCTCCCCCGACGCGGGCGGCGTCGAGCGGGCCCGGGCCTACGCCAAACGCCTCAACGCGGCCCTCTCCATCGTGGACAAGCGGCGCGAGGTGGCCAACGTGGCCGAAGTCATGAACGTCATCGGCGACGTGACGGGCCGAACCTGCGTCATCGTGGACGACATCATTGATACGGCGGGGACCCTCTGCGAGACGGTGAAGGCCCTCTACCAGAAGGGCGCCAAGGCCGTCTACGCGGCGTGCTCCCACCCCGTCCTCTCGGGCCCCGCGGTGGACAGGCTCAACGCCTCGCCCATCGTGAAGGTCCTCTGCACGGACACCATCCCCATCGGCAACAAGAAGGAGCTCTGTCCCAAGATCGAGGTCCTCTCCGTGGCGCCCCTCCTCGGAGAAGCCATCCGCAGGATCCACGAGGAGAGCAGCGTCAGCTCTCTGTTTGTGTAGTGAAAAGTGACAAGTAACAACTGGGGTCAACTGGACCCGTATCCCGCTCGTTAAATTTCGGCCGTCGTCGCGGTTCAACCTCTCTCGTCCAGAATTCGGCGGGCGTTGCGGAGGAGTCCGTCGTAGCGGGCACGTCGGACCGCGCCACCCCGCGTTGAAGCGTCCCACTCCTCTTCCGTCATCTCGGCGAGAGATTCGGGATCCGGCGCAAACCATCCCTCTCGCGCCTCGAACTCGGCCGCGGTGCTCAGCGGAGCCCGCCGGTTGTAGGGACAGACTTCCTGGCACCGGTCGCAGCCAAAGAGGTGGCCCTCAAGGGCCGGAACGTCGTCCGGAAAGGGGCCGCGGTGCTCGATGGTCCAGGTGGAAAGGCACCGCCTTGCATCCAGGACCCTTGGAGCCGAAAACGCGCCTGCCGGGCACCCCTTCATGCACAGGGCGCAGGCACCGCACCCGTCGGGGATGGGCGCCGAATCCTCCAATGCCATGTCCGTCAGGATGACGCCTAAAAAGAGGTACGAGCCGAGCTTCGGATGGATGAGCAGGCCGTTTTTCCCGATGAATCCCAGCCCCGCTTTGCAGGCGAAATGGCGTTCCAACAGCGGAACCGTGTCCACACAGACTCTCGCCTTAAAGCCCGCGTCCTCCAGAACCCGAGCCGCGGGCCTCATGCGCGCCCTGAGGACCTCGTGATAATCCTGCCCCCAAGCGTAGCGGGAGACCCAGGCCCTGCCCCCGGATACGGCGTGGGCGGAGAGGTCGCGCCGTGTGTTGTAGGGTAGCGCGGCCACGAAGAGGCCCCCGGTCCACGGTTCCACGCACCGGGGATCGGCCCGCACCTCCCCGTGCCGCCGCATGTAGGCGAGGGGGCCGTGAAGCCCTCCACTCAGCCATCGCTCCAGTGCACCGGCATGGACCGGGTCCACGGTGCTGGAGCAGGTTCCGGCAAGGGGAAGGCCCTCTTCTCCCAGGACGCCCAGAACTTTTCTTGTGACCTTGTCGTTACCCATGAT
>JAKBES010000300.1 GCA_021833665.1 Acidobacteriota bacterium
TCGCCGAGGAAGGGCTCCGCCAGGAGATCCGCGACCTCGCCCACCGGGAGCTCGACGCCATCGAGGGCCGCAAGAAGGTGGAGCCGTGGGCACCCCTGAAGGCCGAAGGGGAGGGGCCCGCGGAGGATCGAGTTCCTCTGAGCCGGTATATTACGCCTTGGGAGAAGCGGCGGTCGAAGCCCTGAGGATCAAGCCCCGACCACACCCACTGGGAAGAACTCCACCGCTAAAGATACACTCGCCTATTCGGGGCGCTGACCGCAAGGATGTGCCCGTGCACCTCCTTGGCAAATAGCGCCGAACCAACAATCCCACGATAACGGTGCAAGTAGGAGCGCCAGAGCGCGATCACGGATGGTGCGTGCGGTCACCATGCTTGCCCGGGATCGTCTTTTGGCTACGTACGCCCCGCATTTGTGCTTGGACGCCAGAAGTCCCAACTCGCGCCGTGTGCTCCCAAGAGAAGGTTGGGAAAGTGTACGAAAAAGTGGACAGAATCCTACAGGGATGACACGCCGAGGTGCAATGGCGCCTGGTACCAATGCACCCTGCTTGGCATGTCAGTTGCTTTACGAAGAAACATGAGATGGTGACAAGCCGCGGACGTGCATTGCATGGTTTGGGGAGGGACTCATGAAAGCAGGTCACGAGAGAGTGGTGCGGAGGAGGCTCGCGTTACTGGCAGGGGGGCTCATTTTGATTGCTGTCGGCGTCTTGGCGAACTGGCCAGAATATTCCGCCTGGCCCCCGGCCTCTTCCCAGACCTCCAATTGCCCCGATAAGCCGCCGGAAGGCATGACCACAATTTATCTTCGACGCCTGAAGGGTGATCTGCTAGTGAAAAACCAGGCCACGACGGACACTTACGAGGCCTACTTCCACATCCCAATCGCTTTTGCCGACCAGGTACCCATCCTGCTGACTGTAAGGAGCGCCCAACTCGTAGACTACCGATTCGTCCGTCTTAGCCCGCCCAACGTGATCGTAGCAGCGCGCATGAAGAGCGCCCGCCAGGCCACGATTCACTGGGAGTGTTGGGTCCTTGTCCGCCAGAACAACTACTCGGACCGCCCGGCCACAAAGCCGATCCCGACCTTTGACCAACTCCCAGACGAAGTTAGACCGTGGTTGCTGTCCTCCGACTGTGTGCAGACAAACGATCCCTTCGTTCAGGGCAAGGCATGGGAGATAAAGGGGGACACGACAGACCTCGTAGTCCTAGCCGATCGGGTCGCCGCCGCATGCGCCGCGATCCCGGCGAAATTCGATCATGCTCCCTTCGCGTTCGACGCCTTTTACGCCCTCAATTGGGGCAACTCGTGCACCGGTACCGCGCACGCCGGTGATGCCCTCATGAGGGCAAACGGTGTCCCGGCCCGCACGCTCATGGTCATGCCGACTTGGTACGGCGGCGCCTTTGACATGCACTGGATCATCGAATACTACCTTCCGGACTATGGCTGGGTTCGGATGGAGACAACGCTCGGCCAGAATCCCGTATCCCCGGAGGAGGAGATCGTCGTCCTGGTGTGCAACCCCGAGGACGAGTTCCCACTCTTCTACACCGACGGCATCGAGGGGTACTGGCACACTTCAGACCCTGTGCTGGGTGTGGGTTCCCCTCGCTGGGGGCAAAGCCACCACGCCTTCGACGCGGGGACGCTCGTTGCCGCTACCGAGGATGCCGACAAAACAATCGCCCTCGGCAAGATCATCTTCGACCGCCAGGTGGATACGTGGGGCCTCAACCTTTCGCAGGAGCAGAAGGCCGAGGTCCAGGCTGCCTACGGCCATCAGTCTCAGGCACTTTCGAAAATCAAGGCGGGCGATGTGTCCGGCCTTCTATCCGAGATGCAGCATGCGGCGGACGCTTACGGAGAGGTTGCTCTAAACCCGCTGCGGAGGATCTTCTTCGAGGACTTCGAAACAGGTGAGAACGGATGGACACACGGCGGCACCGCAGATACATGGACTTTGGGCACGCCATCCTCCAAGCCGGCATGGGCCCACTCGGGTGATCGTTGCTGGGGGACGGGATTTTTGGGGACCTATGCGAACAATGCCGACACCTGGCTCCTCTCCCCGCCCTTCGATCTGCGCGGAAAGGCCAGCGCCTACTTGAGCGTATGGTTGTACAACTGGGTCCAGGACGGCCGCCAGAAGGTCATCAAAGACCCCCTCTGGATGGAGGTCGCTACTGACGGATCAACCTTTCTTCCACTCTGCAGCCAGATGGGCGGCGTGAACGAGGATCCGGCGATTCCGGCCGTGGGCGGATGGACACGGATGGTCCTGGACCTGTCCAAGTACATCGGAAACGAGCACGTCCAAGTGCGCTTCCGTTTTCGCTCTGACGGGAACGCCTCGCTGCCCGGTTCTTACGTAGATGACTTCGAAGTGTACGGCCGGGCTTTCGGCGCGGTGGAAGTCTCGCACGCTCGGTCACGGCTTCTGCCATAAGCATGGCGGGGGCTTCGGCTCTAGCCGGTGCCGACCCGCCCGACCGCGGCAAGGAGGCCGCTCATCCCGCCACGGCATGTATTCCATTGAGGGGATTTGCAATGAAGAAGAGCGAAATGTTCAGGAGAGTCGGGCTTGGGTTATTCGCAACCCTTTTGTCCTGTGCCACCTTTTGCCAGGACCAGCCAGCGGAAGGTGCTTCCGCGGCAGCGAGGTCCCTCATCGACAGAGGCCGGTACGCCGATGCCCTCAGGGTTGTAGACGAGGGAATAGGCGGCGCGCCATCTGATCCCGCACTACGCATGTGCCAGATAGACGCACTCCTGGGCCTCCACCGCGACCTGGATGCGCGGCAGGTCGCCTTGTCTCAGCGATCTCTTGGCCCCGGGTTCCAATTCAAAGCCGCAGTGGCAACCGCCAAACTCGGGCGCGCCCTTGAGTCCGTGGAGATGCTTAGGCCGCTTTATACTGACGAGGATTGGGCCGGACCCTCGTATGAAGCGTCCGTTCGGGCTCTGCTTGCGTGTGGAAAGGAGTCGGAGGCCAAGGCACTCCTCGATGAGGCATTCCAAAAGGTTCAGGGACCTCCAGTTGGCCTGCTCCGCCAGAGCCTGGTCCTGAATACAAGCCAGGCGAGCTCCTTGGCCGTGCTCGATAAGCTCGTGGCCGCCGACCCCGGGAAAGCGTCGCAGTACCAGGCGCTGGCTAAAGTCTATGGGGCCGCCGACGGCAACATGTTTCAGGAAGTCATCGAGGGAAGGCTCCCTGCTACCATCACTGTCAAGGAACGCGTGGAGCGATTGGAGACGGCATCCCTGCGCTGGGGTAATGCCACTCTCTCTGGCGGGGGTGCCACAAGTTGGGATCTGAGCGCCAATGAAAGTGGCAAGACAGGCACGCAGTCGACGCCGCCCAGGGTCGTGGTGGGTGGAATAATCAACGGCGACCGGCGCGAGATGCTAGCGCTGGATTCCACCTGCGATGTCATGCTCATAGCGTCCAAAGTCGCGAAGAAGCTGAACCTTCGGCCCCTGGCCCCCGGCGAGTATGACGGGGTCGGCCTACAGGGCGGGGTCAAGTCCCAGTGGGTCCTCATTAAACAGCTCCAGGTGGGTCCGCTGCGATTTATTAACATCCCCGCCCTCGTCATCAGCGAGAAAACGGCGTACTGGAAGGAGACGGGCGGAATAATCCCGCTGTGGATGTTCCGACATTTCGGTCTGCACTATGACCGCCGGCATGGCAAGCTCACCCTTCTACCCACGGGGACCGCACCTGACCAAGCCGTGGGGTGGGGGAACATTCAGGTGAGATCCCTCTGGTTCGAAAGCGTTCCTTATCTGGAGACCCGAATCCAGGACAAGTCCCCCTGCTTCCTGAAGCTGGCCACCGTCAACGTGGGCACCTACGTAGAGGAGCGCCGCGTCCAGGATCTGGGTATGACCCTGAAGACTTCTCAATACGGCCCTCAGCGGGAGCGGGGCCTCTTCGGCCTCATGTCCTCGGGGGTGGCGGACAATGTGAGGCTCGACCTGGGCGCGACCCGCATCAACTTGCCCACGGTCCTCATCGCGAACCTCTGTCCAGACTGCGAGGTCGATTGCGCGGGGCTCCTGGGACGCAACGTCCTCGACCTCTTCGACATTTACATCGACTACCAGGCCAACGTGTTGGCTCTCAAGGGGTATGAGATGGGGAAGTAGAGCGGGTGCGCCGAATTCAAGGGAGGCAGCACCCCCTTCTCCTTGGCCCGCGTCTTTGGGCATGGATTCCATTGAGCGCAATGCCTCGACCTTCGACGAGTTGGGGGTTGGCGGACGCGGCCTTATACTCGGGGTGACGGGCACGGCCCGGACGGGGAGGACGGTATGAAGATCACGGTGCTTGGCGCGGGACGGGTGGGCGCCGCCATGGTGCGGGATCTGGCTGCGGGCGGCGAGTTCGAGGTCCTGGTGGCGGATGTGTCGGACCGGGCCCTGGGGGCGCTGGGCCAGGTAGAGCGGGTCACGAGCCGAAAGGCCGACCTGTCAGACGCCGCCCAGGTGCGCGCCTGCGTGGCGGGTGCCGATTGGGTGGTGGGCGCCGTGCCCGGCC
>JAKBES010000301.1 GCA_021833665.1 Acidobacteriota bacterium
TGCATGAACGCGGGCAAGACCGCCGCCGCCTGCGCCAGCATCCGTGTGCTCAGCCGGGCGGGCTACCGCGTGGGCGCCTGCAAGCTCACGGGCGTGTCCCTCATGCGGGACGCCCTGGCCATGCGGGACTACGGCGCCGAGGTGGCCCTGGATTTCACCGATGCGGGCATCGTCTGCACGGACGCCGGCAGCGCGGCGGGGGTGTCCCGGGTGATCTTCTCCGAGCTGGCGGCCCACGGCGTGGATGTCATCGTGGCGGAGACGGGCGACGGCATCATGGGCGAGTACGGCGTCCAGGCCATCCTCTCGGATCCCGACCTCAAGGCCCTGGGCGGGGCCTTCCTCCTCTGCGCCAACGATCCCGTGGGCGCCGCGGGGGCCGTGGCCGACCTGAAGGCGACCTACGGCATCCAGACCGACCTCGTGGCCGGCCCCGCCACGGACAACCGCGTGGGCGAGCGCTTCGTCGCCACCCTCGGCCTCCCCGCCCGCAATGCCCGCGCCGATGCCGAAGCCCTCGGCAAGTACGTGCTGGGGCTGGTCGAGCCCAAGATCGCGGCCAAGGTATGACCCCCGTCGATGTCCTGATCCTCGGCGCATCCGGCTATGGCGGGGGGGAGCTGCTGCGCTGGCTCTCGATGCATCCGGCCGTGGCGTCGCTGCGCGGCACGGCCCGGAGCCACGCGGGCAAGGCCTTCCACGCCCAGCACCCGCACCTGCGGGGCCTGGTGGAGGGCACCTTCGAGGCGGAGCCGGACTGGGCGGCCCTGGCCGCGAGTCCCGCGCCGGTGCTCTTCTCCGCCCTGCCCCACGGGGAGCTGGCGAAGCAGTGGCCCGCCTTCGAGGCGGCCTGGGCGGGCCTCGGCCTGGCGGAGCGCCTCACGGTCATCGATCTCTCCGCCGACTTCCGGCTGGATCCCGCCTGGGTGTATGGCCTGGCGGACTGGCAGCCCTCGCGGATGAAGGGGGCCCGGCGCATCGCCAATCCCGGCTGCTTCGCCACGGCCCTGCAGCTGGCCCTCCTGCCTCTGGCGCCGTGGCAGCCCGCCTTCGTGGCCGTCACCGCCGCCACGGGCTCCTCGGGCTCTGGCGCGGCGCCCTCGGACACCACGCACCACCCCACCCGGGCCCACGACTTCCGCGCCTACAAGGTGCTCAGCCACCAGCACGAGGCCGAGGTGCTACGCACGCTGGCCAGCGTGGGCTGGGAGGCCCCCCTCAGCTTCGTGCCCCAGAGCGCGCCCATGGTGCGGGGGATCTTCGCCACGGCCCAGTTCCCCCTGGCCGCGGGCATCGACACCAAGGCATTGCGCGCCCACTACGAGCGCTTCTACAAAGACCGTTTCTTCGTACGGATGGTGGACGGCTCCCCGCGGGTGGCCGCCACCACGGGCAGCGCCTTCGCCGACCTCGCCGTGGCGGCCGGGCACGGCCACGGCGTCGTGATGGTGGCCCTCGACAACCTGGGCAAGGGCATGGCCGCCCAGGCCGTGCAGAACCTCAACCTGGCCCTGGGCCTGCCGGAGTGGACGGGCCTGAAGGTGGCGGGGAGCTGGCCGGGATGAGCCACCCCAAGGCCCTGCAGGTAGCAGGCCTTGATGCGCAAGTCGATCAGTCCCTTCAGGGTGTGAAGATCCCCGAAAGCGTGTCAGCAAATCCGAATGCCGTGCCGTCGAACATTCGAAAGGGAGCCAGGGCGGGATCCCAGCCCGGCGATGCGTAGGTTCTGATGGTAAAGCAGTACCGATCGCCCGCCTGGAGGATGCCTGGAGGGAGTTGAAGTGATGTCGCACTGGTGTAGAAATAAGCCAGCGGCGACCTTTGTGTGATGTTCCCAGACAAGGAAAGGCGATAGAGGTCCACCTCGTATCCTGTGGGAGTACCCGAGGCTGGCGGGACCCAACTCAGAGTGGGAGTCAGCCCCACATTATTGAGATCTCCATACAAGGACTGCCCATTGATCACTGGATTTTGGGCTGGACTCACCAGCGGCTGGAACGCCCTATTGGATGAGGGGAGTGAGGTGCTTTGAGACCAGATATAACCAGGTCCCGGGGTCCCGTAGGATGCGCCAGGAATCTGATAGGGGCGATCGAAATAACTGGCTCCCACCATGACCAAGTCAAGATGACCAGGTAGATTTGGCAGGCTTATCGGGCCGAGGTTCACATCCTGGGATGAGCTGAAGACGAGACACTGTGCCAGATCCAAGGTGACACCGTTCAGACCCGTGGCAGCCAGATCGGGGTACCCGACAAGAATGGCGTATCCCAACTGGTAGCTTGCGTTGGGAGACATGGTGTTCTGGTACTGGGCAAAGGCCGACTGGGCCCAGTTGAAGGTCACCGTAGTCGATGATGGAAGGGGCGTTGAGAAGGTCCCTGAAACCAGGCTGGTCAGCCCATCTGCCATAGACAAGGAAACCGGTTCGAAGATGTCCTTGGCCACCTGGTAGGACTGCGCCCCGGCCGTCTGAGTGGCCATGTGGAGGATCAGTGGGTGATCACCCTTGGCCATATCCACGAGGTTGGGTCGGTTCTGGGACTGTGCCCAATCATCGGTGAGCCCGTTGATGCTGGTCGCACCTGATGCGATTTGCGTGGTACTGGTGGTCACATCCTGGGCGAGCGACACATAGGAACGGCTGTTCCAATCGTAGAACTGCAGATAGTCCCCGCTCTGGTTCCAGGGGGTCATCCCGGCGAGCGTGAAGGAGACATTGGTAGGAATGATGGTGGCAGGGGTTGCGTCCTTCCGTCCGCCTCGGAAATTACCCAGATCGACCTGAGCCTTATCCGTCCAGATGTAGGATTTGTTGATCTTGAGCCAATAATGGCCTGCAGGCACCTGTCCCACACTGAAGGTTCCATCGGCGGCGGTGTAATTGCCGGGAAGGGTCGAGAACCCACCGCCCGCAACGGGCACCAGCACGTTGATGACCGGGTTTCCCGGGTCGGGCACCGCATCGAGCGTGACCTTGCCGGTGGACCAGTCCAAGGGGGCGTAATCCAGGAGGCGAGTGCCTCGAATGGTTCCAGAAGGAGAGACGCCCCAAGTTTGGGGATCCGAAGCAGCACCCCAGGCATCCACCGCCTGCAGGGTAAAGGTGGATGCGATGCGCTCCTGGGCGGAGGAGGGTGTCCAGGAGAGCACATTACCGACGAGCGAAGCCCCAGCGGGCGCTTCGACCAACCGATAGGTCACGGTGTCAGCGTCAGGGTCTGCCGCCTGGATGGTATAGAGGTAGGTCACGCCACCGGTGGCCGTTGCGCTAGGTACGCTGGTAATGACAGGTGGTCGATTTCCCGAAGGAACGACCGTGACAGTCCAGCTCTGGTCTGTGGTCTTGCCATGCCCATCGTCGGCTTGGAGCGTGAAGTCGAAGTAGCCCCCAGCTGGGGGGGTCCCCGATATGACCCCTCCGCTGATGCCAGCCCAGGAAGGATGGTTGATCAGACGGTAGCTGGCCGAATCGCCATCCGCGTCGGTGGTTGTGGGGGTGTAGCTGTAGACAGTACCGGTCGTTCCGGCCTGGGCGGCTGTGCTAGTAAAGACCGGTGGCGCGTCCGCAGTTGGGGTAAGGCTCCATGTCTGATGGGCAATTCCCCCCTTCCCATCATCAGCAAGCACATCGAAGGACTGCGGCGAGCTGACCTGGGCCGCAGTCGGCATCCAAGAAATGGTTCGCGTTGATGCCTCAAACGTGGCGCCGCTGGGCGAGGCCACCATCTTGAGCAGTACGGAATCCCCATCCGCATCGGAGACCGTGACCACGTAGGTGTACGCGTGCCCCTCCTTCGAAACAGTCGGGGCGATGCTTCCAAAAACTGGTGCCCGATTCGCTTGGGTGGGGGAAGTCGTAGATCCACTCCCCCCGCCACCACAGGCCAGGGCCAGAATTAAGCCAGAGACTCCCGCGGATTGGAGGAACAGTGCTCTCGGAGAAGTCGTCGAAACCCGCAACAAAAACACACATCCTCCCTGAAATTACAAACAAACAATCAATCGACATCACAGCGTTCACCCGGCGGAACCTGTCACCAGGCATATTTAGGGAATTTCTATCATTAGTTAGTCATAAAATGCAATACGTACGCGTGTCTTTATCACAAGACACCGGGACGGTTTGATTACAGCGATGACCACGATGGGGGTGGCCCCCTTTTATGCACGTTCTTACAGCGCAATGAGATGGAGTCATGCCCTTCTTCTCTGGCGATCGAATTGTCCGACTTCGGGATCCCCTTATCGGCTCGGTTCTGCCCTGTGGGATGATGGTCCTCCCTTTCCGGAGCAGCCATGAATCCCTCCCTTCTCACCCGTGAGGCCCTGGCCCAGTTCGCGGCCGAGAGCCGCGGGACCTTCGAGGCCGAGCTGAAGACCCTGGTGGAGATCCCCTCCATCAGCGCGGACCCGGCCCGGCAGGGCGACGTGCGGCGCTGCGCCGAGGCGGCCCGGTCGCTCTTCGAGCGCCACGGCGGCAAGGCCGAGATCCTGGAGACCAGCGGCAACCCCCTCATCCACGGGTGGTTCGGGGAGGA
>JAKBES010000035.1 GCA_021833665.1 Acidobacteriota bacterium
TTCAGGGATGGGAGGTGCTTGATGACCTCCACGAAGCCCACCACGGCCAGATCCTTCACGTCCGCCAGCTTGCGATCGAGGAAGGGGCTCATCCGGGGACCGCCCACCCCGATGATCCGGAGGTCCGGCCGGCGGGCCTTCAGCTCGCGCAGCAGCTCCGCGCCATGCAGGTCGCCGGAGTCCTCGCCGGCGACGACCAGGAGGGTGCCGCTCATGACCGGTCCCAGTGCTTCCCCAGCACCACATCCGGATCGGGCACCACCGGGCGGCCCAGGGCCGTGGCCGGCAGCTCCGCCGGGAAGAGCACGGGGGGATGGGCCGCTTCCAGGGCCGCGGCCTCGGCGCGGTAGCGGTCGGGATCCGTGGCGGGCAGGGCCATGTCCCAGCGGTACCCCAGGCGCTGGAGGGGACGCAGGTCGGCGCGCAGACGCCGGTCCACAGGCGGTCCGCCAGGGCCTCCAGATCCTCACTGGCCGGATGCCAGCAGAAGCCCACGGCCTCACAGCGGGCCTGCCGGAGCAGGTCCAGCACCGCGGCCGTGGCACCGGCTTCCAGCCGCAGGGCCAGCTTCACGCCCCGGCCGGAGGTGGCCTCCAGGAGGGCTTCCAGGTCGCCCAGGAAGCGGAAGCCCGCTTCCCGGTTCGCCGGGCGGGCCACGGGCACCACCAGGAAGTCGGGACCCAGGTTCCGCCGATGGAGCACGGAGAGCGCCTCGACCACGGGCGCCGTCCCGGGCAGGTGGACCGTGTGGATGGGCAGCCCACGGAAGGCCTCCGCCTCCCAGCGGGGATCAGGCTCCCCCTCCCAGCGCAGGGCCACCGGCCCCAGGCCAAGCCAGGGCGCGGGATCGAGGCCGGACGGGAGAAGGGGGACGAACCGCATGGATTCATCCTAGCCGCCCCCCGGCGGAACCGGGCCCGGGGACGGCTTATCATGGGACACGGGAGGCACCATGGGCCGGATTTTCACCCTCGAGGAAGCCCAGGCGCTCATGCCCCAGGTGAAGGCCATGACGGAGCCGGTATACAGCCTGGCCGCCAGCCTCGCCGAAGAGTTGCGTGAGGCGGAGGATGGGAAGGACGAGGCTCGGACCGAGGCCCTGCGGGAGCGGCTCCAGGTCCTCGTACAGAGCTGGCAACACGCCATGCAGGATCTGGAAGCCGAGGTGAAGGGCCTCTGGCTGGTGGACTTCGATTCCGGCGATTCTACGCAGACTTTTGATTTGGGTAAGTTTTTACGGGAAGGTGTCGAGGATTACTGGTTTTCAAAGGAAATATGCTGTTAATTTTTTTGTGCTTGCATGTGTGGCTATCAAGCATCATTGTTTTGTATGCTTTGATGGTGTCTAATGCCCAACTTCCAGGTCCGTTCCGTCCATCTCGCCCCAGGGCATGAGATTCCGGTTCTCGTCAGCGACGGGGTGCAGGTCTACGAGACGAGCTGGTGGCTGGTAGACCAACTTCTGCCGAGCCTGCGTGGTTCCGCCCCGAACACCATGGCCGCCAAGATGCGATCCGTAGCGCATTGGCTTCAATGGGCCGATTACCACAGATACAACTGGGCTACGGCGGTCCAATCCGGCAAATTCATGAGTTCTCAGACAATCGGGCAGATTCTGAAGTGGATGGAACTGGAGGTGGACCTTAGCTCGGAACGACGGGTGAAGCGTCTCAGAATCGCTCCCCGAACGGCCGCAAACCGCATCGGGTTTCTCTTTCAGTTCCTTTCTTGGTACGCGAACCGGCTGATGGAAGCCCTTCCAGCTAGCGAACACAAGGGCAACATCCTGGAGGCCTACCGCGAATGGACCTCCGTTTGGGAGACCAAGGTTCGGACGGCGTTTCCGCGCTCTGCCCCGACACGCCCGCCGGAGACCATGGGACAGGAACAGCGCGAGCTGTTTCTGCGCGTGACCCACCCAGGCGACCCCGGCAATCCTTGGCGGAAGAGCCTTCAGTTACGGAACTTCGCACTCCTGATGCTCCTGTACGAGCACGGGCTTCGGATTTCGGATGTCCAGCAATTGCGGATGGACGACCTTCGGATCGATAAGGGATTGTTCACCATCGCGGAGCGAATCGCAGATCCGGAGGAGACCAGAAGGCGTAGGCCCAACCCGAAGCGACGAGGCCACACCGTTCGCACCCTAAGGTTCTCGCCTGTGAGCCTTGAGGCCATGCAGATGTGGCTGGCTGATCGAGCCCAGCGGGACAAGTGGCCAGGGGCCACCAAGAACGCCTTTGTGTTTGTCTCGCACCTGGCAAAGACGAGCATGGCTCTATCGACGCGGCGACCCGGGCAGATCTTTGAGGATTTGAAGAAGGCCTACCCGGAAAAGCGCGGTAAGGATGGACGAGTCCTGAACGTGGGGTTCAACCTCGACTACTTCCACCCGCACGCGCTGCGGCATGACCGTGCAGTTCGTTTCGTGCTCGACTACCACGCGAAGCACGGTGTGTGGGATCTCGGGGGCCAGGAGGCCATGCGGAAGGTGTTCGGCTGGGCCCTAGACAGCCGCCAGCCCGCCTACTACGGCGAGGCTGCGTTCTTGGCCATCGGCGTGAAAGAGATGGTGGAACTGAGTGATCACCGCACGCGGATGGGGCTGGCCATGGAAGCGGAGGAGGAATGAACACTGTCCGTGACTTTCTAAATGATCCGGGTAGGGTGGCTGACAAACTCGCCATCCCGCCTGAAATCCGCACTGGCAGCGGCTTTCTAGTGGACACCACGGGCTCCGTATGGGTGACACCACCAGGTTTTTCTAATATGAACTGGAGCAGTCGTGAGGAACTTGGGCACCTTGTCCATGCGCATCAGGCCTATGCTGCCGCCTTGCTGCATGGAAAGTCTGAGGTAACTGCCGACCACTTCTATGGTGCCTTGAATAAGATCTCGGGACTCGATGGCTGGCGCGACATAGCATCACAGTGGCTCACCCATGGCGAGATCGGTTTTCCATCCATGCTCGGGCTGAAGCAGAGACTTTACGATGACAATCCCAAGACGGCAGATGGGTATTTCGCCCACCTCAGACGTTGGTATTACTGGGCTCATGGCCTTCGGATACCCGGATTCACCGACGAAACAGTGGACAGACTGCGAGCCCTAAAGGGCAAAGGATCTGTCTCGTTTGTGGCACAGGAGCAAATCGCACCAGGAAGGCCCAAATCAAAGGCATCCATGAATCGTCGCTGCTTCACCGATGTGGATTTCGCCAGGATTCAGGCCACCCTTCTTCGCTTGGAAAGCAGGCTAAACGCGGGCGAGATCATCATATCTACAGGGAGAGAATTCGCGTCATATTCGTCATACCTCCAGGCCAACATCCTGAAAAATTCACTCCAAATTGGGACCGCCCACCTTGTGCTTGGCTGGCTTGCTTGTGCGTTCGGTGACAGGCCTAAAGCCTATTGGATGCTCCGCGAAAGCGACTTCAGGTTTGTCGAGGCAGATGGCCTCAAGTTGGGCACGGTGCGGTTTTCAGATGAGATTAAGCGCAATTACGGCCGACTCCCCAAACCAGCGAAGCGACAGGCGCTGCCGCTGAATTCTGAGTTGGTGCGGCTCATTCCCAGGCTGATAGAGGAAAATCGCGTCTGGGCTGAAAAAAATGGAATCGGTGCGGACTGCGACCTCCCCCTGTTTCCAGCTAAAAGTGTTACGACAAATCTGGGTGCCCCATCACGGAAAACATTGAAAGACGAAGGCGCCAGGTATTTTCGTATATCCAGTAGCTTACGTCTGACTCTCAGTGCTCTTTCCAAGGTCCTGGATGTCAAGGCCTCGGATGGGACCCCGATCGTCCTGACGTTCTCTTCCTTCAGGGACGGCAACCACACTCGCTGGTCGCGCAAGATGCCCTTGGAATCCGTGGCGGCAATCACGGGTAAAAGGGGCATCGGATCTTTCAAACACTACGTGAAGCCAGGTATTCGTCACATCGCTCGGCTTGATGGGGTGACTGAGTACACCGAATTGGCGCAGGCCCTGAACCCGCCAGTGCCAACGACGAGCATCGCCCTCCAAGCACGGGTTCCTTCGCCTTTTCCCTATGTTGAGGAAGGAATCCTCCGAGTGGGCGTGGAAGGAGGATGCGGCTGCTTCGGGAGCGGATGCCCCATGGCCTTCGACGGATCAGCGGACTGCTACATCTGTCCCGCCTTCACTCCGGCCGTGGAAGGCCCTCACGAATGGACCCTCAAGGTCCTGGTGGGCTGCAAGGCTGACATGATCGCGCGAGGCCTGCCGAGGTCCGAATGGACGCGCTACGACCGCCACATCGCCGCCGTAGGCCGAGTCATCCAACTTGTTCAAGAGTGGCATCGCAAGCATTTGGACAAGGACATGGACAAGGAGAATCCCTGATGAATACGGCATCTGACTGTCTTGAAAAATACATCGCAGATGCTCGGGAGATCGTCCCCACGGTGCTGGGGATCGATTTCGAGGCCACGATCTGGCAACTCCCCCATAACAGGGCCCATCTGAAACATAGGAAGAAACTTAATTGGAAGGGGATCCCACCCGGCTTGACAATGCTCGGCAAAGCCATCGTTGCCAACGAGAGCCTCCCGAACAATGGCAAGGGGCGGTTTAGTTCAGCGCAATTCCCCAATACTATCCGCCTACTCAGCCAGATCTTGGGCGAACGAGACGTAACCACCATTACACGGAAGGACTTTGACCTTGCCGCCAGAAAGCTATCTGAACGCAAACCGCAGTTATTGGCAAACACCTTGGTGCAGGGCGGATCACAACTCAAGCAACTGGCGCAGATTTGCAACCTTCGCAGGCTAACGGAAACTCGGATCGAATGGAGCAACCCCTTCCACGGGCCTAGCAAGGGTGAACGTGAGCACCTCATTCCCCCTGAAGTATTTAAGGCCTTCGGAGAAATCCGAAGCACCGTGATGGCAACCGACGACAACGATCAGGATCGCCTGTTGGTCCATTCGATCACCATCTTGATCTGCACAGGCCTGAGAATCGGTGAGTTGCTCACGCTGCCCGCAGACTGCTGGCATGAGGGCAACGGGGAAGACGACGATGGGCGGATCCTCAAGGGTTATTGGCTTGGTTACGCACCAGAGAAACGAGGACTGACCGAGGAGACCTTTCCGCGATGGATCCCTACTGCGCTGCTTCCCATCGTCCAGGAAAGCATTGAGGAAATCCTCCGCATCACCGGCCCAGCCCGCTTAAACGCACTAGCTTTGGCGGAAGGCCGGGTGAATCTCCCCATCGACCTAGACCGGGACTATACCTTGCGTGAGGCCTCGGCCCTACTGGGCCTTTCCACTGTTACAACATTAAGAAACGGGATGCGGGACCTGGGGATTGCAACGTGGAATTACCGTTCCCGTAATCACCGAGCCAGTGGGAAACAGATTGCCGAATATGTTCGCCGCCTTAGCGACCTCGATCCCGTCATGACGGACCCATTCCGCCTGGACTTGCACGATGCACTGTTGGTGATCCCCTCCCATTTTTTCCGCATAAGGTGGCAAGAGACCACCCCGTTGGTTGGAACAGCCAGGCCAATGATCCCCAGCCAGATTCAGAACGCACTCAGAAGCACCAAGAATACGCCCTCCCTCTTTAAGAGGTTCGGCAAGCGTGATCAAAAGACTGGCAAGCCCTTTTCATTTTCGCCCCATGACCCCAGGCACACGCTAACCACCTGGCAGATCAAGCATGGGCTCGATCAATACGAAGTCGCAGCCTACTTCGGCAGGAGCGTAGAGCGGCCCGAAAGGTCCAATGCCCACTACATCGACATGACACTAGAGGATCTCATGGTCCTGGTTGACCGGGCACTGGAGACGGGCCGGTTCCAGGGGGGTTGGGCGGATGCCATCGCCAGGATAAAGGACCCTGTGAAGAAAGAGGAAACGCGAAACCTCCTAGCGGCAAGTGTGGGCCACAGCCAACTCGGCATCTGCGCCTGTCCGGAGGGGACCACGCCGCCGACGATGCCGGAGGCATGCAGCCGCTGTCCCGGCCTCATCGTCATCCCGGGGAGCCCAGAGCACCAGAGGCGGGCGTTGGAGGTTCAGACCGAGATTGAGCAACGAATCGCAGTCTACGAGGCCCAGGTGGCCGAGGGAGTGTTCATGGCTGGGAAGTGGATGGACCTCGAATATGAGCGTCAGGCCAAGCACCGCAGGGTCGTCGAGGTGCTTTTCAGTAAGGACGCCCTGGAGCCAGGTGAAGAGCCCACTCTGATCCAGATGGGCAACGCCAAGGCCAAAGAGTGCTGATATGAAGCATCTGACCGAAGAAGAGATAATCGAAATCGCCACGATCATTGATCGTTGGCCGCTTCCCACGATCCGATTGGAGGCCGTCTGCCGCGAGGTCGAACAGCACCTGGGCCGGCGCTACACCCGCCAAAGCCTGATGGACAAGCAGGAAATCAAGGAAGCCTTCCAGCGGGCGAAGGAGCTTCGGGCAAACCCCAATGTGGCGCGGCCCCGTCCGAAGTCCGATGTGCGTATCGAACAGCTTGAGGCGCAGGTAGCTGATCTGAAGCGCATCCTAGGCGAATACGATCTCCGGTTCCTCCGACACCTGGAGATGCTGTCCGGGTGCAAGGTTGAGGCGTCGGGGGCGCATCTGCTTCCCAAAGACCTGGAGTCCCCCCTGCACCAGGAGATCCCCTACCTCAAGCCCAAGGGGAAGAGGTGACCATGAGCAAGAGTGGCCAGCAGCTCGGGGCTGAAAACGCAGGTGCTATTGAGCGCTACCTGGAGGCCTTGAAGGCAGATGGAAAGGGCCTCCCCTCACGCAATGGCAAAGTCTCCATGAGTGCGGTTGCCCTCGCCGCAGGCGTGGCGACCCAAAATGTGTATAAGAACCCTGCCTGCCGAAGCATGTTGGAGAAGGCCGCCCAGGAGATGGGCCTAGCGCCAATTGGCCGCGAAGATGGCCAGGCCAAAGACGATCCCAGGGACCGCCGGATCCAGAGTCTGGAGGCCCGGATCGCCTCACTCCAAGCTGAGGTCGAGGGCCTACGCTCGAAGCTGCGGAGGTTCGCTCACATCGAGCAGCACATGGTTGAGACGGGCCGCCGGGTGATCCCGTGATGGAAGTGACCGTTCTCGTCGGCCAGGTCTGGCTTGGTCGCTGGGGGGGCGCGGCTTTCTCCGGCCGCGATGCCACGGGCATCCTCCATCGGGTCTTGGGTGACGGGAAAATTTTGTCCAGGCCCCCGAGGGTAGGTGAGTCCTGGCGGGTTGCAGGCCCGGTGAAACATCACCCCACCTTCGGTCCGCAGATTGAAGCCACGATGGCGATGCCGGTAACACCCGAGGGGGAGCACCTGCGGCGTTTCCTGGCCAAAAGCAAGGCCTTCCAGGGCGTCGGGGGGACCAGGGCTAAGCAGCTTTGGGAGCGGTTCGGCCAGGATCTCGTGACCGTCCTGGATGCCAAGAAGCGCGACGCACTTTGCGAGGTGCTGAAGCTTGATCTGGTGGACTCCCTCCTCCAGGCCTGGGAGGAATCCCGCTCGGAGGCCCGCGTCGTTCAGTGGCTGGATAAGCATGGGTTCCCCCTGCGTCTGGCAGCGAAGGTGGTCAAGCTCTGGGGTCCTCTCACCCCCGAGAAGATCCTGGAGAACCCATACCGCATGCTGGCCGTGGCCGGCTGGGAACTGGTGGACCGTGCAGCCCAGCTCATCGGCTTCCCCCAAGACGCGGAGGCGCGTCAGGTCGCGGCTGTGGAAGCTATCTGCTACAGGTCCATGGCCGACAAGCACACGGTCATCAACGAGGGGGAGTTGCTCCAGGGCGTGGCGAGGTTACTGAAATTGGGTCGGGACGGGGCGGAAAGGGCCCTGGAACTGGCGGAAGGGGATCATGCCGTGTTGAGACTAGAGGCAGGCCGATGGCAGGCCCTGGGGCCCCATATGATGGAGACCTACCTTCAGGACCGTCTGGCCGCGATGGTCACCACCGAGCATATTCCCTCCAGGCACCTGTTCTGGCGGACTCCGGGTGATGCCGAGGTGGACGGTCTACTGGCCGAGTTCCAGGCTGAGAACAGCCTGAAACTCATGGAGGAGCAGAAGCTGGCCGTGTGGATGGCCCTAACCAAGCGCGTGGGGATGGTCCTGGGCGGCGCAGGCACCGGGAAGACCACGGGCCTGAAGGCCATCATGTGGGCGGTCGAGAAGCTACAGGGTACCGTCCATGCGTTAGCCCTGGCGGGTCGAGCGGCGATCCGTATGACGGAGGCCACGGGCCGTCCGGCCAGAACCATCGCCGGGTTCCTGGCAGCCGCGGAACGCGGCGATCTGGAACTGGGCGGCTCCGACTTGGTGGTGGTCGATGAGGCCTCGATGGTGGACCTCCCGCTGGCCTACAGCCTCATGCGAGCTATTCCAGAAGACGCACGGCTCCTGATGGTGGGCGATCCCTACCAGCTCCCGCCCATCGGAATGGGCTTGGTGTTCAGCGTCTACGCGGAGGACGACCGAATTCCCAAGGTGGAACTAATACAGGTTCACCGGCAGGCCAAAGAGACGGGGATCCCGCAAATTGCCGGGCAGATCCGCATGGGCATCCTGCCTGTTCTCAAGCCCTACGAAGGGCCAACGGTTGGGATCTCATTCCTGCCCTGCACGGATGCCGAAGCCCAGGCCCAGGTGATCGAACTGGTCTCGGAACTGGGTGGACCCGCCGAGGTCCAAATTCTCTCTCCCATCAAGAACGGTCCCGCTGGCATCAAGGCCATCAACACTGCCCTGCACCATATGCGAGCAGTGGGCCGCGCTAACTGGCAGGGGTACGCCGTGGCTGATCCGGTGATCTGGCTGGAGAACGACTACGACCGGAAAATTTGGAACGGGACACTCGGGGTGGTGGAGGCCGCAGGGCCCACCTCGCTTTCAATCCTCTGGGATGGTCATGACAAACCGACGGACATGGGTCTTTCCGATCTGGACTCACTGGATCTGGCCTATGCCATCTCGGTGCACAAGGCTCAGGGGAGCCAGTTTCGGCGAGTGATTGTCCCCGTGTTCAAGAGCCGCCTTCTCGAACGGACCTTAATTTACACAGCGTTGACCCGGGCCACAGAACAGGTTGTCTTCTTCGGCGATGCAGATGCACTCAAGCTGGCTGTGGAGGCGCCACCGGCGCCCCACAGGAGAAAGCACGGCCTGGCACTTGCTGAACGGTAATTCTGGACATACCCTTCTTCCAGCCAGTCGGAGGATAGGGCAACGCAGGGATGCGACCCGAGCGCCGTGCTGGGGCCGAAGCTCACGCTTCAAGGGCCTCCCACATGGAGGCCCTTCTTCATGTTTCTTGGCGCGAATGTTCGCGTGCTCTCCAGCGCGCATACTCGCACTTCAGGGCAGAAGAGCTCTGGCCCCTATGCGGAAAATAGCCGCCGTAGGCGGCGTCCCGGGGAGAGGCCGTTAGGCCTCGGGGCAGAGCCCCCAAGCGCAACCGTTAGGCGTGCGTCCTCGACTTTGCGGACGATGAACTGCTCATGCAAATGGAGCTTGTACTTCGCCCATCGCTTCATCAATCTATATCGATCCGAAGGAAGCCCGGAAGGTGGTTCTACGGCGCATGGCTCGCCAGGCGGGATTGGTCTGATGCAACGCCGACGAACATCCCCTTGCCTCAACGAAGCAATCCGACATGTCGGGATCCTTATCCGATTTGTCCCCTGCCTTGTCCGACATGCTTGCCGGACAACCCGACATGTTGGTGCACTGGAACATCAGTCTGGTAAGCACGCCTCACAGTGGCAGGTAACCCAATGTCCAACCTTCAAACGAACTGGTCGCAAATCGCGACCAGTTCGTTTAAGATGCTGATACTCAATTTGTTATACCGCATTCTCACAAACCTCAGAGTTTAAGGTCACAGATTGTGACCTTAAACGAGAACCTTCCCCCGAACGCGCCCAGCAAGGCCTTCATCAGGCAATACACCTCATTCAACGCCAGGCCTGAAACGGTCTCTCAGCCGTTTAGAGAACGCGCAGGAGGTTCAACTTTTGAGGTGCCAAATTGGTACCTCAAATTTCCACGTGCATTAAAGTGTGAAATTGACTCGAAACGCAGGTTCTGCTTTTCAGTCCAACATCAACTCGGCCATCCACTAGGCATTCCTCAAACTTCCAGCACTACCATAGGCTTATCCCTCCATGCTACGGCCGCCCATGCGTCCTTGGGGCGGTTCGTCATCTCTGGTACCTCGGTGTCGGAGGTTCTGTGGTTGAGATTTCAGGATTCCCTTTCCGCCTCAGCCCTTCTCTCCTTGATCAGCTCATCTGCCATGGAGGGGCCATCCAGGAGGGTTTGGGGCTGGAGGCCGGTTTCTATGGCCGCGTTAAGTTTCAGAAGGGTTTCGACGGCCTTTGGTGACAGATGCTCCGTTGGGAGGAGTTCCCAAAGAGCCAGGAATTCGGCTTCGCAGGCCGCCAGGGAGGCCCTGCGGCGCAGGGCATGGGCTGAGCGGAAGCGAACGAAGATGGTGTCTGCTTGGTCGGGGTTCACCGGAAGACTTTCAAGAGATTGGAGGTTTTCGCCGCTTGAGGTGTGACACGGTCCCTGCGGGGTGTCCAGAAAACTTATGACAGCGAAATCCCTCTTCCACACCGGCCAGTTCCGAGACGCATCAAACCCTACCCGAGCTCACGCCTTCCTTGGTGCGTGGCCGATCCGGTGGCCTTCGGCCGCCAGGATCTCCGCCAGGTCCGCCTCGAGGCTTCGAGTCAGGTAGCGGTGAAGCAGGGCCTCTGGTGTCGCACCGCAGAGATTTGCCATGGCTTCCAGCTGGGCGGCCCAGAGGTTGTCCGTGGGGAGTTCCACGGAGACGTGGTGGAGGGTTTCGGGATGGCCGGCCTCGCGTCGGTTCCGCTGATCGAGGAGCCAGCGAAGCGTGTCGAGCTGCTCGCGGCTGAGAGGGGTCGCCATGGGGTCTCCGGAGGGTAATGCGCCTGATTATTGGGTAATGCGCCTGATTATTATTATTGGATGCATGATTACAGAAAAATGAGGGCACAGCGCCGCCTCCATTAACGGGCGGATGAGTAGGGGCCCGTTCTTCCAGGACTCCCCGCGGATTCGACTAACCCAATATCCATGAGATCAATCTAAGGAATTACCTTGTGGTCCACCGGTCTTAGCCTCCAGCCACTCAGAGGGTGTTGTTCGAAGAAGACCTTGGAGAGGCTCACGGGGTTGGAGGAATTTTACAGGACTAGATATGACACGCCCCGTCTAGGATGCCCAGCCACGCGAACCACCTTCCGAACCAAAAGGAGGTTTGGTGTATCCGCTACCCATAGCAGGGAATCGCCCTGCTTCCAGCCCAATTCATAGAGCAGGGTCTCGGGGAGGGTCAATCGTCCGCGGGACCCGATCCGAACAACCCACCGCCCATCGGGCGGTGGGTTGTTCGGCCTCAAGAACAGAATCCCGAGAGGGTCTATAACCTTCATAACGGCGGAAAAGCGAGGCCCTGAGGCTGGCCTGAGGCGTATTCGAGCTTGAGGGCGGGCTTCATGCGTTCTCCAGGAGAAACCAATCGGCAGGGCCGGTAGAATGCGCTCAATGGCTAAAGGTCACCCCTGCCTCCTCGACATCTTGAGGCAGAGGGGCAGAAGAAATGAATTACATAATATTATGTGGAAGTGCCCATGACTCGCAAGGGCATTTCTTCTTCATCCAAGATGGAATTTGCCACCTTGGGATCTCGGATTCGTTCGGTCCGAAGAGCCTGGGGTTGGACCCAGGGAGATCTCGCGAGAGCGCTCGGGACAGACCAGCAGGTCGTATCCTACTGGGAACGAGACAAGTCACAACCATCCCGCGGCTTTCTTAAGCTGTTGGCAGATCTCTTCAGAACCCCAGAGGCAGTCCTGATGCACGGGAGGAGTTTCACGGTTCCCCAAGCGCCGGCATCTGACGGCGATGCAGCGCTCCTGCAAGGCCTCGAACGCTTGCTGATCTCTCCCCTTGAGGATTTAATCCTGGCGGATCTGAATCTTGGATGTACGGGCCGCCCGACCCTGACTGAGGCGATTCAAGCCATGCGGGCCGGCCGAAAAGAAGGTTGTCAAATTCTGATCGTTTTAGCACCGAGCCCATCGCCTACGCATTCCAGGCAGAAGATCAAGAAGGGATAGCGAGCAATGGAGGCGAAGTACCGGAGGCCTGGAGATCAGGCCATAACAAACCAGGTGAATAAGCGGAAGGCCACCTCCTAAGTTCAGGAGGGATGTCGAATCCTTGTTGGGTTACTTGAGATCGAAAGGGTGATCCAGCGATCCACGGTAGCGGCTTATCCGTTGAATCAATACAACGGTCAAAGGACACCACAGGTCAGTGAAGTGGATTCGCAACACCCCCACAGCCAGGTTCGAGTGGCACGACCTGAAGCTCATAGTCCAGGGCCACAACCTGGAGGGCTACCTGAACGGCAAGCGCGTTCTGGAGCACACCCTTGACCAGCCCGTCGGTGGGAGAGTGGGCATCTGGACCAAGGCGGATAGGGTGTGCTTGTTTGATGCGTTCACAGTGATTGGAGCAAACTAGCTCAGCCGACCGAGTTCACAAAGGACTCTCAGCTTGTAATGATCCGCATGGAATGTATTTACCCTAGTAGGGCTGAGAGTGTTGACGGGGTTGCGGGTATGAAGGTCATGGGAATCGTGGGTTGGAGCGGCAGCGGAAAGACCAGCCTGGTGGTCGAAGTCCTGCCGATCCTGAAGGGGTATGGTCTCAAGGTCTCGACCATGAAGCACGCCCATCATCGTTTCGACGTGGACAAACCTGGCAAAGATTCCTTCCGCCATCGTGAGGCTGGGGCATCAGAGGTCCTGGTTGTCACCTCGTCCCGCTGGATCCTGATGCACGAATCCAGGGAAGAGCCGGAACCAAGCATCGAATCCTTGATCGAGCGCATGACGCCGGTGGACCTGCTTCTGATCGAGGGGTTCAAGACCCACCACCACCCCAAGCTGGAGATCCATCGAGAGTCAGAGGGCAAGCCGCTGCTCCACCCGGATGATCCCGAGATCGTGGCCGTCGCCAGCGATACCCCCCTGCCAGATCTGAAGATCCCGTGCCTAGACCTTAACGATCCTAGGGCCGTGGCGGATTTCATCCTCTCCCACACAGGGTTTAAGTAGCCGCAGGGCCTACGGGACAGAAGGCGGTCAGATCCTCACGTGGGGGTGTGGCGGACGTCACAATTTTGATAATTCGATATTTTCCGATATAAATTGGAGTATGGTCGTCCTGTGACCCCGTCCAGTTGAACCTGAACGTGGTGGCGCAAGACTGAGGTGACCTGAATGGCTGATGATCTTCGGACGCTTGTCGAGCAGTTGAAGGCCGTGTCCCATCCAATCCGTCTGCGTGTCCTGGCGCTCCTGGAATCGGGTGAGCTTTGCGTGTGCCAGATCGCTGAAACCCTTCAGGTGCCCCAGTCCTCGGTGTCTGAGGCCCTCCGGGAACTGCGGCGGGCGGGATTCGTGGTGGAACGCAAGGAAGGCCGGTGGGTCTTCATGTCCGTCGTACCCAAGAAGCAAGCCACCCCCCTGCTCAAGGGATTGCTCGCTGAAGCGGGAACCCTTCCGGAGGTCCAGCAGGACCGGGAGCGTGCCAAGGCAGTCCAGGAGTTGGCCATTCCTGTGGTGTGCTCCAAGGTCCAAAGGGGTACCACTGCTGGCCGGGAGGTAGCTCATGTCTGATGGCGGCACAGATGTGCACCACTTTCACCCAAAGGAAGCCTGAATCATGTCAGAAATTCCATGCTGTTCCGGTGAGTCCCGGAAGCAATCAGATCACGAAAGCCAGCCTAGATATTGGCGAAGGGGTGGATGGCTACTTGTGGCCCTCCCACTCTGGTTCCTGGTCTACCACTTCCTAGAACCCTTTGCCCAGTGGATTACGGCCTCCATCTTCAAACTGGACCTCAAGTCCCACCTAGGGGCATCCGTCACCTTCTTCTTCTTCGACACCCCCAAGGTGTTGATGCTCCTGACGCTGGTAGTGCTGGTGGTCACCTACCTGCAAACCTTCGTGAGCCCAGAACGGACCCGGGCCATCCTCGCCAAGCGGGCGGGTGCCTGGGGCAACCTGCTGGCGAGCCTGCTCGGCATCATCACGCCCTTCTGTTCCTGCTCAGCGGTGCCGCTCTTCATTGGCTTCGTGAAGATGGGTGTCCCCCTTGGCGTGACGTTCTCTTACCTCGTCTCGGCCCCCACGGTCAATGAGGTGGCCCTGCTCATGCTCTTCGGCATGTTCGGCTGGAAGATCGCGCTCCTTTACGCCATCACCGGCGTGACCATCTCCTTCTTCGCGGGGCTGGTCATCGGGAAGCTGGGCATGGAAAGCTCCCTAGAGCCGTGGGTGCTTGAAATCACTTACAATCCCGAGTCCGTCGAGGAAGCCAAGCAGAGCTTCAGTGACCGGCTGGATGTGGCGGTCCAGGGCGTGCGTGACATCGTAGGCAAGGTCTGGCCCTACATGCTGGCCGGAATCGCAGCCGGTGCCCTCATCCACGGCTACATCCCCGAGTCCCTTCTAGTCAAAGTCATGGGCAAGGGGGTCTGGTGGAACGTTCCTCTGGCCGTTCTCATCGGCCTGCCCCTCTATTCCAACGCCGCCGGAATGCTGCCCATCGTGCAGGCCCTGATCGGCAAGGGCGCCGCCCTCGGCACCGTCCTGGCCTTCATGATGGCCGTGATCAGTCTTTCTCCCCCGGAAACCATCATCCTCCGCAAGGTGCTCAGGCCGCGCCTGATTGGCGTCTTCGTCGGCGTCGTCACGATCGGGATCCTGGTCGTCGGATTCCTCTTCAACGCCATCCTCTAAGGAGTCCCCCATGCTCATTGAAGTTTTCGGTCCCGGTTGCATGAAGTGCCAGACCATGGAGAAGCACGCCAAGGAGGCGGTCGAGAAGTCTGGCGGTGACCACCAGGTAGTGAAGATCTCCGACTACGCCGCCATGGCCAGCCGAGGCATCCTCAGCACCCCTGCGCTCGCGCTGGATGGCCAGATCAAGTTCCAGGGCCGGGTGGCCAGTTCCGACGAGATTCTGGCCCTGATCAAGGGCTGAGGCATCCTCCCTTCAGCACTCCCCGGAAACAAGGAGTTCTCATGTCCTTCCCTCGCTTTGGTGCCCTCGCAGCCGTTCTCTGCATGTCTCTTGCAGCCGAAGGGCCGGTGCCCGCCCTGGACCCAGCAGGTCTCAGCCAGATCCTCACGTCCAAGAAATGGACGGTCATCGAGTTCGGGGGCCCAACCTGCGTCCCCTGCGTGAAGATGCAGCCTGTGCTCGCGGACATTCAGTGGGCATTCGGAACCCAGGCCCAGATCCGGAACTTCTACGTCACCGAGCACCCCAAAGAGGCACAGGCCCACAAGATCATGGTGATGCCGACTCAAGTGATCTTTGACCCCAGCGGCAAGGAAGTGGCCCGGCACATCGGCTACTGGCCGAAGGATGAATTTCTCTCTGCCTTGGGCAAAGCCGGTTTGAAGTAATGGACGGCTGGATCGGTCACCTGGCAGACCTGGTGGCGCAGGCCCCGGCCTACCAGCAACTGGGTCTTGTGTTCCTCGGTGGCCTGCTCACATCGGCCAATCCATGTGTGCTTGTGGCCGCACCGTTGGTGGTCGGGTTCACCGGGGGCACCAAGGAAGGACGGCACCACCCCATGGTGCTGTCGGCGGTCTTCGTCCTGGGACTCGCTGCGGCCTTTACGGTCCTGGGGTTGATCGCAGCCGTGACCGGCAGCCTCATGGGGGATGTCGGTTGGGGCTGGAAGGCCATTCTTGGGCTCATCCTGTTGGGGATTGGCCTACACCTGCTGGGCCTGTATTCCATGCCAACGCCTTCACATCGCCACATGCAACGGTTCCATGGCGCAGGTCTTCTGGGTGCCTTCGCCCTGGGTGGACTCACGGGAACACTCTCGGCCCCCTGTGCCACGCCCGCCCTGGCGGCTGTGCTAACCATCGTAGCCTTGCAGAAGAAGATCCTGTGGGGTGGGGTGCTTCTCTTTGTCTACGCCCTTGGCCATGTGCTCTTGCTCTTCCTGGCAGGGGCTTCCACTGTTTGGGCTAGCAAATATGCTCAAAGCCATTTTTCAAAAGTGATGGGTAGGTGGCTCCCCAAGGCCATGGGACTGCTTCTCACCGGGTGCTCGGTTTGGGTGTTTAGGTTAGCTTGGCAGGCTTGTCTTCAAAATTGAGGGGGTGAGGTTATGTCCTACGGTTGCTCTTGTCGTTCGAATTGCCTGATCTATTCCTGTTCCGGTGTAACCAAATTCGGGGCCGTCATTATGAGGTAATGCAGCAGGTTCCCAGACTGCGGCTGTATCCAGGGCTTTGGAGAACGGGTGCAATTGATGGTATCCAACCTGTCATTCAACCTTTCCCATCTGCGTTTCATGGACTCTTCCACCAATCCTGATGCTGGAGTCCTAGATTTGTTTGAAGCAAGTGGGGCACGCCCCCTTTCCCAAGGAGACAGTCATGAATAACCCTAAATACCTCATGTGGGGTGCAGGTCTTTGCTTGACCCTGGCGGCTGCTCCCCTCTGCGCCCAGGGTTCTGGCTATGGCTACGGTCCGATGGCCGGTGGAAGCCGTTGGCAAGGCCAGAATGCCTATTGCGGACCTTGGTCCCAGTCACTGGCGCTCACGGATTCCCAGCAGACCAAACTTAACGCTATCGAGGGACGCCACCAGCCTTCCCTGGATGCCAAGTTGAAGGCAGCCGCCGATGCCCGGTTCGTCATGCAGCAGGCGTTGCGTGATCCGTCGGTGAGCGATGCCCGGATCAAGGAACTGCGTGATCAAGTGGCCGACGCCCAAACAGCTGTGTTGCTCGAGCGCCGCGCCATGGACCGAGAAGCGGAATCCGTCCTGACTGCGGACCAGAGGACCATTCTGAAGCAACGCCCCCAAGGCGGATACGGGCAGGGTTGGGGCATGGGATACGGCTGCATGGCCGGTGCATGTGGCATGGGCCCCAGTCGAGGCAGATGGTAGAGGTGTAATCATGGACATTCTTAGTCAGTACGCAAATGCAACTTTTTCAATTGTTGCTCCAGCAATATTCGGCCTTGGGACTGTCAGCGGACTGAGTCCTTGCGGTATTCCAACTGTTGCATTAGTGGTAAGTTACGTAAGCAATAATACAAAGCCCTCAAAACTGCAAGGATTTCTGATTTCGCTTAGCTTTGTTTTTGGCATCGCTCTTGTTTTGACAATACTAGGTGGATTTTCAGGCTATGCAGGAACATTTCTCACTCAAGGCGGTTCACTCTTTTCTTCCACCAAGACTATTGGTACACGTGTTTTTATAAGTTTTGTTTTTCTATCTTTTATATTTCTTGGCCTGTGGATGCTGGGCATAATAAAAATTAACGGATTCAATTTCATGTCGAGTATGAAAGTTAAAAAGGCCAGTGGCGCCCAAGGTGCATTTCTACTTGGTTTGCCTTTCGGCATAGCGGCATCTCCATGCACTCTGCCGGTCACCATTGCAATTCTTTTATATGTCGCAACAAAAGGTGCATTTACAGCAATGGTTCTTATGTTTATTTACACCATAGGAAGAAGTATCCCGATTCTAGTCGCTGGAACATCAGCGGTTTTTTTGAAGAAATTACAAGGATTTTCAAAATGGCAAATCATCATTGATAAAGTTGCAGGAATTGTAATGATTGCTATTGGTTCACTATTCTTACTAAAGATGAATTTACCATATATTATGAAATTAATTTTCAGCAAGGCATAGCAAGCTTTTTACATATAGGGGGTACCCCAACAAACGTGCAACGAGCCGCCATTTCTCCTTGGGGAGGTCAGACCCCAAGCTCCAGCCGGGCTTCCAGATCCATGAGCTACCAACCCGGCGAAGCCGGGCCCTGAGGGATGAAATCGGACCCCGGTCGCTGGGGTCTGGCTGGGAGGAGTTCGAACCCATAAGTCTAATCATTTATTTAGTCGGCCCTGAAAAACACCTTTCGTCAAATCAGGCAGACATAGGGAAGGGCTGGGGACCAGCCTGAGGTTCGAGGGAGGCGTTCAGGGCGCTGACGGCCTTCCTCGCCTCGCCCGCAAGCAGGCACAAAAAGGCCCTGAGGTGGGCCAGGATCTTCCGGATGTTGTGTCCGGCGCCGCAGAGTACGACGTTCTGCATGTCTCCGAGCGCTCCTTTCAGGAAGTTCCGCCCGAGGAGTCCGTCCGCCTTCATGTGCCCCAGTTCCAGTTCGATGGCTGCTCGTCGCCGGAGGTCACGTTTGAGCAGCTTGCTGAGCTTCCTCCTGCCGCTGATGAGCACCTGGCTCCGGGCCGGATCCACGCCGTGGCCCTGGTATCCCTTGTCCACGAAGGTCGTCGCGGGGATCTGGCCCGTGATCCGCTCCACCTGGTCGAGCTGGCCCTCCAGGGTGTGCCCATCGAAGGGATTGCCCGGGCAGCTCATGGCACCCACCACGAAGCCCTCTCGATGGGTCACGGCCAAGCTCGCCTTTACCCCGAATTCATAGGGCCGGTGTGCCTTCCCCTTGGCGATGCACTCCACTTCAGGGGCGTTCAGGCTGTAGACCTTCCCCTTCGTCTTCCGGGTCTGGGTCAGGACCAGCTCCGAGAGGATCAGCGCCCTCCGGTGTCACACATACCCCTCGTCCGTGAGTGAGCTTCCGCTCCACGTCCCGCTGCACCCGCCCGGCCATGGTCTTCAGGCTGCGGAGCACCTTCCAGGCCCGCTTGAACGTGTCTTTCCGGTGGGGTTGCCTACCCAAA
>JAKBES010000302.1 GCA_021833665.1 Acidobacteriota bacterium
GCCGGTTCCCGAATGCTCCGCCACCAGATCCGTGACGGGAACGTCCTCCTCAAGTACGCCCTCCAGAGGGAGCGGGAGAGACTCGGGATGTTTGCGTACGAGCACCTTCTGCAGCTTGCCGAAACCCAGCTTCTCTCTGTGGTACGCCATGGTCAGGCGCAGTTCCTGTTCGATGCGCCCGTCGCCCCCCTCGTCGGGAGCCGTCTCCTTGCACCGGAAGAAGACCGGCTGGCCCCCATCCGTGAAGAGGAAGGAGAGGTAGGTGGGCGTCCGGTTCAGCAGGAGCGCGGGACCCTCCTCGGGCAGCAGGCCCGCGGCGAGGGCGAGGTTGTGGAGCTGCGCGCTGGCGGCGCCCACGTAGCCCACCTCACAGCCCGCCGAAGCGAAGGCGCGCTCCAGAGCCTGCACCGCCTCTTCCTGGGAGAGGGCGAGCCACAGCGTCACGGACCCCGGGGCCTTCTGGATCACCTCGTAGCGCAGCCTCAGGGTTTCCACGGGCACGTTGAGGGTCTTGCGCAAGTGCCAGAGGATGACCTGGTTGCGCTCCTCCTCATGGCGAGGGAAATCGGTGAGGGTGAGCACCTGCATGCGGAAGAAAGGATCTCCCAGGATCAGGGAGAGGCGCTTGGGCCGGCCCAGGCGCGTCAGGAGAGCGTCCGCGAGGCGGCCGCCGCCCTCGCCGGGTATCAGCGCCTCGACCACCGCGTCCATGGTCTCCTCGTGCTTCACGAGGGGCTGGAATCCCTTGCCCGCCTTGTTCACCCGGAGGGCGAGAACGGAGGGCGACTCCAGGAGCACTGCCACGGGCGGCAGCGAGGGACGGAACCGTTGGAGCATCGTCAGCATGGGAGGCTTCCTAGGTTGACATCATGGCAAGACGCGACCAGGCGATGAAGCAGGGCGCCGACAACCGGCCGGCGCTCGCGCTGCCTCGTTCTTTGTTTGCATCTCTCGTTTTGTTCAATCACGTCTCGCGTCCCCCGTTTACACCCGACGAACCACCGTTCAGGTCTTTTCCCTTTTCACTTTTCACTTTTTACTTTTTACTTTTCACTATTCACTATTCACTATTCACTATCTATGCGTCTCCTCGACGAAGGTGACCTTGTTGATCTCCTTGAGGGTCGTCTTGCCCATGAGGAACTGGTGGACGGCCGATTCTCGAAGGGTCATCATGCCCTCCTCCCGGGCGGCCTTCTTGATCTCGCTGGCGGGCTTGCGGTCCAGGATGAGCTCGCGGATGTGGTCGCTCAGCTCCAGCAGCTCGGAAATGGCCATCCGCCCCCTGAACCCGGTGCCGTTGCAGTCCAGGCAGCCCTTGCCCTCGAAGAGCTCGGCGGCCGCCGCCTGGTCTACGGGGATGTGGCTCTCCGCGATGACTTCCGTGGGATAGGTGATTCTTTCCGAGCAGTTCGGGCATATTTTGCGGACGAGGCGCTGAGCCAGGACGCAGTTGAGGGCGGAGACGAAATTGTAGGGCTCCACGTTCATGTTCAGAAACCGGCCCAGCACGTCCACCACGTTGTTGGCGTGGACCGTGGTGAACACCAAGTGGCCCGTGAGGGCCGACTGGATGGCGATGTTGGCCGTCTCCTCGTCGCGGATCTCGCCCACCATGATCTTGTCTGGGTCGTGGCGCAGGATGGAGCGCAGGCCCCGGGCGAAGGTGAGGCCCTTCTTTTCGTTCACGGGAATCTGGGTGATGCCGCGGAGCTGATACTCTACCGGGTCTTCGATGGTGATCATCTTGTATTCCGAGGACTGGATCTCGCTCAGGACCGCGTACAGCGTCGTGGTCTTGCCGGAGCCCGTGGGCCCGGTCACCAGGAGCATCCCGTAGGGTTCGGCGGCGTGGCGGCGGATGAGGCGCTTCACCTCCGGCTGGAAGCCCAGCACGTCCAGGTTGAGCTGTTTGAACTCCTCGCTGGTGGATTCCTTGTCCAGGATTCGGATGACGCAGTCCTCGCCGTGGATGGTGGGGATGATGCTCACGCGAAAGTCCACCGTCTTGCCCTTCACCTTCAGCTTGAAGCGGCCGTCCTGCGGGATGCGCTTCTCGGCGATGTCCAGCTCCGCCATGACCTTGATACGGGAGATGATGGTGGCGTGAAACCGCTTGTCGATGGGGTCCATGGCGGGATAGAGGACGCCGTCGATGCGGTACTTGATCATCACCTCGTTGTCCCGGGTTTCCACGTGGACGTCGCTGGCCCTCCGCTGGAGCGCGTTGAAGACCGTGTAGTCCACGAGCTTGATGATGGGGCTCGTGTCGGCGGAGAGCTTGTCGATGGAGACCACTTCCTCGCCGCCCTCTTCGGCGTCCTCCCGGACGATCTGCAGGCGGAAATCCTCGCTCACTTCTTCCAGGACCCGCTGGCTGGATTCGGACTTTTTGAGCACGTCCTGGATCTCGCTGCGGATGCCCACGTGAAGCCTCACGGGGCGCTTGAGGAAGACCTCTAGCTCGTCCACCATGGTCACGTCCGAGGGATCGGCGGCCACGATGGCGAGGGCCCCGCCCTCGTCGCGGTAAGGGATGAAGTTGAACCTGAACATGAGGTCCACGGGGATGGACAGGAAGAGGTCCGGATCGACGCGGAACCCTTGCAGGGACACGAAGGGAAGGTGCAGCACCTCCGCCAGGCGCCTGGCGTTTTTCTCCTCGTTGAGCAGTTCGCCTTCCGACGGAAGGTTCGCCATGATGTCGCTAGGGGTGGATGCCATCGTCGTCAACTCCCATCGGGCGTAGAACCTTGAATGTGGAACGTCGAAGGTTGGCCCCAGAAATCCCAATTCCTAAATCCCAATTCCCAATTTTCTTCCCCACCCTCAGTCTCCCACCAGGTTGTACATGCTGAAGAGGGGCATGTAGACCGAGAGGACCACCACCGCGATGACCACCGCCATGACCAGGAGGAGCATGGGCTCCAGCAGGGCCACGAAGCGCTCCACGGCGGTGCTCAGCTCCTCATCGTAGAACTGGCTCACCTGGTCGAGCATTTCAGCCAGAGAGCCCGTGGATTCCCCCACTTCGATCATTTCCACGGCCATGGGCGTCATCATGCGGGTCTTTTCCATGCTCGCCCAGAGGGCTTGGCCCTCCATGACGTGCTGGCGCACCTGCTTGAGCTCCACCTTGTACAATTCGTTGCTCATGGCCTCGGCCACCACGTCCAGGGCCGACACCACGGGAATGCCGCCGGCCACCAGGGTCCCCAGCGTGCGGCACATCTGGGCGATGTTGTAGCGCTTCACGTTCATGCCGAGCATGGGGATGCGAAGCCTGAGTTTGGCGAGGGCGAAGCGTCCCTCGGGCCGGGAGGCGTAAACCTTGAGACCCAGGGGAACGCCCACGAGCACCGCCAGGAAGAAGGGCCAGCCGTACTGGAAGACCTTGGACACGCTCAGGACGAACTGGGTGAGGGCGGGAAGTTTGGCCCCCGCGCCCAGAAACAACGTGGAAAATTTGGGCACGATGACGGTCAGCAGGAGGAAGACCAATCCCACGGAAAGGGTCAGCAGGATGATGGGATAGATCATGGCCGAAACGATCTTCTTCTTGATGGCCTGCATGGTTCGGAGGAAAAACAGGTAGCGCTGGATCACCTCCACCAGCTCGCCGCTCCGCTCGCCCGCCGCCACCGTGGCCGAATAAATAAGGGGAAAGGCATCCCCGCGGTTCTTGAAGGCATCGCTCAGGCTGGTACCCCCCTGCACGTCGTCTCTCACGAGCGTGAGCATCTGGTGGAAGAAACCTTGCCCTTTGCGGGCCAACAGGAGGTTCAGTGCCGTGAGGACGGGCAGCCCCGCTTTGAGAAGGGCCGAGAACTCCTGGTTGAACGTGACGAAATCTTTGGCCGGAACGGATCTCTTGCGCTGCAGCGCCGCCGTGCTGAAACCCGCGAGGGCGTGCTTCGGCTTGATCGAGAAGACGTAAAAGCCCTTGTCCTGGAGCTGGGCCTTGAGGACGGACTCCGTGGCCGCGACCAGCTCCTGGACCACCAGGTCACCCCCCGCCGTACCCAGCCGGCAGACAAAGCGCGGCATCAGCGGGCCTCCGGGAGCTGCACTTCGGGCAGGAGGTTGGGCGTCGCTCTAAGCCGGAGCGGTGGCGTCTCCGACGTAGGATTCACCAGGAGCACCGTGGGAGCCCCCACGGGAAGGACGGCGGCCCCCTGGAGCACGGGTATGCCGGCGTCCGATGGCTCGCGAAGCTTGAGCAGGGCGAGGGACTCCAGGGCGAGGCGGCGCCGGGAGGGATCGTATCCCTGGGCCCTGGCCTCCAGCCTGTAGCCCTTCCCGAGCGCGCAGGCGCCGCCCTTGCCCTCCGTGATGTCCAGGACGCACTCGTAGGTCGCCGTGGGCTTGGCCGATTGGGCCCAGGCGGTCATGTCCACGAATTCGGGAGCGGGCTTGAAAAGGCCCCGGCCGTCGGTCCTGGGCAGCACGTCCAGTTGTGCCGCGATGGCGAACCGGCGGGCCGGCGCGTCCAGCTCGAACAGGAGGTGGCGGACTTGGGACA
>JAKBES010000036.1 GCA_021833665.1 Acidobacteriota bacterium
CTCCTCGGCGCTGGCGATTTTCTTGTCAATATCGCCCTTAAGAAAGAGTCCGGTATTGCCGGTGTAGCCAAAAGCTGAACCGGATACACACCCGAAGGATTTCTCGATGGTATACCCAGGCGGAGGAGTGCTTAGAGAGGAAATAATAATAAGTTTGTTGGGAGTATCAGCGGTAAAGGGCATGGAAGCAGCTAACAGCAGGCAGACCAGCCACCAGGCCTTATTTATGTTCAGATTCCAGGTCATCGAGCACGCTCCTTTCCTCCAGTAATGCCGTATTCCGCTCTTGCGATACCTCTTACTGCAACCTTTTCATCTTGATGCTGCCGCCAAAAACGGGCACCCAAACGTTGAAGACAGATTGCTGGCCGGGCTGGAAGGTCTGGTCCCACTGGGCCTGAATTGTTCGTCCGCTGGCGAAGGTGGCCGTGGCGGCGAAGTGATGCGCGCCGGGGGATACGGGAACTTCCCTGTTGGCACGAACATCGTTGCCCATGGCCCCAGCCATCGGGGCGTCAAAGACCATCTGCCCGTCTATCTGAACGGTGAAGCGCTGGACGTGTGCCTTGCTCTCGATCATGAGGCTGGCACTAGCCTGTGGAATTGGTTTAGGTAGTGGTGGCGGATTTAGGGCCAAGAGATAGGTGACTTGCGTGCTGACGGGAACCCCCTCCTTCATGGGGATCGAATAGGGAATGCCCATGAGGCCCTGCACGCAAGCCGGACCCATGCCGAAGTCCGGCTGCGGCCCTGATACAACCTTGGCAGCCGTAACCTTTCCAGTTTGGTCCACGCTGGCCTGAAGCTCAAAGGTTCCTCTAATTTGGTTACTGATAGCCTCGGCAGTATAGACGATCATCGGTTGGCTAAGGGGTGCTGGTGGCCGGTCCAGATTGGATGCCTCCACAAACTCACCTGGTTTGGGCTTGACGATTTTCGGCGTCCTTTTTACGGGCAGCGGCAGCGGCTCGCTGGCCGCCTGCTCCGGCGCGGGTTGAACCGAAGCTTGGGATGGAGGCACCTTTGAGGAGAGGACGAAGTATTCGTCATAGTCCCTATCCAGCCGGCACGAGCCGTCCAGGTACTGAACCGTCCCAGACACCTTCAGCTTCCCATCGGGCAGTAGCCTGAGTGTTTGTTTATCGCGCTTCGCGGGCATGGACCACTGGAGGCCGACGGTTCCATCGTCAGCAGAGATAGCTCCTGCAATCGTCCCCCTGTCCGTGTCTTCTGGGTACGCCTTGTCCTTCATGCTGAACTCAAGTCTGTTGCGCTCCTGTCGGACGATCACCTGTGTGATGCCCCGCGTGAGCTTGTCCTCGTTGTCCCAGGCCCCAACGAACTGTGCTGGCAAAGGAACGACCTGCTGAACTGCCAGGCGCTTGCCGTCTCCCAATGCGTGGCTTCGTATGATCCACCAGCCTCCCGCCGCCAAACCCGAGAGAACCGTGAGGCCACCAAACGCCACTGCAACTGGAACGAGAGCACGCCGCCGGTCTCTTGGCACGCTCGGTGAGAATGACGAAAATAGCTCCGGCACCGGATTGCGGGGCTGATCCGGTTCACTTCCCGTTACCGCAGGCCCCGGCGGAGCCGGCATGGGCGAAGGAGGAGGGGGCGCTGTCCGCGTCACGACCGCAGCCGTGGGCACGGGGGATGAGACGTGACCAGCTTGAGCACTCGCCTCTCGCGAAGGGACAGGCGCTTCACGCCGAACCTGTGCTTCTCCCACCCTCGCGCCACATATGCCGCAAGACGAGGCTCCCTCTCTCAACGGCGTGCCGCAGGACAGGCAAATAACCTCGGTCTCAGCCGCGCCTTCTGGAACCATCGTTTGCAGTGCCACCGCCTGCGAGGGTGCGCCACAAGCCCCGCAAAAGCGCTTGCCAGGTTTGAGCGGGGCGTGGCAGGAAGAGCACAGCGCGTGATCGCCACATGGTAGGTTGTTCACCGGAGCCACGGTTTGTCCACTCGTTCGGGCAGGCAATCCACAAGCCGGGCAAAAGCGGGCACCAGGCCGAAAGGCCGCGTGGCATCTTCGGCACTGGCCTTCTTGCGGAGATAGCGAAACACGCGCGATTGGAGGCGTTGCGGCTGGATACCCGCACTTCGGACAGAATCGCGCTCCTTGCTTGAGGGCGGTACCACAACTCGCGCACTCCATCAGCATGCCTCCGAGCCCTTTTCACACCCCCCTTTGGCAATTTCGGTGACGCGTTGGTTGATATTCACGAAGACGGAAAGTAAATCAAGGTAGAAATTGGCGGCCCAGAGGAAAAGGAACGCGCCGATCAGTGAAACAATAAGGGCCCCAACCCCCGAACCCACGTGAGAACCCATCCTGTTCCACCAGTGCACGGGTTCGCCCCATCCCGAATCGGATTTTCCCGCGGCGAAGCCGAGGAGAGTGAAGAGAATGACCCAGAGGACCGCGCAGACGGGCACCAACATTCGCATGGCCACTAGAACCCAGGTGAGAAAAGGCGTTGGGGTGGTCTCGGTGGAAAAGGCGCCCTTGCGCGAGCCGATTCTCCTCAGTTCCTTATCCACCTCCATGATGGACTGAAGGGGCAAGGTGAAGAACGAGCCAATGACCTTGAAGAAGCCGATCACCGCATCGCCAAAGGTAAGATAGCCTTGAGGGTGTGTCGCCTCGTGTGCAGGCTTCGTCGCAGGCAGGGGCTTGCCACAAGACTCACAGAACGTCGCGCCATGATCGTTGTTGCCACCACACTCAGGACAAAACATGCGAGCCTCCACAAGAACAAGCCAATCGGATGTAACTGTTGCCCCCTCAAGTTGATCCCAAGACACCGTTGCCTAAAATGCCGCAACACATTGACCGCGCTCTATTGCTTGGGTTGATGATCAGTGAACGGTCCCCACAAGTCTTCGTTCTCGCGTGATTCACCGACCACTTTCCCCTGCTCGTCCCTATGCTCTACATACGAGCCAAAAATTCCCTGCTGCTCTCTAGACTCGCCAACCTTGTTGCCTGACGTATCTCGATGCTCGGTGTAGGGTTCGAATAGTCCATTGACCTGATGAGAAGTACCGATGACCTGCCCGTTTACATTTGTGTGTTCAGCGTACTCTTCAAATAGTCCTTGGCGCCGTCTTGACTCCCCAGTGACATTTCCCATAGAGTCACTATGCTCAGTATACGGACCCCAAAGACCCTCCCGAGATCTTGACGAACCTGCAGCGGAGCGTAAAGGTGACGCATTCGGATTGGTAGCAGGTGGAGAGAATGGAGGTCCGCTGGAAGTCAAGCTCCATATCCACAAAGCCAAAAGCAGGAAGGCGAGGAATATCGCGATCACTATGACACCTATGGCAAGAGCAATCGCCATAAACACCAACTCGTATATAACGAATAGTGAGATGGCTAGACCATACAAGTATGCCGCGGGCTTGATAAATAGGCCAATCCGAAAAGAGAGGGGTTTGAAGATAAGCACGGGAATTATTAGTATGGTCATAATTGGTCTTACAATCCATTTCCCCCATATGCTTTGCAACGCGTTAACCTTTGACCGACCTTGTACCATCCAATCTTCATACCGCTTGATTGGATAGCTAACCCAGCGCGGTGTCAGGAGCCCGCCGGCCCATGAGATATAGAGCGGCAGGAAGAGCAGAGAGAGAAAGACAGGATGGCGCGTGTGACCAGCGAAGCGATAGGCTAGAAATGTCGCGATGTAAAGCGCCCCCACCAGAAGAAGAGAAATGGCTTGGGCATGATACATCAGCGAAGCCGTTATGCTGGGAACAGCCGAACGGGGGGCTATCTCTCCCGGCCCATTCGAGGTGAGGCGGCTATAAGAAGGGAATGAGGAACCGCGAGAAGTACCGCCAAATTGAGCGTCCAAGCCTTCATGCTGCTGGCCCAGATCTCCTGCCGGCTCGATTTCGGCGCCACAGTCTTCGCAGTACTTGATTCCCACAGAAAGACGAGCCCCACAATCCTCGCAGAAACTGCCTGTCATATAATCCTCCAGGGCGCGGTTCTTTGTGCTCTCGGGTAGCTAATGAAATGCGTGAAATGCAGGGTCCTGTAATCATACATGCTAGCGTCATGGGACGGCCTTTCCCGCGAATTGGCTATTGGCGACGCAGTGATGCGATTAAGCAGATGGCGTGCCAGAGCCAGCCGCCTAGAACCGCAGTTCACCTTTAAACCTCCGGGAACTTTGTCCGGCCCTTGCGGAGCGCAGAAGGTCCTTCCATCTACGTCGCCCTTCACCACGATGTCGTATAAAGCTTCGGAAGACTCGACGCGCAGCGGCTCCGGCATTTCGCTCTCCCTTCGCCTCAGGCTTGTCCGAGCCCTCCCGCCCTTGCCCGGCCAAGTGAGCTAAAGATCAACATGACCTAATGTATGAATACGAGATCTGGCCCCTGTTTCTCACTTTCCTCTTAAGATTTAAGGCATACGCCTGCTCTTCCTCGGCCTCAGAACAATGCGGCTACTGGTGGTCCACCCCAAAATCATACAGTTCACTACTCGGCCCCCAAACACCGTACTCGCCGGGGGTGAGATCCTTCTCGGGGTCCATGCGCCACAGACCGGGCTGGACCTGTTTGAAGGTGAACCGGATGGTCCAATCACTGTCGGGCGCTCCGAAATCTTTGCTCGACCACATGCCGGATTTTCCCATCTTGACGGACCGGTTATTGTCGTCATCATTGGATTCGCAGCGGACGAGGAAGAATCTGCCCTGCGGGCTCTTTCGGGATTGAATGAGGATAGATGGCCGTGGGTCTTTGATCCGGACCTCCGCCTTCAGATTGGGATAATCCATGAACATGAGCACCGTGACGAAGGCATAGGTCGTCCCCACATGGCCGGCGATGGAGCTGAGGTCGGTGGTGCCGTCCTTGGTGACCAAGCGCACGAGAAGGTCATCGGCGCCCGGGATGGCCACGGGGCCACCGAGGGTATCCACCATCCCACCCGATCTTCCACCTGGAACAGCGATAGGAGACGTACTTCGTTTCATCATGGCGCTGATGACGTCCTGGTTCACGCCCGCATTTTTCAGGGCGATGAGGTCGTCGGTGTCCAGCTTGAAGGCCACCTGCTGCGCGGTGTTGATCTTGGTAATGATGACGTCGGGCCCCAGGCCGATCTGGCTGAGCTTGATGATGTCCTGGTTGGCCAAGGCGCCCCCGGTAGCGGCGGCTGGCGCCTGGGATACAGTAGCGGCATTTGACGACTGCGACACGGCAGGCGATGCTGCCACTTGCGCGGGCTGTGTCTGCTGGCTCTCCTGAGGTTGAGGCTGCTGGGCGAGGGCGGCGAGGGTTCCCCAGGTGGAAACCAGAATCACAGTGGCGAAGATGCCAGTCCTTGTTGTCATGCATTGCTCCTTCCCAAATGGCGACGATTGATGTCCCGACCTATACCTTTTTCAACTCCCTAAGGCTTTAACTTATTGTGCAATGGACATGCCATCAGGGGCTTCGCGCCTCCAAGGCCTATGTACTTGCTTTTTATAAGGAGAAGCGGGAGGAGCATCGGGGAGGAGGAAGCGGGTTGTAACGTTTTACTTACAACGGTAGTATGTAAACTAGACACGAGGGACACATGCGCTACGTACTAGACATCACGCTTCCGGGCTTGGCCCGCATCCATTATCACCTTCGGGGGGAGGGGCCGTGGCGGATCGGGTCGGAGGTCTCCTGCGACATACCGGTGAGGGCGCGGGGGGTCTCACGGGCTCACCTGGAACTGGCGCTGGAGGGGGACGGCAAAGTCACCTTCCGGGACCTGGGCAGTACCAATGGCACCTTTCTTGATGGAGAGAAGGTTCCATCGGGCCTTTGGCCGGCGGGCGCGAGCCTGGGGCTGGGAGAGGCGCGCCTCGTTCTGAAAGAAGCGGTTACGGAAGGGATGGCCTTCGGCCATGAACTGGGGGAGGTGGCCATTTCAGGGATCGTGGACATCCGGGTGCTACCCGGCCGAGACGGCCTGACGGGGGCGGGCCGCCGCCTGCCCTTCCTCTCCATGGTCTCCCTCATGGAGCGGGTGCTGGACCTCAAGGTGCCCGGCGTGCCCTACCAAGCCCTATGCGAAGTCTTCGCCGAAACCATGGGATGCACGGCGGCCAAGTGCTACGAGATCTCCGGCGCCTCGCTGACGGTGCAGGCGGTCTGCGGAGGCTTCCCCGAGGACCGGGTCTCGCCTGCCCTGGCCCAGGCCGCGGCTCTCTTGCCCAAGCCTACGAGCTTCGAGGTGGGCAGCGGCGGCGGTGAAGCCACGCGAGCCCTCTGTGTCCCCGTGGAAGATGGCGGCCGGCGGCTGGCGTTCGTGGGCGTTTTGAAGGAGGGGTTCGACCCTCTCCGCCAAGGACTCGATGCGTTTCTGATGGTCCCCGTGGCCCTGCGGTTTCTGCTGAATTGGGTGGATAGCCTCCAAGCGCAGCGGCAGACCGTGGAGACCCTGGCCGAGGAAGTGCGCCGGCTGAGGAGCGGCTTGCCGGACGGCAGCGGGCTGGAGCCCATCCTCGGACGCGGCCCGGCCATCCTGGAAGCCCTGGAGCTTGCGGATTCGGCGGCGCGGACGGACATGAGCGTGCTCCTTCTGGGCCCCACGGGCACGGGCAAGGAGCTCTTCGCCCGGCGCATCCACTGGCTCTCCAAGCGAAATGGGCGGCCCCTGGTGGCCGTCAACTGTTCGAGCATTCCCGCTTCCTTGCTGGAGAGCGAACTGTTCGGGGCGGAGCGAGGCGCCTACACAGGGAGTGACGCTCGCCGCGGCGGTTATTTTGAAGCGGCATCGGGCGGAACCCTCTTCCTCGACGAGATCGGAGACATGCCCATCGGGCTGCAGCCCAAACTGCTGCGCGTTCTTGAGGACAAACGGGTCTATCCTTTGGGAAGCGCCAAAGGAAAGCCCGTGGACGTCCGGGTGATCGCGGCGAGCAACCAGAACCTCAAGGCGCTCATGGATGAGGGGGGTTTTCGCCAGGACCTTTATTATCGCCTGGCGCAGATGATCGTCGAGCTTCCGCCCCTCACGGCGAGGCGGGAGGATATCCCCCTGCTGGCGGCGGCCTTCCTTGAGAGGGCGAACCGCGAGGTGGCGAAGAACGTCCGGGGCTTCGAGGAGGAGGCCCTGGGGCTTCTCGTGGCGCACGCGTGGGACGGCAACGTCCGGGAGCTGCTGGCTACGGTACGGCGCTTGGCCGTCATGGCCCGCGGGGAAAGCATCGATACCGGGCTCGTCCGGCGGGCTCTAGACGTTCGGCCGGGTGACGAGAACGGCGGCGCCATGTGGGCGCTAGACTGGCGCGCCGCCAACGATGCGTTCGAGCGAGATTATTTGACCCGACGTGTGCGGGACAAGGCGGGCTCTATGTCCGCCCTCGCCAAAGAGCTCGGAATCTCCCGCCCCGCCCTCTACCTCAAACTCAAGAAATTCAGCCTGCTGGACCATGAATCGTAGGGCGGGCTCTCATGAGTGCTTGACTGCCGTGTGAGAATGGTCGGCCCCGAGGCGACAGCGGCGGCGAGCCCGCGTGGCGGCGCCGGTAAGGGAGGTGCGACGTCGTGGGTGTAGCTGCCACGATTGGCGGTTACTCCCTTTTACCCGGGGCAAGGACCTGCTTGGCCAGGAGATAGGGCAGCAACCCCGGCCGGAGGCGGGGAAGGATGTCCTTCGCCAAGGCGGCAGCGTCGTCGTTGCGGCCCGCGGCGAGCAGTGCGTTCGCGTGGCAAGCGCGGGCGAGCTGCATGGTCTGGTAGGCCCAGAACTCACACGGGGCGCGCTCGGAGAGGCGCCGCTCGGCTTCGAGGCAGTCGGAGACGGCCTCGTCGGAGTGGCCCAGGCTCAGCCTGGCCATGGCGCGAGCGATGAGACATTCGCCGGCGGCGTCGGGATTGCGCCGGAGCGAATCGGTCATGAGGCCCACATCGTCAGGTTTGATTTCGTGGAGGCGCCAACGGGTGAGGCAGGCCATGGCCTCCCCGTCGGGAGCCAGGTCGTAGGAACGCAGGTGAGTGTCGGCCTGGATGGACTCGTTCCACCAGAGACGGGCGCGGGCATCAAGGACCTCGCCCGTCGTGATCGAGAGGCCCTTATTGCTCAGCGTGAGCTCTTGCGATTTCAGCAAATGCGCATCGCGCACCTCGATGGCGATGCGTCCCAGAACCTTGGTGCACAGCCAGTCTCCAGCGGGAGTCTCCTCATCGAGGTAGCCGTGCTCCAGCACGCGCCGGGCCTCGGCCAGGTTCCCTTGAATGGCCAGCAGTTGCCCCAGGTTCAAAAGGAGGGAATCGTTAAACCCGTCCTCCTTCAAGGCTCTTTCAAGTAGTTGAACACCCCCGGCCGGATCGCCCGCCCGCGCCAGAGCCCGGGCGCAGACTTGCTGAAATGCCGTCCGCTCCGGCTTCTCGCGCAGAAGATCTGCGAATTTCTCTTTGAGAGTGGCGATGGTTTGGCGCACGACGGCGGACCCGAAATCCGGTGCCCTCGAGTAGAGATCTCCCGTCTTCCCGAGGAGCTCCATGCGCTGGACGGAGAAGTCCAGCCCCGCGTTGGGTCCCGGGACCGGATTCCCCCACCGGTCCACGATCACGCTTTTGCCCTTGACCATGAACCTGCTAGCCTCGTCGGCCCGGACGGTGAATCCCTCCACGGGATCACGGTAGTTATAAAGCGTTGGAGAGAGCGGTGTGTACCATCGCAGTTGGGCATTAGAGGTACTCCAAACCCCGAGGACAGGCAGGGATCCGGGCATGACCGTGGACCCGCTTTGGGGCGGCCGGATTGCCAGCTCGGCCTCAATGGGCTGGGAGGCGAGCACGCCGTTGAACCCGAGCAGGCGCAGACAGGGCGGACGGCTGCCCGGAACCGGCACAGCGGCATAGATCCACCCGCCCCAGTGGTCGAGTATCTCGTCCCACCTGTTCTGCTTAGGCCAATAGAGCCAGAGGTAGGCCGTGCCCAGCAAGCGGTGGTGGGCGTTGACCAGAATCTGCCGTGTGCCGTCTCCCAGCAGGTCTAGAACTTTCGCCGCGGGCCAGAGGAGAGGCGGAGCAACCAGCGGGCCGGTATCGCGAACCTGCTCCTCGGGGCGAAAGTCGTTAAGAATCCTTCCCTCTGGACTCACGATTACGACTTGGGGAGGCGTGTGCGCTGATGCGGCTCGGCTCGGATTCTGAAGCTCGCCGGGATGATAGCTCGCGGCAATCACCTCCTCCTTCCCGTCGCCATCCAGGTCTACCTGCTCCACTTGCTGGATCGGCGCGAGGGCCGTGAGGGTCCAGAGCGTATTTCCCCGGGCGTCCAATCCGCGCAGCCTGTTGCCCTCGTAGGCCGTACGGACGGCCTGGGGAGCCGCGGCGCCCCGGTCACGGTGCCAGGCCAGGAGGCCGGCCGTGGCGGAGGCCCCCACCATGAGAAGGGCAGCCACGCGAAGCGCCTCTCTCCTGAGCATCCGGCGGGACAACAGACCTCGGTGCGTCTCCAGTGCCCTGAGGGCCGCCTCGGCACTGGGAAACCGGTCCTCTGGGCGCTTCTCCAGGAGGCGCAAGATGAAGCGGGAGAGCCACCGCGGACAGTCGGGGCGAGCGAGCCGGGGAGGGGGGAGCTCGCCTGTCAGGTGGCCCGTGGCCACCTCGTAGGTGCTCTTACCCTCGTAAGGGAGCTTGCCTGTCAGCAACTCGTAAAGCGCGATCCCCAAAGAGTAGAGGTCGCTTGGGGGACCCACGTTGCCGTTCTGGAGCTGTTCCGGGCTCATGTAGGCGGGGGAGCCGGGCGTGAGCGCCGTCCGCGTGGCGTCGCCGGCTGGGGCCAGGGACTTGGCCACGCCCAGGTCAGCGAGTCGCAAGGAACCTGCCTCGTCCAGGAGGATGTTGCCCGGCTTCACGTCGCGGTGGACGATGCCGTGGGCGTGGAGGTAGGCCAGGGCCTCCAGGACGTGGACGGCCACGTCCTCCACCTGGCCGGGGGACAAGGGGCCCTCCTTCGCCAGACGCTCCGCGAGGCTGCCCCCCGCAAGATACTCCATGGCGAGGGCCACACCCTCTTCCGTTTCGATGAGCTCGTGAATTCGGATCAGGTGGGGATGCTGGAGAGAGCGGCCCAGCCGCAGCTCGCGGCGCCACCGGGCGTGAGACTCGTCCTCAAAGGCTCCATCGTAGACTTTGATGGCCACGGGCTCCTTGAGCTGCATGTCCATGGCGAGCCAGACCTCGGCCTGTCCGCCCGCGCCCAGACGCCGCTGCGGCCGCCAGCGAGGGGGCAACGCGAATAGGCCTCGGCTTTCACCCCTCGGGGACGATACCCGGCCGGTGCCGTCCCCTGAACTCCCTGTCCCCGTGTTCTCGGCCAAGCCCCAACCCCCGGCCTTTCTCGTGCGGCGGACTCTGCTTACGACCGCCGAGTGCAATTTGGCTGGACTGAGGGGATTGTACTCGAACCGCGGCTCAAGGTCCAGAGCGAGGCTGCCCGGTTCAGGCCGGCCGGCCCCGCCGTGCTCGTGCTACGGCTTAGGGGAGGACGCTGGAGGGCGTGCGCTCTTGCATGCGACGCCATCGAGAAACCCGTCCATGATGCGGTTGAAGGCGGGGGGATCGTCCATCATGAGCCAGTGGCTCGCGCCCTTCACGAGGACGGCGGGGAGATGGGGCGCCAGGTTTTGGTAGCTTGATGGCCGGGTGCTGGCGGGAAGCACCACCGTGAGCATCGGGCCCTTGTAGGCGTCCAAGGCTGCCACGGGGCTGTAGGCGGCCAGTCCGGCGTAACAGGCGCGGACGACGCCGGGAGGCGTGCGCTGGAGGCCGGCGAACACCGCCGTACGTGTTGCCGCCTTGCCGTAGGGGAGGCTGGCCCCGAACCATCCCTTCATGAACTCCATGTAGCCCGGGCCGTCCATCTGCCCGAGCATGCGATCGAGCCGCGCTTTGGGCAGGCGCGATACGTCCCCGGCGGGGTCCGCGAAGAGGAGGCCCGCCACGCGGCCGGGCGCCGCCTGAGCCACGGCCAGGATCACGGCGCCTCCCATGGAGTGCCCCACGAGGACGAAGCGCTTTATGCCCGCGGCGTCCGCCACGGCCAGCACGTCGGAGGCCATGGCGGGGATGGAGTAGTCCCCGTCCTTCGGGAGCCCGGAGAGGCCGTGGCCCCTGAGGTCCAGCGCCAGCGCACGTCGTGCGGGGCGCAGGTGGTCCAGTTGCGCCCGCCACATGTCCAGGTCTCCCGCGAGGCCGTGGACGAAGAGGACCGGAAGCCCCGGACCCGAGCCGCCGTCCTCATAGTGGATGCTGACACCGTGATTGTCCACAAATCCTTGGACAGAGGCGGCGGCGGAACACGGAGCGAACCCCTGGGCCTGCACCGGACGAGCCGAAGCCCAAGGGACCAGGCACGCCGCCAGGACCAGAACGAGGCGAAGCGTCCGTCTTTTCATGCAACGAGCATGGCTTAGGGCCGGCCTATTTCGACCGGGTGTCGATGGCTACCTGGACGGAAAGGCCCACGCGGAGCTTGTGTTCGGGATCGGAGGAGGGATCAATTTTGATCCTCACGGGCACCCGCTGGACCACCTTGACCCAGTTGCCCGTGGCGTTCTCGGGAGGCAAAAGCGAAAAGGCCGCGCCCGTGCCGGCGCTGACGCTCTCCACCCTGCCCGTGTACTCCCTGCCCTTGTCAATGTCGGCCGTCAGCGTGCACTTCTGGCCGGGGCGCACGTTCTCAAGCTGGGTCTCTTTAAAATTCGCGTCCACCCAAATCTCACCCAGGTTCAGCGGAACCACGGCACACAGGGGCTGGCCGGGAGCCATCACGTTCCCCGGCTCGGCCATCTTCCGGCTCACGACCCCATCCACGGGAGAAACGATGGTGCAGTAGGAGCGCTGGAGCTTGGCTGTCTCCAAGCTGGCTTGAGCGGTCTCCACCTTCTTCTGGCTCACGGCGAAGCCCGCTTTCCATAGGGAGACGGCCTTCTCCGCCGCCTGGAGTTGGGCCTTCGCCACGGCCTGGCCGGCCACCGCCTGGTCGTACTTCTGCTTGGGAATGGACTGGCGCTGGTAGAGGGCGGCGATCCGGCCGAGGTCCTGGTTGGCCAGCTCCAGTTGGCTCTTGACGGCCGCCACCTGGGCCTTGGCCTGGGCGATGCTCGCATCCTTCACGGCCAGGTCCGCGGTTGCCTCGCTGAGGCTTGCATCGGCGCGGGTGATGGCCACGTCGTAGTCTTTCGGATCGAGGGTGGCGATGACCTGTCCCTCCTTGACCGCCTGGTTGTCCTCCACGTCCACCGTGAGGAGGGTTCCCGGAATCCGCGAGGCCACGGAATAGACGTGGCCCTTCACGTAGGCATCCTCGGTTTCGATGTACCACTGCGCACGCAGCCACCGCACGTATCCGAAGATTCCCCCGGCGACCACGAAGAGCCCCAGGATCAGCAGCGCGACCCATTTTCGCTTGAGCGCCATGTTAGTTCTCCCCCTTGGAGACGGCGAGCCCAGATTCATAAAAGGCGGGCAGATCCTCGCCCATGGCCGCCAGGAGGGCGGCCTGCTTGGCATAGGCCTGGTAGTGCATGCGCACGACGCCATACCGGCTCTCGGCGAGCACCGATTCGGCGTCGAGGACGTCCGTGGTCCGGGCCAGGCCCTCCTTGTACTGGTCCTCGATGATGCGGAGGTTCTCCTCCGAGGCCGCCACGTTGGTGCGCGCCGTTGCCACCTCCTTCAGGGCCTCCTGAAAGTCCCTGTAGGCCCGTCCCACGGCCACGCTCACCCCGCGCCTGGCCTCTTCCAGATCGCGCCGGGCCTTGTCCACGTCCAGTTTCGCCTGGCTGATTCTGGCCGCGCGGGCCCCCCCGTCGAAGACGTCGAGGGAGATCCCTATGAAGAGCGAATTCACGTGGGGATAGAGGAGGTAGTCATTCTGCTGGTAGGAGTGTCCGGCCTCGGCCACCACGCTAGGATAGTAGTCTCGCCGCCGCAGCTCCGCGATCTGGCCGAGCCCCTTCACCTTTTCCTCCAGGGCCCGCACGCCGTAGTTGTGGTCCATGGCGCGGGTTCGGCACACCGCGTCGTCCCACGGAAGCGGCGGGGGGGGAGGAAGGCCGTCGGGCAGGAGGTGGGGCACGGTCGGATCCAGCCCCAGGGCCTTGTTGAGGGCCTCCTGGGCGGTGGACACGGCGTTTTCCAGCGCCGAGGCCTGGTCTTCGACGGACCGGAGCGCCACTTCCGTTCGGAGGAGGTCGTTCCTGGCCACCATCCCTTCGCCGAACATGTCCTTGACCACGCGGTGGTAATCCTCGAGGGCCTTGCGCCGCTGAGCCACGACACCCCGCTGGTCCCGAAGGGAGAGGAGGGTCACGTACCGGTCGGCCACGGCCGACTGGGCCTCTTGCACGGCCGCGACTCCGCTCAAGGTGACGGAGGACTCGCGGGTGCGGCTCGCCGCCATGGCCGTGGAACGGCGGCCGCCGTCCCAGAGCAGTTCCTTCACCGAAAATGAATACTGCCAATAGGCCTGATTGCTTGAGGGGAAAACGATGGGGCCGCTTTTAAAGGAGGGCTGGTTGTCCAGGTTTGTGTGGCCCCCATCCAGAGTGATGCTGGGGTAGTACGAGGCCTTGATCTCGCGGGTTTGCTCTTTGGCCGAGGCTTCGTCGAGCTTGGCCGTATCGGCCTGGAGAGAGGTTTCACCCGCGCGCCGCAGGGCCTCGGGCAGAGTGAGGACCGTTTGCGCTGTAACGGGAGCGAGCCACAGCAGCGCCGCAGCGGCCGCGGCGATTCCGGCGGCCCTCACGGCCGCGCCCTCGAGCCTGAAGGGAAGGTGTCCAGGGTCCTGCTCACGCACGTTTTGATCTCCTCCTCCGGCCCGTGCCGGACATGGCGGTGAGGGTTAGGCCTCCCGCTCGTTGAGGCAGGCCTTCAGTTGGGAGCCCGGGCGAGCAACCAGACCTCCCGCTTCACCATATATTGTAGCAGGATGTCCCCCGCCTGGCGCGTCTCGGCACCGCCAACTCCATGAGGCGTGGTGCCCGCACGGAATCTAACGAGTCCAACCATCCAACTCCTCCGTTCATTCCGGCCCCCACGAGTTTTGGCTTGAGTGGAGCGGCGGGCGGTGCCATGATGGGAAATGATGACCGGAGGCATCGAGATCATGCGCGTTCTGGTGGTGGAGGACGAAAAGAAAACGCGCGAGTTCCTCCGCCGCGGCTTGGCGGAGAGCGGCTACGTGGTGGACACGGCGGAAGACGGGGAGACGGGCCTGGACCTGGCCCTCCTCAACGACTACGGTTGTCTTGTGCTGGACGTCATGCTGCCGCGCCGAGACGGATGGTCTCTGGTGCGGGAGCTGCGAGCCTCGGGGCGCCATGCTCCCGTCCTCTTCCTCACGGCCCGGGACTCCGTGGACGACCGGGTCCGGGGTCTGGAGCTGGGGGCCGATGACTACCTGGTCAAGCCCTTCGCCTTCTCCGAACTTCTGGCCCGGCTGCGCTCGCTCATGAGGCGGCCTCCCGCCCTCCTGCCGGACGTCACCGCCGTGGCTGACCTGACGATGGACCACACCAGGCGCAAGGCGTCTCGCGATGGCCGGACCCTTCACCTCACCTCCAAGGAGTTCGCCCTGCTGGCCCTTTTGGCCCGGCGGCCGGGCGATGTCTTGTCGAGGACCCAAATCGTGGAGCAGGTCTGGGACATGAACTTCGATTCAGACGCCAACGTGGTGGACGTGGCCATCCGCCGCCTGAGGCGAAAGGTGGACGACCCCTTTGCGCGGAAGCTCATCCACACCGTGCGGGGCGCCGGATACGTGCTGGACGCGGACCGGGAAGAAGGCTGAGATGGGCCCTCCCCGGTGGCTTCGCCGACCCGCCTCCCTCTCGGCCCGCCTCACCCTCCTGTTCTCGGCCGCCACGGCCTTCCTCCTTCTGGCTTCGGCGGGCGCCCTGTACTGGTCCCTCCAGCGACGTCTCTCGGAGCAAGACCGGCGCGCGCTTCTGGCCAAGCTCACGGCGATCGCCTCCATCCTCGAAAAACAGCCCGGGCAGATACAGCCGTTGCGCGAGGAAGTCCAGTGGGAGGCGGGCTCCCGTTCCTTCACCCAGTACTACAGCCGGGTGCTGAACGACTCGGGCGGCGTCATTCTGGAAACGCAAGGTATGGAGGAGCGCCTGAAGGGTGCGCCCTTCCCCGCGCCCGCCCGGGGAAACGGCGCCGCTGACGCCGCGGTGCCTTGGCGGACCCATGCGGAGCGAGCCTACCTGCTCGGCTCGGCGCGGGTCCGGGAGGACGGTAGGGACGGCGCCGTGAGGCAGGTCCAGGTGGCCGTGGACGTGAGCGACAACAACGACCTCTTGGAGGACTACCGAAAGACCATGGCCCTTTCGCTCACGGCGGGACTGGCCGTGGCGGCCCTGCTGGGCTTCCTGTCGGCCCGGCGCGGCCTTCGGCCCCTGGGCACCATGGCCCAGAAAGCTCGCCAAATCACGGCGGAGCGCCTTCACGAACGCATGGGCGAGGAACCGTGGCCTGCCGAACTGGCGGAGCTGGCCTCCGCCTTCGATGACATGCTGCTGCGCCTGGAGGACTCCTTCTCCCGCCTCTCGGCCTTTTCCGCCGACCTGGCGCACGACCTGCGCACGCCCCTCACCAACTGCATGGGCGAGGTGGAGGTGGCCCTCTCCAAACCCAGGGAGCCCGAAGAGTACCGGCACATTCTGGATTCTTCCCTGGAGGAACTCACGCGCCTGGCCAAAATGATCGAGAGCCTCCTCTTCCTGGCCCGCACCGACCATGCCCAAACGCCCCTGAACAAAGCCAGCCTGGACGCGCGCGGGGAGCTCGAAGCCATGGCGGATTTTTACGACGGGGTGGCGCAGGAACAGGGCGTGGCCCTCGCCTGCTCGGGAGCCGGAACCTTGGATGCCGATCCGATGCTCCTCCGGCAGGCCCTGGGCAACCTCCTCTCCAATGCCCTTCGCCACACGCCGCCCGGTGGCCGTGTGGCGCTGGAAGCCCGGGAGGAGGGCGCCAACGCCACCGTCGTGAGCGTGCGCGACACCGGCCCCGGCATCCCGCCCGAAGATCTCCCACGAATCTTCGATCGCTTCTACCGAAGCCCGCGGAGCCGGTCCCTCAACCCCCAGGGCTTGGGGCTGGGATTGGCCATCGTGAAATCGATCATGGACCTCCACAGAGGGCGCCTGGAGATTCAAAACGCCCCCGAAGGCGGTGTGACGGCCCGGCTGACGTTTCCCCGGACCCGTTCAAGGCCAGAGCCCCCCGGCCAGTCATGAGGAATCGGTCATGAACCCGTCATGTTGGTCATGTAGGGTGATCCTCGACCTGCTTCAACCCGGCGCGCCGCCGGGGGCGGGATCTAGGAGACGGACATGATGCTCATGAAAACGTTCAAGCGCGTTTCCATCTTTGCCCTGGCCATGACGCTGGCGGTGGCCCTTCCCGCCGCGGCGAAGTACACGCCCAAGGTGACCATGGCCCAAGCCCGCGAGGCCGCCCTCAAGGCCGTCCCAGGCGCCACGGTCAAGAGCGAGGAGCTGGAGAAGGAGAAGGGCCAGTGGATCTACTCCTTCGACTTGCAGTCCGGCAAGGAGATCCGCGAGGTGTGGATCGATCCCGAGACGGGCAAGGTCCTGGCCAACGAGGTGGAGACTTCAAAGGACTGACCGGAGGTATAGTGTTGGAGGCTTAGACCGATGGCGAGGCCATGGGGGGAGCACCGTGCTTCCCCCATTCCGCCTGCCTGTGAGGTGATGCTTTGAAGGTTCGAACCGCCGTTGGAGCCGCCATTGTCCTCCTGGCCGCTTGGGAGGGGTGCGCCACGTATCACCCCCTGCCCCTGGACCCAAAGGCTGAGAAGCAGGCCCTTGCACCGCCGGACATGCGGGCCGTCACCCTCGAAGCCCAAGCGATCCACCACCCCCTCCTCAAGCCGGTCCAGCTCGATCCCGCCCGGGGGTTCACTCCCGAAGAGGTGGCCGTGGTGGCCGTCCTGACCAACCCCCAGCTCAAAGCCTTTCGAGACCAGCGAGCTCTGGCCGGAGCTCAGGTCATCCAGGCCGGCCTCCTGCCCAACCCCGTGGCATCCTTTGGCCAGGACAAGCCCGCGGGAGGCAACACCCAGGGCACCGTGACCGCCTACACAACCCAGCTCGGCTTCGACCTGACCTCCCTGCTCACCTACTCCTTGCGCAAGGAGGCCGCCCGCGCCCAGGCCCGGGCCGTGGACCTGGACGTGGCTTGGCAGGAGTGGCAGGTGGCCCAGGCCGCCCGCATGGCCGCCCTCCACGTGCTGGCCCTGGGGGAGGAGCTCCCCCTGGCGCGGCAGGCCGAAAATGACGCGCGCCAGACCATGGACGCCATGGACCGGGCCGCTCGAACGGGCGCCGTGAGCGGCGCCGAAGAGGCGGCATGGCGCTCGGCCTGGCTCCAGGCGCACGACCGGCTCCTGCTCCTGGAACAAGAACAGGCCCGCGAGCGCCAAGGTTTGAATCAGCTCATAGGCATGCCCCCGGAGGCGGCTTTCCCTCTGAGGGCGGGGCCGGTCCCACCCGAGGAACAGGCCATCGCAGAGGAAGGCTCTCTCGCGGACGGACTGGGCGAACGGAGGCTGGACCTTTTGGCCCTGAGGAAGGGGTACGAGAGCGAGGACAAGCAGCTTCGGATCGCCATCAGGTCCCAGTTTCCCAACATCGGCATCGACCTCAGCCATGCCCGGGACACGAGCAACATCGTGACCAACGGCTACGGCGTGGCCCTTGCCCTGCCCCTCTTCGACCGAAACCAGGGGCGCATCGCCTTCGAGGAGGCCACCCGCCACCAGCTCTACGACGAGTATATGGCGCGCCTCTTCGCGGCCCGCGCCGAGGTGGCCCAAATTCTCTCCGATCTGAAAGCCGTCCAGGCGCGCCGCAGGGCTTCCCAGGAGACGTTGCCCTCTCTCAAAACCAGCGCAGAAGGGTTTGAGCGGGCCCTGGCCCTGGGAGCCGCCGATCTGCCCAGCCTCCAGCAGGCGAGGGAAGCCTATCTGGCTCAGGCCATGGCCGAGGTAAGGCTGCGCGCCGAGGAGGCGGACCTGGGGGTGGCCCTTGAGATCGCCTCGGGGCGGTACCTGCCTGGAGACGCTCCGAAGCAGCAGCCCGCAGAGGAGCTGAAATGAAGCCTCGCGCCTTGTGGATCACCCTAGCCGGCGCCCTGGTATTCGCCCTGGCCTGTGCCTTCTTCGCTTACCGTGCCGGCCGGTCGGCGGGCGTGGCGACGGCGGCGGGCGGGAGCGCGCCGCCCCCTGCGGAGGTCACGGCCGCCGTGGCCGTGGCACCCATCAAGGAGGGTACCGTCGCGCAAACGGTGGATGCCTATGGCAGCATCGTACCCGCGCCAGGGGCCCTGTTTACCTTGAGCGCGCCCTTCGACTGCCAGATTGAGAAGGTGGATGTCAGCGAGGGCGAGGCCGTCTCCAAGGGCGCCACGCTCCTCTCGGTCACGGGCAATCCTGACGCGAAGCTGGCCCTGGCTCAGGCCCGGATCGAAGCCGCGGCGGCCCAGGCGGCCCTGAGGCAGGTGCAGGAGCGCCACAGGCTGAAGCTCGCCGATGACGCCGCCCTGGCTCAGGCGCAGGGAGCCGCCGAGGCGGCCGAAGCCCGGAGGAAAAGCCTCGAGGCCCGCCGCCTCGATGGCCTCCGAGAGCTTCACGCCCCCGCGGACGGCGTCGTCTACCGCGTTCCCTACGCGAAGGGCGCCATTGCTCTCACAGGAACGCCTCTTCTGGACCTG
>JAKBES010000303.1 GCA_021833665.1 Acidobacteriota bacterium
GGTTGGGGGCCATCTGCGTTGTTGCGGCTCCTAGGAAGGGGGCCCACCCTGCCGTCGTCGCCGCGCCTTGCATATGGCCCCCAAGCCTCTTGCGCGCGGCCCATGCGAGTTTCTCAACAGCCTGTTAAAACCCGAGAGCGGGAGGGACCAGCCCTCCCGCTCTCGGGTTTTGGTGGAGGCGGCGGGAGTCAACCCTACGCGGCCTAGAAGCCTCGCCGCTCGCGAGTCTCGCGGCTCCGGTTCAAGGCCGCCTACGGGTTCCGGGGCGGGGCCCTCGCCTCGCGCTGCATTCCTGCGAACGCTCGCTCCGCGCTCGCGTTCTCGGAGCAGCGCCTGCGGCGCTTCCCGCCCTTCGACTCCCGCCCAACCACGCCCTTAAAACCCGAGAGCGGGAGGGACCAGCCCTCCCGCTCTCGGGTTTTTGGTGGAGGCGGCGGGAGTCGAACCCGCGTCCGGAAAGGTCAGCCAAGGCAGCTTCTACGCGCGTAGCCGGTTCCCAGCAATTTCGCTCGCCACCATTGGAGCCGGCAATACGGTGGTCCGCTAGCCCCAGTGTCTTAGCCGAACCGGCCGGGGCGGACCGGGGCGGAGCATCCCGCTAGCGTCGTCCTTGAAAAGCCGCGGGCACTCTCATCAAGGACGTCACGGCTTAAGCCGCGAGAGCCAAATTGTCGTTGGCAGTTGTGGTTTTCCGGTCGTTTTACGAGAGCCCGGAACTCGGCGCGCGACCACCTCCTGCACATCCCCGTCGAGACCGTTTCGCCCCCACGCTGTGCCCGGTAAATATAGGCCGGGAGAGTCTCCCGGTCAAGGCGTCCCCGCTCGGCCAACGCTTTGGGTCAGTCCGCCACGGGCGCCTCTGGCGGCAAGGGCCGTTTGAGGCGCCGGTGCCGTCTGATGGCTAAGGCCGCGAAGATCGCAAGCGCCGCCACACCCATGCCGACCATGATCCAGAAGGCCTGGTGGTGATGGATCTTCCCGTAGAGGAGAAGCACGAGATTTCCGATGGCGTGTCCGAAGAAGAGCCATACGAAACACCAGGCCAGGACGGGCCCCACGTCGCGAGCGGCGAACCTCGGCCACTTCATCCCCCGGGTACCCAGCCAAAAAATGTAGGGGCTGCGCGCGCCGTAGATGAAGCGAATCATCAGGAAGACGGGCCAGGATTCTCCCAAGCGGGCGCGCCAGGTGGTGGGACCCCGGTCCACGCCGAGGGCCCTTTTCATCCATGCGAACCTCGTGGCATGGCGGCCCGCGTAGAAAACCAAATGGTCCACCGTGAGAGCCCCTAGGACCGCGCACAGGAGAACCTCACCCCTCGGCAGCAGGCCTTGGCTGGCGAGGAAGCCGGCCATGACGAGGACCGTTTCCCCTTCCAGCGCCATGCCGAAATAGACCGCAATGAGGCCGTATTGCCTCAGAAATTCCTCCACGAAACCCTCCCGGCAGAGTCCTGGCCCAGCGCCCGGTCTTCTCTCCTCGCCCCCGCGAAGGCTGCCCCGGCCCAAGGCGGCAACGGGACGCCATTTGCGGCCCGTCCTTCGTGCCATTATACTTCCTTCGGTACCGCATCGAAGGCGTCACGGACGGGCGAATCCCGGAGGGACGGCCCGGCCCCCATGGAGGAACGACATGGACACCACCCGCAACATTGCCCTGGTCTTTTCGGGCGGCCCCGCTCCCGCCGCCAACGCCGTCATCTCCTCGTCCGCCCTCGGCTTTCTTGATCACGGCGTGGGCGTGGTGGCCCTCTTGGACGGATTCACCCATCTCCAGGCCTTCACACCTTCCAGCCCGCTGGTGGAGGGCACGCACTATCTGAACCTGACCACGGCCATTTCGGGCATCCGCAACCAGCGGGGCATCTTCATCCGGACGGCGCGGGCCAACCCGGGCAAGGACGTCAAATCCAAAGCGGATCTGGCGGACGAATCCAAGACCGCCAAGCTCCACGCTTCCATGGCGGGGTTGCGCTCGGTGGGCGTGGACGCCCTCATCACCATGGGGGGCGACGACACCCTCAAAACGGCCAACTTCTTCCACATGCTGGGTATGCCCACCGTACACATCCCCAAAACCATCGACAACGACTATTTCGGCATTCCCTGGACCTTTGGCTACTGGACCGCCGTGGACGCGGCCCGAAAGGCCCTCCTCAATCTCAAGGCCGACGCCGATTCGACGAATGCCTATTTCATCGTTGAGCTCATGGGACGCAGCGCGGGCTGGATGACCTACGCGGCCGGCCTGGCGGGCGAGGCCTGCGCCATTGTGGCCGCAGAGGATCTGGACGGCGACCTTGACCCGGACGCCCTCGCCTCGCGCTTCGCGGACCTCATCGCCGCCAGGGAGCGGGACGGCCGGCGCGCGGGGCTGATTTGCATCGCGGAGGGTCTGGCGGAGCGCCTCGATGACGCCCACAAGCCCAAGGAGGTGGACGCCCACGGCAACGTCTACTACGGACGGGCCGAACTCTGCCGAACCCTCGCCGAGCGGACCATGGCGCTCTACAAGGCCTCCACGGGCAAAGAGAAAAAGATCAATCCCAAGCAGGTGGGTTACGAAACACGCTGTGCCGAACCCATGGCTTTCGACGTGGTCCTCGGCTCCATGCTCGGGCACGGGGCCTGGCGGCTGGTCAGCGAAGGGCGCTTCGGGCACATGGTGAGCGTGGCGGACAACCTCGACATCCGGGCCGTTCCCTTCTCCGATCTCATCGACCCAGAGACCATGAAGACCAAGGTCAGGCTCGTGCCTCGGGAAGGAGACCTCTTCAAGCTCAAGGACGCCCTCTCCTATCCCGTCGGAAGGTAGCCCGCGATTCCCCGCCAGGCCCTCCCGATTTGCCGTGAGTGTGCTAGAATAAAGAGCTTGAGCATGAGGAGGGTGGAGTATGTCCGGTCACAATAAATGGGCCAATATCAAGGCGCGCAAGGGTTCACAGGACGCCAAGCGCGGCAAAATGTTCACCAAGACCGCCAAGGAGATCATCATCTCCGCCAAGCTCGGCGGCGGCGACCCCGACGGCAATGCGCGCCTCAGGGCAGCCATCCAGGCCGCCCGCGCCCTCAACATGCCCAACGACAATATCAAACGGGCCATCGCCAGGGGCACGGGCGCGGAAGGCGACACGCAGATCGAGGAGGTGATCTACGAAGGCTTCGGCCCCAACGGCGTCGCCATTTTGGTGGAGGGCACCACGGACAACCGCAACCGGACCACCGGCGAGATCCGCCATACCTTCAGCAAGTACGGAGGGAATCTTGGCCTCCAGGGCTGCGTCGCGCGCATGTTCGTCCGCCAGGGAGAGATCACCATCCCCGCGGAAGGCTTGAGCGAAGACAAGGTCTTCGAGGCGGCCATCGAAGCGGGCGCCGACGATGTGGAGCGCGAGGACGAGAGCTTCATGATCTACACCAAGTTCGAGGACATGCACCCCGTGAGTGAGGCTCTTACAAAGGCGGGCATGCCCGTGGCTTCGGTGAGGGCCGTCTACACCCCCACCGTGACCACCAAACTCGCGGGCGACCAGGGCCGCGGCCTGCTCAAGCTCATCGACGCCCTTGAGGACAACGATGACGTGCAGAACGTATGGGCCAACTTCGACATGGACGAGAAGGACATGGAGGCCTTCGAGGGATAGGGGAATGGGGAGGCGCGCCGCCGGCCGACCGAAGCGCGCGCGGCCCGGGCTAGATGTCCGCGAGGGAGGCCAAGACCGCCATGCAAAACCCGCGACCCTCCACCGTCGCTCTGGGCGTCGACTCGGGCTCTCTGTCTACGGGGTACGGGATCGTGCGAGCCGAAGGCGGCCTCCACCGCGCCTTGGGATTCGGCGCCATCCGGAACGACTCTCAAGTCCCCCACCCCGAACGCTTGGCCTTCATCTACCGGAGGCTGCGGCAGATCATGGACGAGTTCCATCCCGACCTCCTCGCTCTCGAGGAGGTCTTCGTCTCTAAGAACGTTCAGAGCGCGCTCAAGCTCGGCCAGGTGAGAGGCGCCGTCATGGTGGCCGCGGCCGAGGCGGGTATTCCCGTGGTGGAGCTGGCTCCCAACACCGTGAAGGCGGCCGTCACGGGTCATGGCCACGCGGAGAAAGGCCAGGTCCAGTTCATGGTCAAGGCCATCTTAGGTCTGGCCTCCATTCCCAAACCGCATGACGCCGCCGATGCGCTCGCCTTGGCCATCTGCGCGCTCAACCGGCGTGCCAGCACGGCCCTCGAAGGCACGCCATGATCGCGCGTTTGAGAGGCCGCCTCCTCGAAAAGGAGCCCTCTGGTCTCGTGGTGGAAGCCGGGGGGGTCGGCTACGCCGTGGCCGTGCCGCTGTCTACCCTCTCGCGTCTGGATGGGGACACGGTTGACCTCTACATCCACACGGAGGTCCGGGCAGACGCCATCCTCCTCTTCGGTTTCCTCAGCCGTGAGGAGCGAGGCCTTTTCCGAAAGCTCATGGCCGTCCAAGGCGTGGGGCC
>JAKBES010000304.1 GCA_021833665.1 Acidobacteriota bacterium
ACGACGACGGGTGGGAGCGCTGGGGCATCCAGGATTTCGTATGGTCCCCCGACAGCCGCTGGGTGGCCTACACCAAGAAGACGGAGAACACCAACGAGGTCATCCTCCTCTACAACCTGGACACCCAGAAAATCTCCCCCGTGACCACGGACGCCTACCAGTCCTGGAGCCCCTCCTTCGACCGCAAGGGACGGTACCTCTACTTCCTCTCCAATCGCACCTTCGCCCCCACCATGGGCCAGGTGGACCAGGAGCACATCTTCCTCGACATGACCCTCCCCTACCTGGTCGTCCTCAAGGACGGCGCGCCCTCCCCCTTCGCTCCCAAGGCGGAAAATGAGGAGGAGAAAGCCGAATCCAAGAAGGCCGAAGGGGAGAAGAACGGCGCAGACAAGGGCGCGAAGGACAAGGCCGAAAAGCCAACCCCCAAGGCCGCGGTCACGGTCATCGACGTGGCGGGGCTGGATCGCCGAACCGTCCCCGTGGAGGGGGTGGAGCCGGGCACCTACTTCCGCCTGGAGGCCACGGACAAGGGCTTCCTCTACGTCGCACGCCCCAAGCCCGTCTTCTCCGCCTACGACTTCATCACGGACGTGACCCCGGAGGACGTGGACCTTTACAGCTACAAGCTCGAGGACAAGAAGGCGGCGCAGGTCCTGGAGGGCATCAACAACTACCACCTCTCCGCCGACGGCAAGAAGCTCGCCTACAAGGCGGGGAAGAAGTTCGGCATCGTGGACGCCGGAGCCAAATCCAAGGTGGGCGACGGCGCGGTGGATCTCGCGGACGTGAAGTTCAAGATCGACCGGTCCGAGGAGTTCAGCCAGATCTTCAACGAGGCCTGGCGCATCGAGCGGGACTGGTTCTACGACAAGAACATGCACGGCCTGGACTGGGCCGCCACGGGCGAGAAGTACCGCGCCTTCGTCCCCGACTGCGGCAACCGCCAGGACCTCACCTACCTCATCGGAGAGATGATCGCCGAGCTCAACACGGGCCACACCTACGTTTACGGCGGTGACACGGGCGCCCCCATCAAGCGGGTCCCCACGGGCGTCCTCGGCTGCGAATTCGACCTCCCCGCGGGCTCCAACTTCTACCGCATCGGCCACGTCATCCCCGGCAAGACATGGAGCGACGACATGCGCTCGCCCCTGGCCGACCCGGGCTGCCCCATCAAGGAGGGCGACTACCTCATCGCCGTGGACGGTGTGAAGGTCACGGCCGCGGACAACGTCTATTCCGCCTTCGAGAACAGGGCCGGCAAGCTCGTCATCCTCACTTACAACTCCAAACCCTCCGAGGAGGGCGCCAGAACCTACCGCACCAAGACCATCAAGAGCGAGGGGGAGATCCGCTACCGCGAATGGATCGACCAGCGCGCCGCCATGGTGGACCGCCTCAGCAGCGGCCAGATCGGCTACCTCCACATGCCCGACATGTCCGAGGACGGCCTCATCGAATTCGCCCGTGGATTCTACCCCCAGACGGACAAGAAGGCCATCATCCTCGATGACCGGTACAACGGCGGCGGCTTCACCGCGGAGATGATCATCGAGCGCCTGGAGCGGAAAGTCTGGGGGATGACCCAGCCCCGCGAGGGGAAGGTCTCCCTTAACCCAGAGGCGGCGGCCCGCGCCCATTTCATCATCCTCGTCAACGAGGACACGGGTTCCGACGGCGAGTTCTTCGCCCGCGCCTGCCAGCTCAAGAAGATCGCCCCGGTTCTGGGCATGCGGACCTGGGGGGGCGCCTTCGGCATCGAGGCCCACGAGGACCTCGTGGACGGCGGAACCGTCACCCCGCCCCAGTTCGGCCTCTACGGCTTCGGCGGCACGTGGCTGTTTGAAGGGCGCGGCGTGGACCCCGACATGGAGGTCCAGAACATGCCCGGCGACGTGGTCAAAGGCAAGGACGCACAGCTCGAGGCCGCCGTGAGCTACCTCATGGACCAGCTCAAGAAGGACCCCCTCTCCATACCTGCTCCCCCGCCCTATCCCAGCAAGGCCAGGCCCCACGGGTCGGATATCTTGAAGCCGTGAGGAGTGAGGAGTGAGGAGTGAAAAGTAAGAAGTAAAAAGTGAAAAGCAAGGGATAGGAAAAGGAGCGGAGAACAAACCTGGATAACCAACGCTCGGGGGCTCAGGCTCCCGGGCGTTTTGTTTATGGTCCGGGTAGGCGAGGTCATCCGCATCCTGAAAGAGCACCTGCTGCCGTCGTCGCCGCGCCTAGCACATGGCCCCCAAGCCTCTTGCGCGCGGCCCACGCGAGTTTCTCAGCAGCCTGCTAGCTCTTCCGGCTGGCCGCCGTCAAGAGTATAGGTATGGTGTCCCCGGAATTCCTTCCGTCAAGAGTTACGTATTGTGTCCCCGAAATTCTCCCGGCCCCACCCGTGACCTCAAGCCTGGAGAGATCGAAGGGAGCCGCCAGGAGCGTGTCCCCTCGCGTGAAGAGCAGGTGCCCCGAGGAGGCATACGTGGGATACCCCGCGTCCTCCACGATGGTCTTCACCTTGCCCGTGGCCAGGGCCAGCAGGATCGTGTCCACGGCAACCCCTCGCGGACCATAGTAGATCCGGCTCAGGAGCACGACGCCTGGCATGGGGAGGTTGCGCGGCGTCTCGTAGTAGACCGTCCCCGAAATAGCTTCGGCGACCTTCAGCTCCTGGGGAGGTGAGGATCCGCTGGCCGCCGGGGCTCTCAAAAATGAAGTCGGTGGCGGTCCCCTTGATGTATGCCTTCGCCGGATGCTGACATCAGCCGAAGACCCGCGTGAAGATGGCATCCACGTGGGTGAGGAAGCGCTTCGGGTCGAAGAAGGCGGCGAGATCCTGGCGCGGAACCCTGGCGGCCACTTCGGGTGTTGCCGAAAGGAGATCCAGAAAATCCCCCTCACCCGCCCAACATCGCATGGCCGCGGCCTGCACGAGGGCATAGGCGTCCTCGCGGGTGAGCCCCGCCCGGGTGAGGGCCAGAAGGCACTGCTGGCTGTAAATGAGGCCGCGGGTCTTGTTCAGATTCGCGGCCATGGCCTCCGGATAGACGAGGAGACCGTCCAGGATGCCGCCCAAGCGGTGCAGCATATAGTCCAGAAGGGTCGTGGCGTCGGGGAGGATGACGCGCTCCACGGAGGAGTGCGAGATGTCCCGCTCGTGCCAGAGGGCCACATCTTCCAGGGCGGGAACCGCGTAGCCTCGCAGGAGCCGCGCCAGCCCGGTCATGTTCTCGCATCCCACGGGGTTCCGCTTGTGGGGCATGGCCGATGAGCCCTTCTGGCCCTTGCTGAAGGGTTCCTCCACCTCGCGCACCTCGGTCTTCTGGAGGTGCCGGATCTCGGTGGCGATCTTCTCCAGGGTCGCCCCCGTGATGGCCAGTGCGGCGAGCACTTCGGCGTGGCGGTCCCGCTGGATGACCTGCGTGGAGACGGGATCGGGGACGAGGCCGAGTTTGGCGCAGACTCGTTCTTCAAGCTCGGGGGGAAGGTGCGCGAAGGTGCCCACGGCACCCGAAAGCTTCCCCACCGCGATTCCTTCACGGGCGGCCAGCAGGCGCGCTCGGTTCCGGCCCATCTCGGCGTACCAGAGGGCGAACTTGAGGCCAAAGGTCGTGGGCTCGCCATGAATGCCGTGGGTCCTGCCGATGCACACCTGATCTTTGTAGGCATAGGCCTGTGCTTTAAGGACGGCCCGGAATTCGTCCACGTCCTGAAGGATGAGGTCAAGGGCGTCCCGCGTCATGAGGGCCAGGCTCGTGTCCACCACGTCCGAGGAGGTGAGGCCGTAGTGGAAGTAGCGGCTCAGGTTCCCGATGGACTCGCCCACCGACGTCGTGAAGGCGATGACATCGTGTTTGACCACCTCCTCGATGGCCTCGATGCGTCCCACGTCAAAGCGGGCTTTCGAGGCGATCTCCGAGGCGGCCTCCCGGGGCACCAGTCCCATGTCCGCCTGAGCCGAGAGGGCGGCCAGCTCCACCTTGAGCCACGTGGCGTAGCGGTTTTCGTCCGACCAATGGGCCGCCATCCGCGGCCGCGTGTACCTAGGGATCATGGCTCCCTCGCCCCCTTTCGATCTGGATCTCTGGCTCCCTGACCCGCTGAGGCTAGCCCTCCCACGGCGCCGCGGGCACGAGATGGCGAGCCACCTCCACGCGCACCCGCTTTTCTTGCAGGGCCTCCTTCGCGGCGAGCTTGGCGAGCGCCGGAAGGTTGTTCTCTTGGGAGAGGTGCATGAGGTAGAGAGCCTGCGTCTCCCCGTTCACCACCTCCTGGACCAGCCGGCCGGCCTGGTCGTTGGACAGGTGGCCCAGGCTTCCCCTCACCCGCATTTTGATGTGCATCGGGTAGGAGCCGTTCATGAGCCGGTCTACATCATGGTTGAATTCCAGGAGCAGGCAGTGGGCGCCCCGCACCTTCTCCCGGACCAGGGCCGTGGGTTGCCCTAGGTCGGTGACTTGCACCGCCTTCACGCCCGCCG
>JAKBES010000305.1 GCA_021833665.1 Acidobacteriota bacterium
GGGCCGTGAGCCAGCCGCCCGCCAGGCCGCCGAGGCCACAGGCGGCCACCACCACCAGGAGCGCGCCCAGGGGCGCCGTGGCGAAGATCCGCCGGACCGCTTCCGGGTCCGTCACGCCCTCGGCGGCCTTGGCCAGCTCCGGATACAGGATGCGGCCGTTGAGGAACTCGAGGAGCATCATCACCGCGCCGGCCGCCACGAAGCCGGCGAGGAGGCTGCCGAGGGACTTGAGGGCGGGGCGCATGGGGTCTCCCTGGGACGGGGATTGAGAAGTCGGGGCTCAGCGCGCCATGGCGTGCAGGGCGATGCGGTTCCCCTCGCTGTCCAGCACCACGGCGCGGAAGCCGTGGGGCCCGATGGGATGCACGGGCTGGAGCACCCGGCCGCCCTGGGCGGCGGCGGCCTCGACGGCCTGGGGAAGCCGTCCCTCGGCGTTCAGGTACACGAGCGGGCCCGTCTTCGAGGGGGCATCGTCCCCCTCGGGCAGGACCAGGCAGCCGCCCACCTCGCCCTCTCCGTGGGGCAGCAGCCCGAAGGTGAAGCCCGGCCCGCCCTCCTTGGTCACGGCCAGGCCGAGGACGGCGGAATAGAACCGGATGGCCCGGTCCAGGTCGGTCACGGGGAGGTCCACCCAGACGATGCGATGGCTCATGGCGCGCTCCTTGAGGGGGCCTCACGATACCGGCGCGGCCCGGGCTTGGGAAGCTGCGCCGGGAAGGAACCGGGCCCGGCGCAGCCTCCGCGGCGGATCACCGGGCGGGAAGGAACCGGATGGCCACGCAGAAGACCTTGGTGGGGGTCTGGTGTCCGTAGGCGTCCCCCACGGGGATGCCTCCCTGCTCGACATTGCGGAGGATGATCGCGTCGGCGCCGACCGCGCAGGCCTTCTCCTTCAGGGTGGGGAGGACCGAGGCGAGATCCTTCTTCGTGAACGAGCCGGTGTCGGTGGCCGCGTTGAGGATGGCCAGCTCCTCGAACTTCCGGTCCGTGGGGGACTGGGTGAAGACCTGGATGTCACAGCCAGCCGGCCTCGCCGGCGCGGCGACCGGGGCGATCCGGGTGACATCCGTGGTGATGTGGGGTGCGACCGTGCACCCGGCCAACAGGGCGAGCAGGCCTGCACAGACAAACGACGCGTTCATGGTGTCCTCCATGGGATGGGTCTCTGGAAGGTGAGGCAGAAGGCGACACTCCTTGTTGCAGAATCGCGTGGCCGGGTCCCGGGGCAGGCCGTTCAACGGGGTTTCGTGAGCTCAGACCACCTGACATCAAATTCGGTGCCAACGGGCTGCTGCCGACGATAGCCCCTCGTCGGCGGCCCGTGTTCTTGCAGTTCTTGGTGTCTTCTCGGCATCGGCCACGCCGATGCCGAGAAGGCACCAAGAACCGCAAAGACAGAAGAAGGCTTTGTTTTTCTTGGTGCCTTGGTGTCTTGGTGGTGAGTCCTTTGCAGCAGGTGTTCAGGCCTTCGGGCGCTTCGGGGGCTTAGCCTTTCCGGCGCGGTTGAGGGCCACGGCGGCGCGGATCAGGGCCTGGAAGGCGGCGGGGTCCACCGCCTCGCCCTCGCGGAGGTCGAGGGCCCGGCGGGTGTTCCCCTCCAGGCTCGCATTGAAGAGGCGGGCCGGATCCGGCAGGGCCGCGCCCTGGGCGAAGGTGAGCTTCACCTTGTCCTTGTAAGCCTCGCCCGTGCAGACGATCCCGCCGCAGGACCAGACCGGCGTGGCCCACTTCCATTCCTCGACGATCCCCGGATCCGCCGCGAGGATGAGCTGCCGCATCCGACCCAGCGTCGCCCCCCGCCAGCCCCCCAGCTCCGCGATCCGCTGGGAGATGAGGTCGGAGGCCGATGGGCCCGGGTTCGCGTCCGATGGGGGCATGGGGTCACCTCGAAGCGACAGATGGATATCACGGCGGATGTTGGAGGATAGCTAGGAAGGTCATCGGGGCAAGGGTTGGGTGGGCTCAGACGATGCCCACTGTCCAGCCCTGTCACCAGCGAGGCAATGATGGAAGGCTAGGAAAGTGGACATTTGAGAGAGAGTGTGGAGGGCGGTGCAGATGAGGGCTAAGTTGAGCGGAACGTTAGGCATCAACATCGAGCAGCCCGATGAACTTTGACCGTAGGACCATCTAGGCAGGCAGCCAATGCAACTAGGCGATCACGGTGCTGGCCTGCGTAGAGGTCCAACATTGGTTGGGTGGAGTCAATGTTCACGAAAAAACCAAGAGGGTACCGAAGTGTGTCAAACATCTGATCAAGCTTGTTGAAATCTTCGATGGCTTCGAGGTTCGTTGCATGGCGCTTAAGCGCCCAAACAGCAAAGTTGTTTTCGACCACCTCAAGTCCAGAATACTCAGTTGGGACATGGAAAATGATGTCAGGACGCTGTCTGATACCATGTCTGGCGCTCTTCTGATACTCCATTTCAAGAATGGCGCCGTCGACTAATAAGCCAATGCGATCAAGCTCTGTTTGTAGTGCGCAATAGAAGCGACCATGGAATCCTCGCTCTGTTTTGAAAAAACGCGTTGCATCAATAGCACGAATTGCTGATTCAGTGGCGGAAATCAATAGCTCACGCATGGTAATCTCGCGATCTAATTCCTAATGCAAAGATGCTAATCGACCGCGCCTGCACTGCGGCGCTGAGCGGAGCCGGGGAAGCGTAACGATGAGAGAGATCTTAATGCAATGCAGGCGAGGCCCGCGTTGAGCTAGGGGTTAGGCCTATGAACTAGATTCCGAGTATGCCCAAATCGAATTTGACTCTGTATTTTTTAGTGCTTTCTCTTGAAAATTAGAGACAAGGGACCAGGCATACCAGTGACTGGACTCGGTAAAGGAATTGTGGTGACCAATTCCCATCCACTCTCTCCTTCACGGTTGAGGGTGGTAATCGATATCATTGGAGTGGTAGTCAGGGATTTGTATTCCCATCTCTGGCGAGTCTGACTCTCAGGGACTGCAGGCAGAGCGGCAGTCGGTGGCTCGGTTAGTCTATGAAAAGATAATGACGTGATTGATGGAAGTGGTTGGCCCGGCTTCCAGGCCGAAGAAATTGATTTCGCCTGACTCAATTGTTCAGCGGTCAATTTTCTGGTGACCAAGTCACGCAGCAAGCGAGGAGGGCCTTCAAGGGAGGCCCCTTGCCGAACTGCTAGATCGTAAAATACGTAAGCAAGAATTTGACTGATTGGAACGCCATTTCCATCATTGTAGGCGCTTCCTAATATCCACAAACTCGTTTCATCACCTTGCTGGGCTGCTTGATTGAACCAATAGATTGCTAATGCTCTGTCCTTTGGGACCCCATTACCCGTGTCGTACAACATTCCAAGGTGATTCATGGCTGAGGTCTCACCTTTTTGGGCCAATTCTAGATATTGAGCGGCAGACATGCCTCCACTGACCTGAGATTCGGCGGCTTCCGCTGGCTTGCCTGCGGAGGCAATCTGGATGAACAGGCACATGGCTACGATGTGAATCAAACTTAGCGATCTAATAGTCATGACGACTCCTTAGGCCCAACTATAAATCTAGCGAACCCATGGGATAGCCCACAGGTTCGCCTGAACTGGAAATCGTGATGGTGGTGTGGGCCGTCCCTAGCTAAATCCGGTTCGTTCGGGCCGTCAACCTCGATTCGGAAGAGGCCTTGGAAGCCTCAGCCCCACACCCGCTTCCCACCCACCCAGGTGCCGATGACCTTGCCGGGGAGGGTCCAGCCCTTGAAGGGGGTGTTGTAGGACTTGGACTGGATGAAGGCGCGGTCCACCTGGACCTTGGCCTCGGGGTCGAGGAGGACGAAGTCGGCGCGGGCGCCGGGCTTCAGGCTGCCGAGGCCCTGGCGGTCGAGGTGGAACACGCGGGCGGGGCCGGCGGCCAGCAGGTCGAGGGCGCGGGCCAGGCTGATGACCTTGCGGTTCACCAGCAGCTCCAGGGTGAGGGGCAGGGCGGTCTCCAGGCCGATGACGCCGAAGGCGGCGATGGGCAGCTCCACCTCCTTGTCGTCCCAGCCGTGGGGCGCGTGGTCCGTGGCGATGGCATCCACCGTGCCGTCCGCCAGGGCCTCCAGCACGGCCTGGATGTCGGCCTCGCTGCGCAGGGGCGGGTTCATCTTGTAGTCGCTGTCGAACTTCATCAGTTCCTTGTCCGACAGGGCGAAGTGGTGAGGCGTCACCTCGCAGGTGACATTCAGGCCCCGGGCCTTGGCCTCGCGCACCATGCGCAGGGAGCCCTTGGTGCTGAGGTGGGCGAGGTGCAGGTGGCCGCCCGTGTGCTCGGCCAGGATGATGTCCCGGGCCACCATGGCTTCTTCGGCGGCCGCGGGGATGCCCAGGCAGCCTAAGGAAGCGCTCACGGCGCCCTCGTGCATGTAGCCCTTGCCGGCGAGGTTCTGGTCCTCCTCGTGGGCCACCACGGGGACCTCCAGCCAGCGGGTGTATTCCAGCGCCCGGCGCATGAGCGAGG
>JAKBES010000306.1 GCA_021833665.1 Acidobacteriota bacterium
CCTGGCCCTGCATCTTGTTCATGCCTTGCCCCTGGCCCTGCATCTTGTTCATGCCTTGGCCTTGGCCCTGCATCTTGTTCATGCCTTGCCCCTGGCCCTGCATCTTGTTCATGCCTTGCCCCTGGCCCTGCATGCGGCGTTGCCCGCCTTGGCCGTAGTTGGTTCCCAAGTAGGCGGCGTGCTTGCCGCCCCTCAGCGTGCTTTCAGGCAGGCCGCGAATGGAACCGTGGGCCCTTCCCGAATAGGGCGCCCGCACGAACCCTTCCTCGGGACTGTTGTAATGGGCGTTGTAAGCCCAGTTCCCGTGGGTCTGGCCCTGGTACATGTCGCGGTGGTGGTAGTAGTCCGTATTCCGGTAGATCGTGTTGTTGTACACGACGGTATTGTTCACGTACACGTCTCGGCGGTTCCAATCGCACCCGCCGAAGAGAACGTTGCCGAAGGCCACCCCTGCCCCCCACGCGAAGCCGTTGACGAAAGCGTAGCCCGGCGACGGGGGCGGGACATACACGGATGGATAGTAGTAGTTGGGGTAGTTCCAGGCGCTCCCGTAGACGATCGTGGGGTTGTAATAGGGAACGTAGTAGACGTTGGGCGTGTAGGGCTGGATCACGATGTACTGCGGCTCAACGACCACCCGCTGCTGGGGCGACGTCCTCAGGTGGCCGCTCCGGTAGGCCTCCTGGCGGAGCCGCTGAACGGCGTACATCACGTCGTTCTTCTGATAGATGAAGGCGTTGCCCAGATCGGTGGTCCACTGAATATCCCCCGCCATCCTGTCCAGCGCCGTGGGGAACTTGCAGAGGGCGATGACGCTCGGGTCCCAACTGGACGTGGCGAGGGCGTTATCCAGGTAAGGTCCGCTGAGGCCGCGGTTCGATTGGAGCCACTGGTCCGCGTCCGCCACGTCATAGGGGTAGGCCGCGGCCATGAGCACCTGTGTCATGAGGGCGTCCGGGTAGAGGGCGATGGGCGCCACCATCTGGTCAATCTGAGAGGTGGAGTACTGGGGGGGAGGCGGAACATAGGAGCTCTGGTTCGTCCCCTGGCTTGCGTAGCCGGAGCTCTGAGGGTAGTTTCCTTGAGGGGCCCTGTTCGAGGAGGCATATTGCCCCGCGGGGCTGCCGCCCTGGTACCCCTGGTTGGACGCGGGAGGGTTGTCCGCGGGCGGCGGGGGTGGCGGCACCTGGTTGTCGGCCGCCGGAGGGGGAGGCGGCGGATTTTCCGTGGTCTGCTGGCTGGCCGGCTTCCCCTTGAACATGTCCGAGAGGTTGCACGCCGCCAGCAGGGTGATCAGGATGCCTCCCGCCAAAATGGCCAAAAGCTTTCTCATGGTTCGTCGCCTCCTCGTGGGACAAGTCGCCGCCACCGCTGCAGTCCCGTGAGGTCAGCAACCTTGAAACACCTCCGGGAAGGAAAACCTGTCCATAATATAGTCCAGGAGCATCCTCCGTGCCTAGCTCGGCGGCACCCTTCGTGCTCCCGCTCACATACGGGGAGGAGAGAGGAAGGGGCGCGGGCTTCCTCCGCGGCGGGCTTCCGTTCCCGGTCCTGCGTGCTACACGCGATCAGGTGATCAGGCGATCAGGTCATCCGGTGATCCTCTGCCTTTGATCACTTGATCACTTGATTACCCGTTACCCGGCGAGTGAGTGATCGGGTAATGTTCTGCCCTGTCCCCTGTCCCCCTTGGCACCCCCTCCTCGCGGACCCTATACTTGTACCAAGTGAGGCCTCATCCATGAGGACACGCCTCGAACAGGCCATGCAGTCGCATCCCCTCCTGCCGCCCGTCCTTGAAGAGGCCGCCTCCGGCGACGATCCGGTCTACCTCGTGGGCGGGGCGGTTCGGGACATGGCCTTGGGCCTCGTCCCCAAGGACCTGGATTTCGCCACGGCGCGCCCCTACGACATGGCCCTCCGGTTCGCCGAGCGATTCGGCAGCAAGGTCATCTCCCTGGGCAAGGAGGCCAACTCCACCTACCGCATCCCGCTGGAGGGCTTCTCCCTGGACTGGGTGGGCCTGCCGGGGGGCTCCATCGAGGAGGACCTCCTCCGGCGGGACTTCACCATTGACGCCATCGCCTACGATCCGGAGAAGGACAGGTTCCTGGACCCCCTCGGCGGCTTCGGCGACCTCGCGGCCCGGCGCATCAAGATGGCCTCCCCCTCCGCCTTCTCGGACGACCCCGCCCGCATCGTAAAGGCCTACCGGATGCTGGCCCAGCTTGAGGGCTTTCACCTGGAGGAGACCACCCTCGCCCTCCTCGCGTACCAGCGGGACATGCTTCTGGACGTGGTCCCAGAGCGGTTGCACGCGGAGCTGGAGCGCCTCCTCCAGGCGCCCAGGGCGGGCGTGGCCTTTCGTGCCATGGCCGGCTCGGGCGTTCTCTTCGTCCTCTTCAGCGACATGAAACCTCTGGACGGGCTCGGCCAGAACGGGTACCACCACGCCGGCGTCCTGGAGCACACCCTCCTGGCCCTGGAGGCCTGCGACGGCACCCCGGCCTGGCTCGCGTCCCTGGGCCTCCAGCCCTTCCCCCCGCCGCGCATGGAGATCCTGCGGCTGGCCTGCCTCCTGCACGACACGGGTAAGGCGAGCACGCGCACCGTGGACGGCGAGGGGCGCGTGCACTTCTACGGCCATCCCAAGCCCTCCGCGGAGGTAGCCCGCACGGCCCTCAAGCGGCTCAAATTCCCCAACGCCGTCATCGAGGAGGTGGCGGACCTCTGCCTCAACCACCTTCGGCCCCTCGCCCAGCTCAAAACCTCGCCCCGCCACACGGCCCTGCGGCGCCTCATCCACTCCATGGGCACCCGCCTGGACCTCCTCCTGGCCCTCGCCTACGCCGACAAGTCGGCGGCCCGGGGCGCGGAGATGGATCAGAACCTCCTGGGCCTCCAGGCCCTGTCCCATGAAGTCCTGGCCATGGCCGCCAGCGAAGGCCCCGCCCTGCGCCGGCTTCCCAAGCTCGTGAACGGCCTCGAAGCGGCGGAGATCCTCGGCCTCCAGCGCCCCGGCCCCGACCTGGGCCTCGCCCTCGACGCCCTCATGGAACACCAGGTGGACGGCGACATCGCCACCCGTGACCAGGCCGTGGCCTTCCTCCACGAGTGGCGGAAGGAACATCTGAGGTAGTGGGGAGGAGCGGGGAGCGGGGAGCAGGGACGGAATTTGCGATTGGGGATTTCGGATTTGGGATTTGAAAGAAACCTGTCCCGGCGCCCTCTCGGTCCACCGCGACCGTTCAGGTGGCTCACCGCATCCTCCTCTGGCAACGCCCCACGTGCATACGCTTTAGCCCTTAAATCCCAAGCCCCAAATTCTTTCCTTTCCCCTTCCCGCCCTTGACCCTGCAAGGCTTGGCCGCTACCATGCAATCGAATAGGGGCGCCTCATCATGGGCATAATGGAGTTGCTCCAAGACAAGCGGGAAGAGATTCTCCGCGTTGCGGCACGGCGCGGAGCCAGGAGAGTGCGCGTTTTCGGGTCCGTGGCCCGCGGGCAGGCGACACCGGACAGCGACGTGGATTTCCTCGTCGAGCTGGAGCCGGGGCGAAGCCTCTTCGATCTGGGCGGACTGCGCGCCGACCTGGAGAGCCTTCTGCAGCGGCCCGTGGACCTCGCCGAAGTGGACGGCCTGAGCCTCTATGTGAAGGAGCAGGTGCTCGCCGAGGCGGTGCCCCTGTGAAGGACGAATCCCCTTACCTGCGCCATATTCTTGAGGCTATTTCTAACATTGAGACCTTCACGCGAGACGGCTATTCGTCCTTCCTGCAAGACATCAAGACTCAGCATGCGGTCCTGCGGGACCTCCAGACGCTCGCCGAAAGCACTCAACACCTCTCTCCCGCGTCGAAAGCGGCGCACCCGGAGATTGATTGGACCGGTATTGCCGGAGCACGCAATATCCTGGTTCACGATTATCTTGGGGTGAACCCGGAGACGGTCTGGACCGCAATAGGCAAGGACCTCCCGCCGCTGAAAGCCGCTATCCTAAGCCTCTTGGATTCCATCCATCGCTCGTGACGGTTTTTTCCGAATTCCGCTTTTCCCCTGTCCTTTGTCCCTAAGCGAAGTGAGCAGGGAGCGGGGAGGCAATTGGGGATTGGGGATTTGAAAGAAACCTGTCCCGGCGCCCTCTCGGTCCACCGCGACCGTCCAGGTGGCTAGCCGCATCCTCCTCTGGCAACGCCCCACGTGCAGACGCTTTAGTCCCTAAATCCGAAATCCCAAATGCCTTCCTTTCCGCTTCCCCCTTTGTGCTCCCGGCCCCTTTGTGGTGAAATCCCCTTTTGCTCGGGGGTTTCATGCTCCGTTCGGATTTCGAGTACGACCTTCCGCCCGGCCTCATCGCCCAGCGCCCCGCGGTGCCTCGGGACGCCTCGCGCCTTTTGGTGGTGCCCCCGGAAGGCCCCTTCGTGCACGGCGCCTTCCGCGCCCTGCCCTCC
>JAKBES010000307.1 GCA_021833665.1 Acidobacteriota bacterium
CGGAGTAAGGTCCGAAGCCCAGGGAGGGCTGGTAGTTGTTGCCGAGGTCCAGGACGAGGGTGTTCATGTCCGAGGAGACGGGGGGTATGGTCTGGTCCTTCGGCAGCGCGCAGAAGCCCGTGAAGTAGTACTGGTAGGCCAGGTTGGCCGCCCCCACGGGGGTCAGCGTCACCTTCTGCGTGCTGTCGTGGTAGCTGGCCACGGCCTCCGTGAAGAACCTCGGGGTCCAGGTGGCGTTCCACTGGAGCGAGGCGTTGGTGGGCTGGGTCTTCCTCGTGTAGGGCTGGCTCTCGGGAGCGAGCGTGTTCAGCGTTCCGAGCGTGTCCACCTTGTCATGGTCCCCGAAGAGGGTCAAGGACAGCTTGTGGTTGGGGCTGAGGTTCCACGTGAGCTTGAAGGCGTACTGCTGGTTGACCTCGGTCGTGTCCGTGATGTGCTGGCCCACGCTCGCCGATTGGGCCGGGCGGCCGTTCAGGTACAGGGTCAGGTCACCGAATTCCGGGCCGCCGGGCACCACCGTGTAGTCCTTCATCCGGTTGTAGTCGTATCCCAGGTAGAACCAGAGCTTGTCCTTGACGAAATAGCCGCTCACGTCGCCCCCCACGTCGTAGCGCGTGAAGCCGGCGTTGCCGAAGATGGTCGGGTTGTAGGTGTACGTCGTGGACTGGGCCTGGAGGCTGTCGCTCCAGTAGTAGGCGAAGAGGCCGCCGTGGAACTCGTTGCCTCCGCTCCTGGTGATGGCGTTCACGATGCCGCCCATCCCCTGGCCATACTCGGGCGGCACCCCGCCGGTCATGACCTGCTCCTCCTGGATGAAATCGAAGTTGAGCATGCTGCCTACGAGGCCCCCCGCGACCACCTGGACGCGGTTTCCGAAGGTGGCGCCCGTCCCGGTCCCGACGTTGGTGTTCGTGACGTCCATGCCGTTCACGATGTAGGTGTTTTCGGCCCCCGTGCTGCCACCGATGGAGGCCATGCCCGGCGTGGAGGAGCCCGAATCCACGGCCGTCGGCGCCAGGAAGACGATCTGGCTCGAGTCCCGCTGGAGGGGCAGGGCCTCGATCATGCGGCTCGAGAGCGTAGCCCCCGTCTTGGTGCTCTTGAGGTCCACCAGGGGGGCGGCCACCGTCACCACGACCTCCGTTTTGCCCTCTGCCATCGTGAAGGGCAGGTCCACCCGGGCGCCGAGCGGGATCGCGATGCCCTTCCGGACCACCGTGGCGTAGCCCTCGGCCTCGGCCTTGACCTCGTAGCCCCTCCCCGCGGGCACGTAGGGGAAGAGGTAGACCCCGTCCAGGTTGGTGGCCGCCCCCAGGAAGCCCTGGACGTTCGGTCCGGAGACCTGGATCTGAGCCCCGGCGATGGACTGCCCAGCCAGATCGACGACCCTGCCCTGGAGCGAGCCGCCCGTCGTCTGCCCCCTGCCCGGGAGGCCGAAGGCCACGGCCAGCACGGGGATCAGGAGCGCCATCCTCCACCGCACACCACCACGTTTGTCTTCCATGGTAACCCCCAACTCTCCCCCCCGAGCCCCTAGCGTCCTCTCCTAGCCACCCCCAAAGTTCTGCCTTTGTCTCATCCGCCCGGCACACCCCTCCTCGTGGGGTCGCAGACCGCAAGCTCCTGGCAGACAACCGTCCTCTCTGAATTACCTCGGATTGAACCCGAAGGTTGGGCTTCATCGGGGCGCGGGCTGGGCCTTCCCCGCGGCCGGCCCGTCCCGTGGGATGCATACGCGAAGGTGACGGGCTTCCCGGTCATGGCTGCCACCGAGGGACGTGGGCCCATCCTGGGAAGGGGCCGATTTCGATCTTCCACCCCGTGTCAGAGGCGGGGTCGCGCAAGGCGCGCAGGTTGGTGAGGGCCTTCAGCTTCGCGAGCAGTTCATCGTGGGGCAGGGTGTGGAGCGGCGGCTTACTCAGGTCCGGCATGGGCCAGAGGCGGATGGTCCCGTCGTCGCTACCAGAGGCGATCCATTTCCCGTCGGGCGAAACCGCCACGCTCGTGATGGGCCCGGTGTGGCCGTAGAGCAGGTGGGGTTCGTCACCGGTCAGCCGGCCGACTCGCACGACGCCGCTGAGATCTCCCGTCACGAGGACCGTGCCCGTCGAATCGAGAGCGCAGGACCTCAGCGATTGGCCGTGCGAGGTGATCTCCCGAGCGGAGCCCGATCCCATGTCGAAGACCGAGAGCAGCGAGGCAAATCCGGTCTGATGCACGGAAATGAGGGAGACGATTTCCCTGCCGTCGGCGGTTGGGCAAAGCGTGAGGCCGAACTGCGTGGCCCGCGGCTTCAGCGCGGGTCGCAGGAGGCGGCTCGTGCCGGAGGAGAGGTCCCAGAGGCGGAGGCCCGGATCGCCGTCGGTCACCAGCCGGCCGTCCGGCAGCCAGGCAGGCACCATCCACCCCTCGAAGGCCCCGGTCATTCCCCACCCGCGGTCGCCTTTCGGAGGAGCGTCGAGCGTGCGTACATCGCCGGTAGCGAGGTCGAAGACCCGGAGGCAGTGGGGGTCCTTGAAGCCGATGGTCAGCCAGTACAGGGCCACCAGCCTTCCGCCGGGATCGAGAGCGGGGGTGCAGAAGGGGATGCCTTCCATCCCTGGGGGGCTCTTCAGGCGGTAGGTCGAGGCGGGCGATCCGTTCAAGGGAACGACGTGAATTGCGCTGTCGCTTTCCTGTTCGTTCACTATGGCGAAACGTCCCCCGGGGTCCACCGTCAGATTGGGGGACCACAGGGCGCCGATCTCCGCGCCGGGCTTCGACCAGAGCACCCGCACCGCATCGTCGGCCGAGAAGGCCAGCGGCCACCGCCTGAGGGTGCCCCTGTTCGAGGAGGAGAGGAGATGGCCGTCCGTCGTGAAGGCCACGTCCACGTCGGGCGGCTCTTGGTGCCCGAGGACGATGGGCTGCCAAGCCAGCGGCTCCCAGAAGATGACGACGCCGTCGTAGGCGCTGGCCAGCCAGGAGCCATCCGGGCTGACGGCCATGGTCTCCATCCCCGGGTATTCTCCGCTGAGGAGCGGCGTGGGTTGGGCGCAGGGGGCCGCCTTCAGATCGAAGAGGACTAGGGAGCCCTTGGACATATCACCGTGCGGACCCGCAGCCAAAAAGCGCCGCCCGGGGTCCAGCACGGCCAAATCCGCCGATGCGGGGCTCTTGAGCGCGCGCTCAAGCCGGCCGGAGGAGAGGTCCCAGATGCGCACATCGCCGCTCTTGTCGCTGGTGACGGCCCGGTCGCGCGCCGGTCCAATCCAGACGCTGGCGCCCTCCGACTCGTGGGTGCCCAGGATTCGTGGAGGGGCTGAGAGGGAATCGAGGTTCCGCTGGAACACCCGGCCGCCTTGCCAGAAGACGAGGGATCTGCCGGCCGGGTCGATGTCCCAGGTCCAGTCGAACTCAGGCGCCGCCCAGCCGCCGAGGAGCTGGCCGGAAGCGCCGTCGAGAGAGAAGCGGTGAAGGAGGCACACGCGCTTGTCTTCCGGCAGGTTCTCGTCCCACTCCAAGGTCAACAGCCCGTCGTCGTGGAGCAAGAAACGGGTGAAGAACTTCCCCTTGGGCAGGTGGAGCGTGCGCTCGAGCCGCCCCTCCGGCAGCGCCCAGATCTCCATTGATTGAGGATTGCGTCTGGCCACGAAGCGGCGTCCGTCCGACGTGAACCCCACGGGCGTAGCCATGGCGGTGTCCAGTTTGTGCTCTGCTCCGGTCTCCCGGTCCACGAGCTCGAGGCCCGTTGAGCCGCCGATCGCCAGGCGCTTGCCATCGGGGCTCCACAGCGGGTACACCGAGCTGACCTTGTCCTTCAGGAACAGCGCCGGCGGCCCCTGCGCGAGGGCCTCCAGGGCCAGCCGCCGTGCGGGGGCGTTGTCGCTGGCCTCGAGGCTGGCGATGGCGTAGGCGAGGGCGGCGTTGGGGTGATCGGCGAGACGGAGCCGGCCGAAGGCGGCGAGCTGGGCTGCCTCGGCCTGGTGACGCCCGAGCACGGCCTGCTGGCGGGAGATGCCGATGGCGATGGCGGCCAAAACAACCGCCGCGACCCCTGCCGCCAGCGCCATCCGCCGCCGCCGCCTCTGCGGCTTGCGCCGGATCCACTCCAGCTTCTCGGCCACGTCGATGGCCGAGGGACGGGCCGCCGGCTCCACCGACTTGAGCCGGGCGATGAGGGCCGCGAGGTCTCTGTCCAGGCCGGTGGCCGGCAGGGTCTCGCCCTTCTTGGCCTTCTCCATCAGGGCCGCGCCCTTCAGCCCACCCTCGTAGGCCCGCCTCCCGGTGAAGAGCTCCTGGAGCATGAGCCCGAAGGAGTAGATGTCGCTCGCGGCCGTGGCCGCCTCGCCCCGGGCCTGCTCGGGGCTCATGTAGCCGACGGTCCCCATGATCGCTCCCACGGTGGTCAGCTTCCCTTGCGAAGCCTGGGGCGTCCCGGAGCCGGACGGCTTGGCCAAGGACCGAGTCGCC
>JAKBES010000037.1 GCA_021833665.1 Acidobacteriota bacterium
GTTCGTCCAGGGACGTGGGAAGCCTGCCGTTCCTGAGCTGGAAAATGTGGATGGCACGGGTCACGCTCTGCAGCTTCAGGCGCGATTCCAGGATGAGCCGGTCCCGGCTGTAGGGGCTGTTGGAGGAGGGCAGATAATCCAGCGGGTGGAAAGGCAGCAGCAGGAGGGAGATGGCGAACCAAACCACGGCCAGGGCCGCCACCACGCGTCCCAGGGCGTCGGGTGAGACCATGCGCCGCTTGGCCTCTAGCGGCGCCTCCGCGGAGGCGGGCATGACGGGCCGGATGAGCTGCCTGTTGAGGAGCTCGAAAAGGGCCTTGCATGTGTCGAACTCGTTCATTCCCGAGCGGTCGATGATCTCCTGGACCGTGAAGACCCCGTTCACGTTCTGGTAGACGGCCATCTCCTCCTGGGAAAGCCTCACGGCGGCGGCCTCGGGCTGCGGCGACTTGGGCGGGGCGGATTTGGGGCTCACCGTGCCGAAGAGGGCCGCATCGTCCAAGGGAGGGGCGTCGGTACGCGTGTCCAGAACCGGGGGGGCGGGCAGGGGGATCTTCTCGAAGACCCGTTCAAAGGAGGGGATCTTCTTCTCGATGATGGGCCACTCGTCGAGCATCCGGATGCCTTCCATGAGGATGCTTTCGGCGGCCATGGGAGCGACGTTCTCCCGGTCGTACTCCACCGCGTCGTGCGGTTCGAAGTTGTAATCGCCGTTCTTCCAGCGGAAGAGCCGGAAGATGGTCTGTTGCATTTGGATGGCCAGGGCCGTCTTGAGGCTGGTGGCGTCCACGAAGCTCTCGGCCACAAGGATGTACCCGAGCCGCTGGAGGGTCTGGCGCTGGATCTCCAGGGCCTTGGTGAGCTCCTCCCGGCTGATGCGCCCCGTCTTGACGAGGACGTGCCCCAGACGGTCCTCCAGGCGCTTGTTGAGGGACTCGGCTCCCACCACGCTCCCTTCCATGAAGGTCACGGTGACCACGTCGGCCTCGTTGCGCAAGGTCAGGTAGCCCGTCTTCTTTTGAAGGGCGATGAGCTGGAAAATGTCCGCCAGGCTGAAATCTTTGAGAGTTCCCGCGAGGGCCATGGCCTACGTCCTCCTGGCCTGGCCGAGCCGGGGAGGCTCGTGCTTGAGGGCCAAGGGAAGGCCGAAGCCGCCCCAGAGAATCGCCATGAAGATGAGCGCCGCTACAGCCGCCGCGATCCGCAGGGCGCCGGTCCCTGCCAGGTCGGGGTAGGGGAGGGGCAGGGCGTAGGCGCCCAGGGCAAGGGCCGAGATGGCCCCGAACCATAAGGCGAGAATCAGGATCGCCGCGAAGGGCCGCCCCTCCAAAATGTGGCCGGCGCCGGGAGCCAGGAGGGAGAGCACGGACCGCTGAAGGCGCTGCGCCCGGTTGTAGCTCTCAACCTCGTAGTTTTTCTTGAGGCGCGCCTCGGGGGAGACGCCGTCCTGCTTGATGAAAAGGTGCACGCACTGGGAGCAGAAGGATTCGAACTCCAGGGAGGTCTTGCAGCGGCTGCAAAAGGGCCGCCCGCACTTGAAGCACGCGCGGGCGAAGAACGTTGACTTCTTGACGAGGACCATCCCCGTGAAGACCACCCAGAAGAGGATGGCCCAGAGAGAGAAGGCCGGGCGGAAAAAGAGCGAAACGGCCGAGCCACCCAGTTGCAGGGGCCCCGAGATGCTTCCTGGACGGCTCGTTTCCAGGCGCAGGGCGATCTGCCGCGTGACGTCCAAGGGGATCCAGCTCGGAACGGGGCTCCAGTCGTCGGCCTGGCGAAGCTTGCTGGCCCTGAAAAGGCGCTTGTCCAGCCCCTGGGCTTTATCCTGGTCTTCTTTGGCGCCCGAGAAGTCGAAGAGCTTGTTCTCCGCCAGGGATCGGTTCAGGTAGGCGGGCGCCATGTCGGCCTTCAGGTCGATGGCCTTGCCGAACTGCTGGATGGCCTCCTGGTAGCGATTTTCGTAGAAGTAGATGCAGCCCAAATTGTTGGCCACGGCGGCCGCGTCATTGCCTTCGTTGAGCATGGGCTGATAGAGGCCTTCGGCCCGGGCGTAGCTGCCGTGCAGGAGGTAGCGGTTGGCCAGAAGAAAGGTGTAGGTGCGGGCCAGGGGGTCTCCCGGTCCCGTGTGCGCCGAGAGGGACGCATCCAGCCCCACGCCGATCCGGCCGGCGTAGCATCGGATATTGGAGGCTTGGGGCTGGCTCATGGCGAGGTAGGTCTGCTGCTGGCAGTGGATCGCGAAGGCGCCCGAGGTCACAAAGCCCAAAATGGCGATCGCCGTGGCGGCGCGCTCGGGCCAGCGGGCGTAAAGCATGAAGACGCCCGCCCAGTAAATGATCCACCAATACCCCGCCAGAAAGAGGAGGCTGGGTAGGAAGAGGGCTATGATTCCGGCTGCCTTGACGAGCGTGTTGTCGGCCCCGCCCATCCATTCTTGGATATCGTGCCGGAGCTGGGCCTGGTATTTGATCAGGAGGACCAACGCCAGGGCCGCGAGGACCAAAAAGCTGGTGACCCTCAGCCAGAGGGCCAGGTTGGCGAGGGCCAGCCACCTGGTTTCGACGTTGGTGAAGGACGACACGACGGCGGCCAGGGCCTCGTAAAAGAAGGGGCCGGACAGAATGCCCTGCTGGCGGCGGGCCGCGTCGGCCAAGGCAAGGTGCACCAGCGGATGGTCCGGATCGAAGGACTCGGCGTAGCGGCAAATCTCCGCATAGTCGGGGATGCGGCCCTGCGCCCGGGCCTCCAGACCCAGGGCCAGGAACATCTCCGCCAGGTCCGGGGAGGGCCGAAGGCCGCGCTGGACGCAGAAGTCCGTCAGCTCCGTGATGATCTGCTGGCGGTCCTCGGGCTGGCGGGTTCCTTCGAAGGCCTTGATGTACTTCATCAAGGTGGATTCGTTGTTGACGTCCACGATCTCCTCATGGGAGCTGGACATCTGCTTGGCCACCTCGCTGGGATCCAGGTGGATGGTGGTTCCCGAAGGCGGCGGCGGGGCGTCGCGCCGCCCCCCCTGGGCGAGCAGGAGGGCAGGCGCCAGGAACGCGGCGGCCAGCACGGCTAGGATAAGCAGGCTGCGGCGTCTCATGGCGGGCCTCCCTCTCTTACTTCGGCCGGCCCTGGCTGGCCTTGGTGTAGAGCATCTTCAGCTGGAAGAGCCAGTCCTCAAGGATCTGGGTCTCCAAAAGGTCGAGATTGCCCCGAGTCTTTTGCTGGAGTGTTTCCAGGAAATCGATGTAGAGCCCGGCCGATTGCAGGTCCACGCGGGCCCGGCCCGTGGCCGGATCGGGAATGAGGCCGAGGCTGAAGGCGCAGTTCTGGGCGAGGTCTTGGACGAGCACCGCAAAGGTGGAATTCGGTTGGGCGGGAGTGCCGGGTTGCCGCTCCTTGGGCTGTTCCTCGGCGGCCTTGTCCGGGGCCTTGTCCGGGGCCGCTGCAGGCGTAGGATCAGGCCGGACAGGCTCCGGTTCAGGTATGTCCACGCCCTCCCGGCGTTGTCCATCGGGCGTGAATTTACGCCGGTCCAGGACCTTGAGGGGTTCTTTCGGCTTTTCGTCCAACGGGACCTCCGTAAGTCAACATACCATCCCCGCCGCCGTGGTTTCAACTGGTCCGCGTCCCGATCCCCGGGGCCGGCACGGATACGGGCGGGGGACTAGGATGGGTTCTCCAGAAGAAAGGCCGAAGATGCGGTGGCCCGGAACTCCATGGATGCGAGCTGCGCGTAGAGGCCGCCCCGTTCCAGCAGGCTCTTGTGGGTTCCCTCCTCCGCCACCTTGCCCTGGTCCAGGACCACGATGCGATGGGCGTTGAGGATGGTGGCGAGGCGGTGGGCGATGACGAGGGTGGTCCGGCCCTTGAGGAGGTTGAAGAGGGCTTGCTGGACGTAGTACTCGCTCTCCGAGTCCAGCGCCGACGTGGCCTCGTCCAGAATCAGGATGGGCGGGTTCTTCAGGAGGGCACGGGCGATGGCCAGCCGCTGGCGCTGCCCCCCCGAGAGGGAGAAGCCGCCTTCGCCGATGCGGGTCCCGTATCCCTCGGGCATCTCCATGATGAAGTCGTGGGCCAGGGCCTGCCTTGCGGCCTCTTCGATGGCGGTCTTGGGCGCCCCAGGGTGGCCATAGGCGATATTGGCCTCCACCGTGTCGTCAAAGAGGACCGTTTCCTGAGTCACCATCCCGATCTGGCCGCGCAAACTCTTGAGGCTCACCTGCCGCACGTCGTACCCGTCGATGGCCACCCTTCCTCCGGCCACGTCGAAGAGGCGGGGAAGGAGGTTCACCAGGGTCGTCTTGCCCGCTCCGGAGGACCCCACGATGGCGAGGGTCTCGCCCTTGGGCACATCCAGGTTGAGGCCGTCAAACACTTTGCGCTCCCCGTCGTAGGTGAACACCACGTCCTCGAAGCGGATCCTGTCCGAGAAGCGGGGGAGGGTGGCCGCGCCGGGGACTTCCACGACGGCCACGGGGCGGTCCAAAAGTTCCACCGATCGTTCCGCCGCGGAGACGGCTTGCTGGACGATGCTGTTGGACTGGCTCAATTTTTTCACGGGGACGTACATGGCGTACAGGGTGGCCAGGAAGGCACTGAACGCGCCCATGGTCGTATGTCCGCTCAAAATCCTGAAGTGGCCGTAGTAGAGGATTCCCGCCACGGCGAACCCGCCGATAAGCTCCATGAGGGGGGTCGTGAGCGCCATGACTCGGGTGGCCTTGAGGCTTGCCCGGAGGAGTTCGCGGTTGGATTTGGAAAAGCGGGCCATCTCCGCATCCTCCATCTGGAACATCTGGACGATGCGGATGCCTGAGATGCTCTCCTTCATGCGCGTCGAGAGGACGGCCATCTGTTCCTGGCTTCGGCGCGACGTACCCCTGAGCTTTCGGGAAAACCGCGTGAGGGGGAAAGCCACCATGGGAATGGTGACCATGGAAAGCAGGGTGAGGCGCCAGTCTTGCCAGAAAGCGCTGATGATCAAGGCCAGGAGGGAGAGGATGGCGGTCGTAAGCTCGGTGAGTTTTTCGCTGATGGAGGTCTTGATCCATTCGATGTCGGAGATGAGCCTCGAAATGAGCATCCCCGTAGGATGGTCGGCGAAAAAGTCGTGGCTCTGGGACATGATTCGGGAGTAAAGCGCATCCCTGAGGTCGGTGATGACGCAGAGCCCCACCCGGTCCACGGAGTACTTGCCAAAGTAGCTGAAAATGCCCTTGAAGAAGAAGATCAGGACGAGGGTGATGGGGATGTACAAAAAGAGGCGCTCCGGGTTCGTGGGGAAGACCAGATCGAGGCGCAGCCGCTGCATGTAGTGCTGGAAGTCCTCCAGACTGGTGTTCTTGGAGGGGTTGAGAAGGCCGTCGAAGATGAAGCGCACCATGTAGATCTCGATGGCGTAGAGGCCGCTTACAACGACCAGCGCCAGGATGCCGAGAATGAACCGCCCCTTGTGGCGCCCGGCGAACTCCCGCCAGATCCTGGCCAGGGCGGCGAAGCCCATGGTCCGCCTCTGTGCCGCTGCCTTCGTTGACGCCATCCCAGCTCCACACCAAAAGCCCGCCCGGCCAGGGTCCACCAGAGCCCCCCCGAACCCTCTGGGGGCTCCCTGCGGACGCGCGGCAACCTGGAGGCTCCGCATCTCACGCCATTATGCGGGATTGCCCTGGGCCAGACAAGGTGAGCTGGGCGGAGAAGCGGCGGATGACCGGGCGGACCGCTTCTGTCTCTGGAGGTCCCAGAGGACGGCGTATTTAAGAAAGACGCTGGCGCTGGCCAGAACGGCGTAGAGGGCGCCGGGCATGCCGTCAAGGAACCCCATGCGCCACAGAAACTGTTTGATGAAGCGTGCCAACGGGCGCAGGAACAGGCTGACAGGGCCCGCCTTCGCGCCGTTTAAGAGCGCCTGCTGACCCCCGAGGACGGCGTACCGGTGCATTTTGTCCAGGTAGTGGGTCCAGTCTCGGAATGTAAAGTGCGCCAGATAGCCGTCCAGGTGCCCCAGCGGTTTGCCTCCTCGGATTTCTTCATGCACGAGGCGGACGTCGTAGCGCAGCTCGCGCCGGAAAAACCGAACGACCCGGTCGTTGGCTTGTCCCCCGTACTTGAGCTCTCGTCCAAGCATGAAGTTCCGCCGGTAGACTTGGTAGGCGTCTCGCTTGGGGCCCTGGCGAAGAAGGCGCTGCAAGGATTCTACGAGTTCTGGGGAAGGCCTTTCATCCGCATCGACCATGAAGATCCAAGGATGCGAAGCCGCTTCGATGGACCAATTCCGCTGCGAGGCATAGCTGTCAAACGGGTGCAGTGCTACCCTCACGTTTCCTCTAAAGCTTTCAGCCAGCTCCCGTGTGCGGTCGGTGCTGGACGGATCTACCACGACGAGGACTTCATGAGCCCACAGGAGGGACCGGATGGCGTCCACGATGTGGACCTCCTCGTTCTTGGCAATGATCAAGGCGGTCAGAAGGTTTTGAGGGCTTGACGTGGAAGCCATGAGTCCCTTTCTGGCAAGACGTGCCTTGCCCGGGGCCGCCGGAAACGCCGCCGCGGAATGGGCGGGGAGCGCCCCCGAAGCCCATGCCAAGAACATACCTATCCAAAATGACCGCCACGTGACCGAACCATGGCGGCCGATCGCCGGTGGCTGGCGGCGGGCAAGTATCTTGCTGGTGTGGTGGAGGTGGCACGGCGAAATGAAGGAAAATCCAGGCGCGAAGGGTCAGGCGGGGAAGCGGTGTTGTGAGGGCATGCCGGAATGCCCCGCGCTCGTCAGCTCACGAATAGTACCTCACGAGCGCGTCCACGTAGGCGTCGGCCACGGCCTGTCTGAACGCGGGGTCGGCGATGAGCGCCGCGTCCTTGCCGTTGTTGAGGTTGCACACCTCAATGAGGACGGAGCAGGGAATGATGGAATTGCGCAGCACCGCGGGGACCCAGGAGCGGCGGCCTCGGATGACGTGGTCCCGGGTGGGATTGTAGGGGTGAAGGGTGAGGCCCGCCCGCTCGAAGGAGCCTTCCAGGGAGCGCGCGAACTGGAAGGAGAGCCCCTCGCCGCGCTTCATCTGCTTCTCGGTCATCTGGTAGCAGCCGCGGGCCTTCACCTCCGTGAACTGCCCGTACTTCTCTCCCGAGGAGCACCAGCGTTCGGGGCGGTATCCGGTCCCGGCTATGTAGAACATGGTGCCGCGCAGGGACGGGTGAAGCGAGTCGGCGTGCACGGAGGTGAAGACCACCCGCTGGGGATCGATCCCCTCCTTTTGCAGCCGCTCGAAGTACTGGTTGGCCAAATGCCAGCGGAGGTTCACCTCGATCTTGGTTTCCGCGGATGAGGTGGGATGGAACCACGGATGGGTGAGGATGACGGCCCCCGTGTTGGGTTCGAGCCGGTCCTTCTCCACGGGCCTGTAGCCCAGGTTGGGGACGAGGAGGGTCATGAGGACGCGAGCCTTGGTGCGCTGCTCCAGCGCTTCGCGCATGCGGCACACGATGTCGTAGACGTACGAGTCCTCCCAAACGCCGTGGGCCATGGCGCCCCGGTCGAGTCCGCCGTGGCCCGGGTCCAGGATCACCACGACACCATCCAGGGCGGCGTTCTTGTAGGTGTTCGTCACCTGGCCCAGCTCGCGCTGGTTCTTGGCCCAGGCTAGGTAGCGCTCGCTCGTGGGCGGCAGGTACTGGGGCAGAAGATCGTCCAGGGGTATCTTCACCGGGAACCCCACGGGGATGCTGGTCACGTCTTCGATCCCCGAACGCTTGGCGATGTCCATGGCGAGCGCGTTCACGTCCTCCGCCCCCAGAGTGCCCGTGAAGCGCACCACCACGGCGCTGTACAGGGCCTCTCCCGCCTGGAGGCGGTAGACGGCGTACTCGCCCCGGGCGTCCTTGCCGTAAGACAGGGGATTGGCGGGTGCGGGCGGGCACGGGCCACCCGGAAGGCCCGGGCCGGCTGGGATTGAAGCTTCGGAGCCGGGCGCGGGCGGTATACCGGGCCCGGGGGGGCCGACGGCGCCGGGCGGCAAAGGTGCCGGGGCAGGAGAGGGCGATGGGGCCCCTGGCGGAACCCGGGGCGACGGCTCCTGGGCCGCGGGCCGCTGTTCGGCCTCGGCGGAGGGGGGCGGAGGCGGCTCGACTTCCGCCAGGGCATCCGCCAGGAACCCCTCGGGGATCAGGACCGCCGCCCGGTTCTTGGGCCTGCTGCCCGCCTTCGGATTGGCCCTTTCGAGGTCGGAGGCGCGCTTGGGCGACCCCGCGAACCAGAGCGCCACGTCCCGCCACGTCTCCGCCTTCCCGAGGGGGCTCCCTCCCCACGCGTGGCGCCATCCATCGGAGGTACGCTCGTCATCGGGGAAGAGGGCTTTGAGCACCTCGTCCCTGTAAAGGGGCAAGAGGAGGTCCAGGGGGATGCGCACCTCGACGGCCCGCTTTTTGGGAGAAATCCGGCTGGCTCTAACAATGTCCGCGGCGTTATTGGCACTTCCCGTGAACCGGCGCGCCACGGCGGCCACCCCTCCCTTGCGGGGGACGGGGACCCGGAGGAAGAGGGCCCCCTCGATGCACGCCCGTCGCCCTTCCCGGGTGGCCACATAGCCGCCCCGGCTCGCCGCGGCCGCGGCCACTCCTCCCAGGCCTAAGGCCAGGATGAGGCAGAGGAGCAGGAGATCTGTGAGCCGGCGAGGTCCGCGAGCATCAGCCATAGCTTATCAGTATAGGGGAAGAAAGAGGAATTCGGAATTCGGATGAAAAGGAAGGGAGCCGGGAGCGGGAAGTGGGGTTCAGGGGAAGGGACGTTGTCGCGGGGCCTTCCCTCATTTCCTCATCCCCTCATCTCCTCATCACGAAGCTCTCTCCATCTTGCCAGCAGGCCGGCCTTGGCCCACAATGCCCCCGCGGGAGGGCATCGCGTGGAGCAGCAGCCGTTTCTGAACGATCTCACTTCGCGCCGGCGCCTGTTCGAAGTGCGGGCGGAGTTTCTGGCGCTGCTGCGGGGCTTTTTCACGGAGCGGGGATTCCTGGAGGTGGACGCGCCTCTCCTGGTGCCCGCGGCGGGGATGGAACCCCACCTGGACCCCTTCGAGGTCCGAGGCTGGGCCACGGGCGCCACGGCCTTCCTGCCCACGTCGCCCGAGTTTTACCTCAAGAAGCTGCTGGCCGCGGGGGTGGAGCGCTGCTTCAGCCTCGCCCCCTCCTTCCGCGACGAGCCTCCCTCCCGGGGGCACAGCCCCGAATTCCTCATGCTGGAGTGGTACCGAACGGGCCAGACCCATGAGGCGATCCTGGAGGACTGCGGGGCCCTGCTTCACGCCGTGGGACGCCATTTCCTTCCGGAGGGGCTCCTCGTCAGGGATGGGGCCACGTGCGATCTCACCGCCGGGCTTGAAGTGCTCCCGCTGTCGGAAGCCTTTTCCCGGTTCGTGGGAACCGACTGGCGGGAATTCCGCTCGCTCGGCGCGTGGCGCGAGGCGGCGCGAGGCGCGGGAGCCGAGGGGACGGACGGATGGAGCGAGAACGACTGCTTCTCTTTCCTCATGGTAGCCGCCGTGGAGCCGCGCCTGGCCCGTCTTGGACGCCCCGCGGCCCTCGTGGGGTACCCCGCGTTCCAGGCGGCCCTCGCCCGCCTGAATCCGGTTGACCCCCGCGTGTCGGACCGCTTCGAAGTCTATGCCGCCGGCACGGAGCTGGCCAACGCCTACACGGAACTCACGGACGCGGACCAGCAGCGAAGCCGGTTCGCGGCGTACCAGGAGGAGCGCCGGGCGGCGGGCAAGGTTCCCCACCCCGAAGACCGCCAGTTCATGGAGGCCGTGGGGCATCTTCCGCCCTGCGCCGGCATCGCCCTCGGCGCCGACCGCCTCCTCGCCCTTCTGCTGGACGAGCCCATCACCCGCGTCCGGCACGGATGCTGAAGGACGGGGGACTTGGGATCTGAGATTTGGGATTTGGGATTTGGGATTTGGGAAAATAGCCGCGCTGGGCAGGCGGCCTTGTGCTTCTTACGTTTCACTTTTCACTTTTGACTTTTCACTACACTAAATCGCCCGGTCGCCCTTTTCGAGGAAGGCGTCCACGAGGGCCGCGACGCCCTTGCCCGAGGGCGAGAGGAGGGCCTTTTTGGCGAGCTTTTGGCACGACTTGAGAGCGAGGTTCCTGACGCGGGCCTTCACATCGAGGATGGAGGAGGGGGTCATGGAAAGGGACCCCACCCCCAGGCCCAGCAGGAGCGGGGTCATGCGGGGGTCCGCGGCCACCTCTCCGCACACCGCCACGGGCTTGCCGGCTTTCTGGGCGGCCTCGCAGACGGCGGCGATGCACTTGAGGACCGCGGGATGCATGGGGTCGTAGAGGTGGGCGACGGAGTCGTTGTTTCGGTCGATGGCCAGGAGGTACTGGATGAGGTCGTTCGTGCCGATGCTGAAGAAATCCACCAGAGGCGCGAAGGCCTCCGCTGTGAGCGCCGTGGAAGGCACTTCCACCATGATGCCCACGGGCACGCCCTCGTCGAAGGGGATGCCCTTGGCGCGGAGTTCGGCCTTGCAGGCATCCAGGAGGCCTAGGACCTCGTAAAACTCCTCCACCGTGGTGATGAGGGGGATGAGGATGGCCACGTTCTTCCGCGCCGAAGCCCGTAGAAGGCCCCGGAGCTGAGTCTTGAACATCTCCGGGTGCTTGAGGCAGAAGCGGACGGCGCGCACGCCCAGGACGGGGTTCCGCTCGCTCCGGTCCAGGACGTTGTGGAAGTACTTCTCTCCCCCCAGGTCCAGGGTGCGGATCACCACCCGGTGGGGGTAGAAGGGCTCGGCGATCCGGTTGTAGTAGGCCAGGTGCTGTTCCTCCGTGGGCAGGTCCGGGGCGCAGTCCAGGAAGAGGAACTCGCTCCGGTACAGGCCCACGCCGTTGGCTCCCACCTCGATGGCGCTCTGCACCTCGTCCGTGAGGTCCACGTTGGCGGCCACGAGGATGCGGTGGCCGTCGATGGTTCGCGCCTCCACGCGGGCGTGGGCGAGGATCTGCCGCCGCTGTTCCTTGTAGGCCTCCGCGCGCTGGCGGTACTCGGTGATCTCCTCCTTCGTAGGGTTCAGGATGACGGAGCCCGTGAGGCCGTCCACGATCACCGGACGCTCCGAGACGGCGGCCTCCATGAGGCCCTTAACGCCCACCACGGCGGGAATCTCCAGGGAGCGCGCGATGATGGCCGTGTGGGAGGTTCTCGCCCCGTGCTCCGTGGCGAACCCCACGATGGGCGCGTTGTGGAAGGCTCCGGTCTCTGAGGGGGTGAGGGTGTCCGCCAGCAGGACGAGGTTCTCTCCCTTCCACGTGCGTTCGAGGGCATCGGTCCCAAGCAGGTGTTCCAAGGTCCGCCGGCGCAGGTCCTCCATGTCCGTGGCCCGCTCCTGGAAGTAGGGGTCGTCCGTGGCCAGCAGGCCCATGATGGTGCTGTGGATGGCGGACTGGAAGGCGAACTCGGCGTTCACGCGCTCGTTCTTGATCTGCCCCGCAGCGTGGTTGAACAGGGCCGGGTCCTTCAGGATGATGACGTGGGCATCGAAGATGGAGAGGAAGTCCTCGCTGAGCTTCCCCCGGGCCTGTTCCTTCAAGGCTTCCACGTCCCGGATGGTCGCTTCCAGGGCGGCCCGCAGGCGCGCCGTCTCCGCCTCGACCGCCTCTTCCGGCAGGGTGATCCGGATGACGGGTGTCTCCTTCACGAGAACGATCTGGGCGTTCCCCACGGAGATGCCCGGAGAGACGGGAATGCCTTTCAGGCGCATCACTCCTCTCCGAAGCGGTCTTGGATCAGGGACTGGATCTTCTCGATGGCTTCGCCCTCGTCGGTGCCGTCCACTTCCACCATGACGGGCGTGTCCTTCGCCGCCGCCAGGGTGAGGACGCCGAGGATGGACTTGGCGTTGGCGCTCATGCGGTCCGTGGAGACGTAGACCTGGGACTGGAACCGGTTGGCGAGCTGGACGAGTTTGGCCGCGGCCCTGGCGTGCAGCCCCAGGCGGTTGCAGATGATCACCTCGCGCCGGATCATGAGCCGGCGCCCTCCGCGTCCTGATCCAGGGCTTCACTGACGGACACGATGGCGCTCTGCCCTTTCTCGCGCAGGATGGGGACGGACTCGGTGAGGGTGGCTCCGGATTTTCTCAGCAGGATGGCCTTGATGAGCATGGGCAGGTTCATGCCCGTGAGAATCTCCACCTTGCCGGGCTGGAAGAACGTCATGGCGAGGTTCGTGGGCGTTCCGCCGAAGAGGTCCGTGAGGACGAGGACCCCCTTGCTTCCTTCCTGGAGCTTGCGGAGGGCTTTGCGGATCTGCTCCTTGGCGGTGGCCGAATCTACCGTCCACTCCACGCAGAGGGGCGTGACGCCGGGGTCCTCCTCGCCCAGGATGTGGAGGGCCGCTTCCACGAACTCCTTGGCCAGCCCCCCGTGACTCACTACCAGGATCGCGATCATGGCTTCTCCCGTTTCATTGTCCCGTTTCGTCCTGCCGCGCCGCCCAACCCGTCCCTAGGACGTTCCGTCCATGGGCCTACTTCTCCCGGTCCCGGTGGAGGAGGTTCACCGAGAGCCCGGGCTCGGAGCGAAAGATATCATAAAGCCGCCGGGCCACCGCGACGGACCGGTGGCGGCCGCCCGTGCAGCCCACGGCCACCGTGAGGTACGCCTTTCCCTCCCGCTGATACTGGGGAAGGAGGTAGCGGAGGAAAACCTCGAGTTTGTCCAGGAGCACCCTTCCTTCCGCCGATTCAACCACGTAGGCCGCCACGGCGGGATCTTCCCCGTCCTTGGGCCGCAGCTCGGGGACGAAGTGGGGGTTGGGCAAGAAGCGCACGTCGAAAACCAGGGTCGATTCGGGAGGCACCCCGTAGGCGAACCCGAAGGAGAGAAAGTTGACGGTCATCTCCCGGGCCTTCGTGACGTGGGCCGCTTCCTCGTCCACCAGGGCCTTGAGCTGGTGGACCGTGAGCTTGGAGGTGTCGATGACCCGGTCCGACTTCTCCCTGATCTGGGCCAGGCGTTTGTGTTCGAGGGCGATCCCCTCCTCCACCGTGCCCTTGGCCGACAGGGGATGGGGCCTGCGCGTTTCGGCGAAGCGCCTCAGGAGGGTCTGGTCGCTGGCCTCCACGAAGAGGATGCGCACCCTCAGCGGCGACTTGCGCAGGGCGTCGTAGATGAGCGGAAACTGCCTGTCCAGCCCCTCGTCCCGCAAGTCCAGCCCCAGGGCCAACAGGGGCCGCATCTCGCCGCGGGTCCCTTCGATGAGCTCCAGGAAGAAGGGGAAGAGGTCCAGGGGCAGGTTGTCCACGCAGTAGAAGCCCACGTCCTCCAGGGCCCGGATGACCTGGCTCTTGCCCGCCCCGGACATGCCCGTGACGATGAAGAGCGTCCTCTCACTCATCCGAATCCACCTCGAGCACCTCCTGGAGGCGCTGGGCGAAGGTCCGGGCCGTGAAGATGCCCTTGCGCTTGAGAAGGAGGTTGCGGACCGCCACTTCCAGGAGGATGGTGACGTTGCGCCCGATGGCCAGGGGCATGAGGAGATAGGGGACGGAGATGCCCAGGATGGAGATGGTCTGCTCGTCCAGCCCCAGCCGGTCGTAGACGCCCTCTTCCTGCCAGTGCTCCATTTCCACCACGAGATCGATGTCCATGCGGGCCCGGGTGGCCACCACGCCGAAGAGGTCCTTGATGTTGATGATGCCCAGGCCGCGCAGCTCCATGTGGTAGCGCAGGAGTTCCGGCGGGGTTCCCGTGAGGCCGTCCCCGCGCCGCCTGATTTCCACCACGTCGTCGCTCACGAGCCGGTGGCCCCGGACGATGAGGTCCAGGGCCGTCTCCGATTTGCCGATGGAGCCCTTCCCGATGAGGAGGAGCCCTACGCCGTAAACGTCCACGAGGACCCCGTGCACGGCCAGGGTGGGGGCCAGGGTGGAGAGGAGGACGTCGGTGATCTCATTGATGACCAAAGAAGAGGTCTTGCTGGACCGCAGGAGGGGGGTGCCCGTCTCCTGGGCCAGGTCCACCAGCTCCGGGATCGGGGTGAGGCCCTTGGTGAGGAGGACGCAGACGAGCCCCTTGGCGAAAATGGGGGCGAGGTTCTTCAGGCGGTCCTCGTGGTTCTGGCGGGCCAGGTAGGAGATTTCCGTGTTGCCCAGGATCTGCACGCGCCCCGAATGGATGTGTTCGTGGACGCCCGCCAGGGCCAAGCCCAGCTTCTGGATGCGCGGGCTCTCGATCTCCCGGTCCAAACCCTTGTCGCCGGCCAGGAGGGCCAGGTCCAGGGTGGAGAAAGTCTCCACGAACCGCCGGACCGTCATTCGGGGGTGAATCTCCTGGCCGGCTAGTGTCTTCATCCCCTGGGATCCTCCAGAGTGCACCTTGGAATGGGCGAGGCGGGGACCTGCTCCTCCGTGATCAAGGACACGATCCCCCCCGGCCAGCGCACTTGGTCTTTTCCCGCGATTTCTCCGCCTCGTCCTGGTGCGTTCGCTGGCTCGTGGACTCTTTGGCTCGTTGGTTCTATCTCTCCACCGGCGGCTCGACGAGGTTCACCTTGCCGTCCTTGTCCTTGTAAATCACCCGCAATCGTCCCGTGTCCCCGTCGCTGAATACGAGGAGGGGAAGCCGCTCCTCGCCCAGGACCAGGATCGCGTCGCTCAGAGCCATGGGCTTAGGGCTGTATAGGTCGGGACGCCGCTTGACCGCCGGCCTGCGCCGGCGCGCCTCATGGCCTTCCTCGTCCTCCTCCTCGCCCTCGCTGGCCTCGGCCACGGCTTCAGCCTTCTCGCCGGGCTTGGCCCGTTCCGCCAGGCGCTTGTCCTTTTCCTTCTTGGCCTGCTGTTCGATGGCGTTGGTGGCGTCGTTCACCGCCAGATACATATCTTCCGAGGCGCCCCTGGCCTTGTAGATCCGGTCGTGGGCGCAGTGGACCACCAGGTCCACGTGGTGGACGTGGCGCTCCACCTCAAAGGAAGCGTGGGCCGAAACGATGGGGCCCGTAAACCGTTCGAGTTTGCCGATTTTGTTTTCCGCCTTGCTCCGAAGAGCGTCGGTGAGGGCCAGGTTCTTGCCGGAGAATTCGAGCTTCATGGCCTTCTCCTTAAGAGGGCTTCGTCCCCTTCCGCCGGCTGGAGGAAGGGATATTCAATTCTTCTCTGTATTTGGCCACGGTCCGCCGGGCGAGGAGGATGCCTTCGCGCTTGAGCAGGTCCGCCAGGCGCTGGTCGCTCATGGGCCTGCGCGCATCCTCGCCCTCCACCAGGGCCTTGATGCGCTCCTTCACTTTCATGGAGGAGACGTCCGTCCCGTCCAGGGTGCCGATGCCCGTGGCGAAGAAAAACTTCATGGGGAGGATGCCCCGGGGGGTCTGCATGTATTTGTTGGACACCACCCGGCTCACGGTGGACTCGTGCACGCCCACGCGCTCCGCCACGTCCCGCAGGATGAGGGGCCGCATGAAGGAGGGGCCCTTGTCCAGAAAGTCCCGCTGGAACTCCACCACTTCCTTGGCCACTTTGTAGATGGTCCGCTGCCGCTCCTCGATGCTCTTGAGAAACCACATGGCGGACCGGACCTTCTCCTTGAGGTAGCTCAGGGCCTCCGCCCCCGCTTCCGGGGAGCCCTCCTCGGCCATGGTCCGGTAGGTGGGGCTGATCCTGAGGTGGGGCATGCCGTCCTCGTTGAGGAGGACCCGGTAGGCATCGCCGTCCTTCTCCACCACCACGTCGGGGATGACCGTGGGGTTGAAGGGGTTGTTGTACCTCAGGCCGGGCTTGGGATCGAGGTGGCGGATGATGCAAAGGGCGTCCTCCACCTCCAAGGCGGTGGCGCTCATGCGGGCGGCGAGCTGGGCGGGCTTGTCCCGCTCGATGAACGCCAGGGCCTCCTCTACGATGCGGGCCGCCAGCAGCTCCTCGGGATGGTAGGCGTCGAGCTGGATCAGCAGGCATTCCTTCAGGTCGCGCGCCGCCACGCCCACGGGATCGAGCCGCTGGACCACCCGGAGGATTCGCTCCACCTGCTCCAGGGGCCTCCCGGCGGAGGCGGCGAGCTCCTCCACGGAGGAGGCCAGATAACCGTCGTCCCGCAGGTTCCCGATGATGAATTCGGCCACGGCGCGCTCGTCGCCGTCCAGGCGGCTCAAGCTCACCTGCCATTCGAGGTGTTCCGTGAGGGTCTCGGGGGCGCTGAGGTACCGCTCCGTGTCGGGCGCGTCCTCGGGCACCTCCTGGCGGTTTCCGCGGTATTTGAGGTTGGTTTCCAGGAAATCCTGGAAGTAGGACTCCACGTCGATCTTCTCCTCCATCTGCTCGATGGGGGTGGGTTCGGGCACCTCGGCGGGGGTCATATCCTGACCGGCGGGGGCGGCCGGTTCCTCGATGGTCGTGGCTTCCTCCAGCACGGGATTCGTCTGAAGCTCCAGGCTGGCTTCGTCGATGAGCTCGAGGCGCGTGAGCTGGAGCAGGCGTATGGCCTGCTGGAGGGTGGGGGTGAGGACCATCTTTTGCTGGAGCTTGAGGGATAGTTTCTGTTGAAGGCTCATCGGTTATTCCAGGGTGAACCCCTCTCCAAGGTAGACGCGCCGCACATCCGCATCGCTCGCCAGCTCGGTCGGGGACCCATGGCGGAAGATGGCCCCGTCACTAATGATATAGGCCTCGTCTGTAATTTTCAATGTTTCCCGCACGTTATGGTCGGAGACCACGGTGCCGATGCCCTTGCCCTTGAGCTGGAGGATGATGGCCTGGATGTCCGCCACGGCGATGGGGTCGATCCCGGCGAAGGGTTCGTCCAGCAAGAAAAACCGGGGAGACAGGACCATGGCCCTGGCGATTTCCACCCGGCGGCGCTCCCCTCCCGACAGCGTGTAAGCGGGAGCGTGGGAGAGGGTTCGGATGTTGAGCTCGGTAAGGGCTTCATCCACGCGGGCCGCCCGGTCCTTGGGTGACAGGCCGGTAAACTCCAGGACGGCCCGGAGGTTCTCCTCCACCGTCAGCTTGCGGAAGACGCTCGGCTCCTGGGGCAGATAGGCGATGCCCGACCGGGCCCGCTGGTACATGGGCATCTGGGTGATGTCCTTGCCGTCCAGGAAAATGGCGCCTGAGGACACGGGCACCAGGCCCACCACCATATAAAAGGTCGTGGTCTTTCCCGCGCCGTTGGGGCCAAGCAGCCCCACCACCCGTCCCGACTGAAAGGCCAGGTCCACGTCCTTCACCACGGTCCGGTGGCCGTACGTCTTGGTCAGGTGTTCGGCGCGCAGCTCGTGACGGTCGAGAGCCATGGTCAGGTCCTTTCGGCCATTCAATTCCCCCGGGGTGCCGGGAGCTGGGGGCTGGGAGCGGAAACGGCTGGCGGCTTCCCTGCCCCGGCCTTCCCCTTCGGGCTTCCTGCCTTCGGCTTTCCTGGCGCCGCTTTCGGCGGACCGATCCCCTCGATGGAACCCCGGCGGAGGAGGCCCTCCTCCGGGAGGACCGCCAGGTGCTTGGGGGCGAAGTCTACCACGGAGCCGGCCGTCCGGCGGTAGGGGTCCTTCTGGATCACCACGGCGCTCTGCTCGTAACCCTTGGCCTGGCCCGATTGAGTGGCCGGGTCGTAGGTGAGGAGGTCTCCCCGGCCGTCGTACAGCTTGCCGTCAAAAACGGCCTTGCCTTCCGCTTCGTAGCGTTCGGGCTTGTCCTCGCCGTTCAGGACCGCCCGCAGGATGTCCCCCGTCAGGGTGTAGTCCCGCCCCGCGGCCTTGGCGCCGCCCTCCGCCGTGGCCACCTTGTCCTTCCCCGCGTAGCGGATGGTCTTGGCCGTCACCGTTGAGGTGCCCTGATCCTCCTGCACGAAGGTGCCCGTCGCGCCGCCCTCAGCCACCGCGGACCGGGCGTCGAGGACGTTGATGAGGGGCGCCTTTAAGGTCATGCTGCCGCGGACCACCCGGGCGTCCCCCATGAGTTTGGCCGGATACCCGCCCGCCGCGGCTTCGGACCGCTCCGCCGCGTACGTGGTCTCGGGCTGGCCCGCCTGCTGGCGCCATCCGCGCACGGTGCCCTCGGCCTCGCTGGTGCCGTCCTTCTTGAAGGTGATCCGGTGGGCCGTCAGCCGCTCGCCGGGCTTCACCACCTCCGCGTGGCCCACGAGGGTCCAGTCTCCGTCCCGCATGAGGGCGCTGTCGGCCTTGAAATCGCCCCGCTGGTCCCTTCCCGACACGGGGCCGGACAGATCCGCCGTCTCGGGCTGAGGGCCGCCGAAGGTGCCCTTGCCCGATGCGGCCAGAGCGTCTCCTCCCTCCCGGACCACGGTCAGGGCTCCCGGGGCGGTCCAGTCCCACGTGTCCTTTGTCTCCGGGGTCAGATCGAAACGGGCGCTCTTCACGGTGGAGGGGGGCTGAGCCTTGGACGTCACGGAGGCGTCCCCGGCCAAGTGGACCACCGTGAGCTGGCCCGCCTCGTCAAAGTCGGCCACCACCGTCCGGCT
>JAKBES010000308.1 GCA_021833665.1 Acidobacteriota bacterium
CCCGAGGTTCGCGCGGATCTTCGTCAGGGTGTCAGGCGCCAGGCTCTCCGCGTCGGGCACACCCAGTTCCAGTTTCATCCGCGAGACCGCTTCGCCGGGCACGGTTCTGAGGCGATCCCCGGCCGCCAGCTCGGTGGTCAGCATCTCCGACAGCGCCGTGGACAACCACGCGGCTTCCGGCTTGCCGGACAAGTTCTTGAAACCCAGCACGGCCACCGAAGCCCGTCCCGCGCGCACCGCGGCCGGCTGCGGGCCCTGCCCACCGCCGCCCCTTCGGGATTGGACGTAGGGCACCCCCACCGCCAGCGCCAGGAGCCCCAGCGCCGCCGCCGCGGCCACCCAGGTGATCCAGCCCCGGCGTCCCGCCGCCCGGTCCATGGCCCCAAGAAGGACCTGTGCGTCCTTGAACCGAGAGGAGGGCGCCAGTTCCATGCACCGGCCGATGACGGAGGCCCAGCGGGCCTTCAGGGCGACGCCCTTTCTCTCCGGCGCGGCCTCCTCTTGCGCTGGGGTGGGGTCTCCGTCCCGCGGGCTGTCACCGGACAGGCCCCGGCGGCCCAGGAGGACCTCGCACATCACTACACCGAAGGCGTACACGTCCGTGGCGGGACTCACACTACCGCCCTCGAGCTGCTCGGGAGCCATGTACGCGGGCGTGCCTACGATCTCCCCCCCGCTCGACCCGGCCTGGGCCGGACCCGTCCGGGCCAGCCCGAAGTCCGTGACCACGGCCCGGACCCTGTCCTCCGTGGGCACGAGCATGACGTTGGCGCTCTTGAAGTCGCGGTGGACGACGCCGGCTTTGTGGGCCGCCGCCAGGCCTTCCGCCATCTGGTGCAAGAGCGGCAGGGCCCGCTCCGCCGCCATGGGCCCCTCCCGCCTCAGGTGCTCCGCGAGGGTCTCTCCCTTGAGGAATTCCATGGTCAGGAACGCCACCCCGGGCGAACCGGCGGAGGTGTCCTCGCGGTGCCAGCCCACGTCGAAGATGCGGCACACGTTGGGATGGGTGACCTGCCGCGCGAGGGCGATCTCCTGGCGGAAACGCTCCAGGGCCCGCGGGTCGGCCGCCACGTCCGGACGCAAGGTTTTGAGGGCCACCGTGCCCCCCAGCTCCAGGTCCTCCGCCTCGTACACCTCTCCCATGCCGCCGGCGGCCACGAACCTCACGATCCGGTATCGCGCCGAGACGCCGGCCCCGGGCGTGAAGGTCCTGCCCCGATGGACGCCGGTCGAAGGCAGGCCTTCAGGAAGGCTCACCGTGGGATCCGAGGAGAGGGACGTGCCGTCTCTCCCCGTCTGGTCTTGCGGTGGAGGTGTCTTATGGCCGTCCGAGCCCATTCACGTCTCCCAGGGGCTTGGTTCCATGATCGCACGATGACGGGATGAGGGGATGAGGGGATGAGGAGATGAGGAAACCATCACGAACATAGTGCATGGTTCTACCTCTCTGCTTCCTGCTTCCCGCTTCCCGCTCCCGCTCCCTCGCGCTCATCCTCAGGGCAGCTTTGGCTTGCCAAGGCTGAAGCGTTCGCCCAGGCCCGCGTAGTTGGGAACGTCCACGCCTCCGCCCACGAGGCGGGAGATGGGCTCCCAGCGGTCCGCGCGGGCGCAGTCGAGGGCTTCGTCCCAGATGCGCTCCGCGGCGTGAGTTACCAAAACGTCCATGAAAACGATGTCCGCCCCGGGTCCCAGGGAGAGCTCCTGCCTGAGCCTGCACTCCAGCGCCACGGGAGCGTCCGCGAGCCGGGGCACGGCTACCACCTGCGAGGGGACGAGGGCCAGCCCGAGACGTTCCACCTCGCTTACCTCCGGGGGAACCTCCTCTCCCGAGGCGTGGAGGGCCTGAAGGAGGGGCACGTCGGCGATGTGGACCACGGCCTCCTGGCGAGCCCTGAGATTGGCCTGGGTGTCCTTGAGGGAACCGTCGGGGCGGCGGGCGATGTTGATGGCAAGAGCCGGCGGCACGAAAATCCCCATGAAGCTTGAAAAAGGCGCGAGGTTCACGCGGCCCAGGGCGCCAAGCGTCGCCACCCACGCAATGGGCCTGGGCACTACCAGGCTCGACAACACCCTGTACGTATCCCTGCGGGACATGGAGCGAAGGTCGCGCGTGATCATGGGGCACCTCCCTTGGTCAGTTTACTCCCAGGGCGGCGTTCTCGGGAGGGCACGGGGGCCGCGGAGAAATAGACGGCGAGGATGCCACGTTTTGAAATCAGCCAGCGCCATGGTCTGGAACCGGGGGAACATCGAGGGGGGCCAGGCAGAGCCGCGATGGCCGAGGAAGACGTCCCGGCGGGAAGGAGAGAGGCCACCATGGGGGATTGGAGCCTTGCCCAGGAGTTCCGTAAAGAATTGCCCCTGGTGGGGCTCGGAAGCGCGTTCTGCCTCTTCTACTGGCTGGCCGAGGGATTTGTCGAATCCCAGATCTTCCAGTTGGGGCACTTCTGGGAGAGAGTCGTCGCGCCGGACCCGCAGCAGATCACCGAGCGGATCGCCGTCTCCATCCTCATCATCGCCCTGGCCTTCGCCTCGAAGGACGGGCGCCGCGTTCTCACCCGCATGTCCACGTCGCCCATCCTGAACGGAGAAGGAGAAAACGTCTCCGATGGCTCCTCCGTCCACATCACCTGGGACGTCACATGCCCGGCGGGAGCCTACAACATCGACTCGGGTCCCCTCTCGGCCGTGGCCACCGGGGGGTACACGGACTTCTCCACCTGCGGCCTGCCTCCCACAGGCTCGGCAAATGTCCCGCTGGGAGCGGGCAACCTCTTCTTCATCGTGATCCCGACCAGCGGAACTATAGAGGGAAGCCACGGACGTGACAGCTCGGCGGTAGAGCGGCCCTGGAGCGGCGTGGGCCATTGCGGCATACTCTCCAAAGACACCATGGGGACGTGCCCATGATGGACGGCGAAGCGTTTTATAAGTCACTCCTGGACCACCTGCACGACGGGGTCTACTTCGTGGACAGGGAGCGCAGGATTTCCTACTGGAACCTGGGCGCGGAGCGCATCACCGGCTACGGCGCCCTGGAGGTCGTGGGACGCCACTGCATGGACAACATCCTCAGGCACGTGGACGAGACGGGGGCGCCCATGTGCCTCACGGGGTGCGCCCTGTCCCGGTGCATGGAGCACGGGCGTCCCGAGGAGGTTGAGGCTTACCTCCATCACCGCGACGGCCACCGGGTCCCCGTGCGCATCCGCGTGGTTCCCTTGCGCGACAGCGGCGGTCGCATCGCGGGCGCGGTGGAGATCTTCAGCGACGACGGCCGGCGCATCGAAGCACGCCGGCGCATCGAGGAGCTGGAGGCCCTGGCGTACGCGGACACCCTCACGGGGCTAGCGAGCCGGCTCTTCGCCGAGATCTCCCTCAGGCTCAGCACGGACCAGTGGGAGCGCTACGGCTGGCCCTTCGGCGTGATCCTCCTGGATGTGAACGACTTCAAGGCCATCAACGACACCCACGGGCACGCCGCGGGCGATCGCATCCTCAAAATGACGGCGCTGACCCTACGCGGAAGCACCCGGCCCTCGGACGTGGTGGCACGGTGGGGGGGCGACGAGTTCCTCGCCCTCCTTCAAAACGTGGACCAGCCTCTCCTGGACCGGGCAGCCAGAAAATACGAGGGCCTCGTCCGCACCTCGGGTTTGCGCATCGGTTCCGCGGAGGTGGGGGTAACCCTTTCCGCCGGCGCGGCCCTCGTTCTGCCGGGCGATACACCTGAATCGCTCCTCCAGCGCGCCGACGAAGCCTTGTATCAAGTCAAGCGCCGCATCGGCTCTCGCCGGGGGGAGCCCAGGCTTGCGCCATTCTCTTGATGGCCGGGGACCTTTCATGACCCAAGCGCCGCCGGAGGCGAGGCCAATCAGGACTCAGTCCCGGTCGACCCACCGCTGCATGGCTTCCGAATAGCGCTCGCCGGAGGGCGGATTGGCATCGAGAAGCGCCTCGATCCGGCGCAGGTCATCTTCGGTCAAGGCCACGTCTAAGGCCGCGGCGTTCTCTTCCAAGTAGGCCACCCGTTTGGTTCCGGGGATGGGGACCACGTCGTCTCCGCGGGCGAGCACCCAGGCCAGGGCAAGCTGGGACGCCTTTACTCCCATGCCTTTCGCGATGTCCTCCAGCCCGTGCACCAGGGCGAGGTTCCGCTGGTAGTTTTCACCGGAGAACCGGGGCACCTGCTGGCGGAAATCATCCTGTGGAAGGTCCTCGGCGGGGCCCACGCGCCCCGTGAGAAACCCTCGCCCCAGGGGACTGAAGGGGACGAAGCCCACGCCGAGCTCCCGGCAGGCGGGCAGGATGCGACCCTCGGGCTCGCGGAACCAGAGGGAGTATTCGGATTGAACCGCCGTGATGGGATGGACGGCGCACGCCCTGCGCAGGGTGCTCGGCGAGACCTCCGAAAGTCCCAGATATCGGACCTTGCCCGAT
>JAKBES010000038.1 GCA_021833665.1 Acidobacteriota bacterium
GGGACATAGAGAGCCGTTCAACCAGCGCTCCGCGTTCGGCCTTCTCTACTCCCTGTTGCTTGCTCCCTCCCATTCATGACACGAGTGCCTCTCAACTCTCCACCCTCAACCCTCAACCCTCAACCCGGTTCCCCTGCCCCATGCCCCCGCGCCCAGGTTGACCGGTGGAGCGATCCCCCGGTATAATCTAGGCTTATCAGAGGGGGCATAGATGCCTGTACAACCGACCGACTTGATTTGGCTCAACGGGGAGTTCGTCCCCTGGGGCGAAGCGAAGATCCACGTGCTTTCTCACGTGATTCATTATGGAACCAGCGTGTTCGAAGGAATTCGCTGCTATGAGACGCCCAAAGGGCCCATGGTCCTGAGGCTGAAGGATCACATCAAACGTCTCTTTGACTCGGCGAAAATCTACCGGATGGAGATCCCCTGGCCCCAGGAGGATTACTGCGAGCTCTGCCTCGAGGTCATCCGCCGCAACAACATGCGCCAGTGCTACATCCGGCCCGTGGTGTACCGGGGCTACGGCGACGTGGGCGTCAATCCCATGCCGTGTCCGGTCGAATCGGCCATCGCCGTGTGGGACTGGGGCGCCTATCTCGGCCCCGAGGCCCTCGCCCGCGGCGTGGACGTGATGGTCTCCACCTGGAACCGCCCCTCGCCCAACTCCCTCCCCGCCATGGCCAAAGCAGCCGCCAACTATATGAACGGCCAGCTCATCAAGATGGAGGCCCTCCAGGCGGGGTACGCGGAGGGGATCGCCCTGGACGTGAACGGTTACGTGTCCGAGGGGTCCGGTGAGAATATTTTCATCATCCGGAACGGCGTCGTGTACACCCCGTCCTTGGGGCACTCGGTCCTGCCCGGCATCACCCGGGACGGCGTCCTGCGCATCCTGGAACAGGAAATGCGCATGACAGTCCGCCACCAGGCTATCCCCAGGGAAATGCTCTACCTCGCCGATGAGATCTTCTTCACGGGCACCGCCGCCGAGGTGACGCCCGTGGCCAACGTGGACCGGATTCAGGTGGGCGCGGGCAAGCGCGGCCCCGTCACCGAGGCCGTTCAGAGCCGCTACCTCTCCCTGGTGAAGGGCGCCGTGGAAGATACCTACGGCTGGCTGACGCCGGTCAGATAGTAGGGAGAAGGGGAGCGGGAAGCGGGGAGCAGAGAAGGAAGAATTCGTTCTCCTGCTTCCGGCCGCCATCTCCCGCCTAGGAGGTCCGTCCATGCATATCAACGACCTGCTCAAGATGGCCATCGATCACGGGGCGAGCGACCTGCACCTCAAGGTCGGCTCCCATCCGGTCATCCGCGTGGACGGCGCCCTCCTTCCCATGGTCGAGAACAAGCGGCTGATGCAAGAAGATACCATCGCCATGGCCTTCTCCATCATGGATGCCAAGCAGAAGGAGAAGTTCAAGACCAACCTGGATCTGGACATCGCCTATTCGGTGCCGGGCCTGGGACGGTTTCGCGTCAACATCTTCCAGCAGCGCGGCACCGTGGGCATCGTGGCCCGCGTCATCCCCATCGGCATCAAGACCACGCGGGAGCTCATGCTCCCCGCCATCTTGGACAAGATCGCCCAGGAGCAGCGGGGCCTCATCCTGTGCACGGGAACCACGGGTTCGGGCAAGTCCACGACCCTGGCCGCCATGATCGACCAGATCAACTCCACCCGCACGGAACACATCATCACCGTCGAGGACCCTATCGAGTTCCTCCACAGGGACAAGAAATCCATCGTGAACCAGCGGGAAGTGGGTATCGACACGCGCTCCTTCGCGGCGGCTCTGAGATCGGCCCTCCGCGAGGACCCTGACGTGATTCTCGTGGGCGAAATGCGCGACTACGAAACCATCGAGACGGCCCTCATGGCCGCGGAGACGGGCCACCTCGTCTTCTCCACGCTGCACACCCTGGACGCGACGGAGACCATCACCCGCATCATTTCCGTGTTTCCGCCCCACCAGCAGAAGCAGGTTCGCCTCCAACTCGCCGCGGTTCTGAAGGCCGTCATCTCCCTCCGCCTGCTGCCCCGCTCCGACGGGAAGGGCCGCGTGCCCGCCACGGAGGTGATGATCACCACGGCCACCATGCGCGACTGCGTGGAAAATAAAGAGAAAACCAAACTGATCAGGGATTTCATCGAGCAGGGATACAGCCAGTACGGCATGCAGACCTTCGACCAGTCCCTTTTCTTCCTCTACAAACAGGGCCTCATCACCCTGGAAGAGGCGCTGCGGCGAAGCACCAACCCCGACGATTTCAAGCTCAAGATCGCCGGAGTGCACTCCACGTCGGACATGGCCTCGGAACAGATGGAATCGGTCAGCAATCCGGGACAGGGTTCCTCCTCGCCCTTTACGAAATACTGATGGCCCCTCGCTCCTCCCAATCTTCCGGGGCCGATCCGCGCCCCTGCGCAGAGCGGATTCTGGCGCGGCGGGGCCACGGACGGGAGGAGCTGCGTCGGAAGCTGGTGCGCCGGGGGTTCGACCCGGCGCCCGTGGAGGCGCTCCTTCAGAACCTGGCGGAGCAAGGCGTCCTGGATGATGCGGCCTACGTCCGGGAGTACGCCCGGCAGACCTTGGAGAGGGGGCATGGATCGTTGTACATCCGGGCCAAGCTCGCCTCGCGTGGTCTTCGGTGCACCGGCCCCGTGTGCACGGCGGGAGAGGAATCGGCGTCCCTCCGCGCCTTCCTGGAGCGCCGCCGCCTGCGTCGCGGCGCCTTGACCGGGCCGGCGGAACGGGCCAAAATGCAGCGCTTCCTGAGCGGCCGCGGGTACTCTGCCGCGGCGGTTCAGTCCGTCCTGGGGCAGGAAAGTGTGGAGTGTGACTAGGGGACTAGGTGGCTGGGGGACGAGGAGACCAGGTGACTAGGTGACCAGGAGAGACATACCAATGAGGGGGTTTCCTTTCTCCCTGCTCCCCGCTCCCAGCTCCCGCATCTTAAAAGGCAGACCATGACCGGCAACGAAATCCGATCGGCATTCCTGAAGTACTTCGAAGCCCGCGGCCACCGAGCCGTGCGCTCCTCATCCCTCATCCCCGCCGGAGACGCCACGCTCCTCTTCACCAACGCGGGCATGAACCAGTTCAAGGACGTCTTCCTCGGCAAGGAGAAGCGCGACTACAAGCGGGCCACGTCCAGCCAGAAGTGCGTCCGGGCGGGGGGCAAGCACAACGACCTGGAAAACGTGGGGCGGACGGCACGCCACCACACGTTTTTCGAGATGCTCGGCAACTTCTCCTTCGGGGATTATTTCAAGGAGGAGGCCATCGCCTTCGCCTGGGATTTCCTGACGCGCGAAGTCGGGCTCGACGCCTCGCGCATGGTGGCCACGATCTTCGCCGGCGAGGGCAACGTGCCCCGCGACTCGGAGGCCCACGGTTACTGGTCCAAGCACCTGCCGGAGGACCGGATCTTCGAGCTCGGCATGCACGACAACTTTTGGTCCATGGGCGATACGGGTCCCTGCGGCCCCTGTTCCGAAGTCCATTATTTTCAGGGCGACCACATCCCCTGCGACGAGGTGGCGGGGGGCCGTTCGTGCCTGGGGGTGGCGTGCGAGTGCGACCGCTGGATCGAGATCTGGAACCTCGTCTTCATGCAGTACAACCGCGACGAGAAGGGCGCCATGGAGCCCCTGCCCGCCCCCTGCGTGGACACGGGCATGGGTTTGGAGCGGCTGGCGGCGGTCATGCAGGGCAAGTTCTCCAACTACGACACGGACCTCATTCAGCCCATCATCCAGGCCGCGGCCGGCATGGCCGGCGTCCCCTACGGCAAGGCCGAAGAGTCGGACATTTCCCTGCGGGTCATCGCGGACCACGCCCGCGCGGGCACCTTCCTCGTGGCCGACGGCGTCATCCCCTCCAACGAAGGCCGGGGCTACGTCTTGCGCAAGATCCTCCGGAGGGCCCTGCGCCACGGCAAGAAGCTCGGCATCGAACGGCCCTTCCTGAAGGACCTCGTGGGCGTCGTGTGCGAGGAGATGGGAGAGGCCTATCCCGAGATCGTTGAAAACCGCAAGACCGTGGAGACGGTCATCCTCATGGAGGAAGAGTCCTTCGCGTCCACCATCTCCGTGGGCCTCAAGCGCCTCCTCGAAGTGACCGCGGCCCTCACGCCGCCCAACGACAAGGAAATCCCCGGCGAAGCCCTGTTCAAGCTGTACGATACCTTCGGCTTCCCCATGGACCTGGCGGAGGACATCGCCAAGGAGCAGGGCCTGGCGCTGGACATGGCCGGCTTTGAGGCCTGCATGGAGAAGCAGCGCGAGCTGGCCAGGCAGTCCTGGAAGGGGGAGATGGACACGCAGGACTTCCGGGGCCTCTCGGAGGAGGGAGTCCATTCGCACTTCGAGGGATACACCACCCTCCGCGTGGAGGGGGCCAAGTGCCTCCTCGTCCTTCGCGGCGGTGAGAGGGTCGGCCAACTCGGGCCGGGCGAAGAGGCGGAGCTGGTCTTCGACCGCACGCCCTTCTACGGCGAAAGCGGCGGCCAGATGGGCGACGTGGGCATGATCCGCGCGGAGAACGGCGTCTTCCGCGTGACGGACACGCAGAAGCCCGCGCCGTGGCTCATTTTCCACCGCGGTCAGGTGCTCACCGGCGAGGTGCGCGAGGGCGACGTGGCGACCCTGGAGGTGGACGAACCTTCCCGCGCCGCCACCATGGCCCACCACACGGCCACCCACCTCCTTCACGCCGCCCTGCGCCAGAAGCTGGGCCTCCACGTGAAGCAGGCCGGGTCCCTCGTGGCCCCCACGCACCTCCGCTTCGATTTTCACCACTTCGCTCCCGTGGAGCGCGAGCTCCTGGGCGGCATCGAGGAGTGGGTGAACGAAGCCCTCCTCAAGGACGAAGCGGTCCGCACCGAGGTCATGCCGCTGGAAGAGGCCGTGAACTCCGGAGCCATGGCCCTCTTCGGCGAGAAGTACGGCGAGGAGGTGCGGGTGGTGAGCGTCCCCGGCTACTCCAAGGAACTTTGCGGCGGCACCCACGTGGCCAGCACGGGCCGCATCGGCCTCTTCAAGATCATCTCCGAGCACTCCGTCTCGGCCGGAGTGCGCCGCATCGAGGCCGTGGCGCACATGCCCGCCTACCGTTTTCTCAAGTCCCAGGAAGACATCCTCCACGCCGTCAGCGGGCACCTCAATCTTCCCTTTGAGCGCGTCCCGGCCTCGGTGGAGCAGCTTCTCGTGGACAACAAGAAACTTGAAAAGGAAGTGTCAAAACTCCGCCTCCAGCTCGCCTCGGGCTCGGCTCCCGAGGAAGAGATTCAAGAGGTGGAAGGCATCAAGCTGCTGGTGCGCCGCGTGGAAGGGCTCTCCCCCTCCGAAATCAAGAACCTCGCGGACACCTTGCGGGACCGGATCAAATCGGGCGTGGTCGTCATCGGCAACAAGCTCGAAGACAAAGCCAGCCTCACCGTGGCCGCCACCAAGGACATGCTCGACCGCATGAAGGCCGTGGACTTGGCCCGCCCCCTTGGCAAGATCATCGGCGGCGGCGGTGGTGGAAAGCCCGACATCGCCGAAGCGGGCGGCAAGCTCACCGAAAAGCTGGACGAGGCCCTCAAGTCCGCCAAGGCGCACCTGGAGGGAATTCTGAGGAGGTGATCGGGTAACCTGCTGATCCGGTGATCGAGTTCGCCCCCGCTAGTCGCCTGGTGCGGGCTTGACGGGCGACGGTGAGGCGGGCCACTCGAAGCCCGGCCGCGCCTCTGGAAGGCGGATCTCGCCGCCGAGATTGGCCGCCCGTGCCATGAGCGCGCCCGTCACCAGCCCCAGAACCAAGCATCCCAGGATGCACCAGCGCGGCACGTCACCGAGCATCCAGCCCAGGACCAGCCCAGCTGCCGCCAGAACCCCCGCAACGATGGCCGCGATGAGCGCGAGCAGGGCCGCATCCTCGTGCGTGGAGATGCGCACGGCGGAGACCCCGGGCAGGGTCTGGACCAAGTCCCCCGCGTAGCTCCCGGTCAGGTACGCGCCCCCCGCGGCGAGGCCCGTGAGGACCATGCCCCAAAGCGCGGCTTGGCGCACCTCCTCGCTCTTCTTGACCATGCCCCAGATGAGCAGGAGGAGGGCGAACACCGATCCCATCACCGGTACGTGGTTGATAATCAGATGCGCGTGCGCCCAATTCATGGAATGGCCCCCCGAAGAAAAGGTTGCTTTTTGGTCCTACGCTTAATCCGCTCCGTTCGACATAAGGGTAACACCCTTGGCCTCCGCCGCATTTCGGGGCCTCGCCCGGGGCCCCGCCCGCCTTGGCAATCCCGCCGAACCTGTGTATACTCAATGGTCTGGTCGGGGCGTAGCGCAGCCTGGTAGCGCACTTGGTTCGGGACCAAGGGGTCGTAGGTTCAAATCCTATCGCCCCGACCAAACCTATCCTCTTTCCCCTCAATACATTGTACGCGCGAACTGGGGTTGCCCGCGCGGGCATTGCCTGTTAGACAGGGCATGGGACGTTTTGGCGGATTGGCCTCTCATCCCCCTGCGGCCCCTAAAACCCCACAAGGGGGTGAGGACACTCCCTGCCCTGATTTGCCGAATCGGTCGGCGGAACGGACCCGCCATCTCCCTCAAGCGCTCTGTATCCTGCGCTGGGTGTGGGATGGGAGGACTCCGCGCCGAGCGAGCGTTGGGCCGGCTGGTCCCCCCGCATTTCAGAGGGCTCGCCGCAGCGGCTCCGTGTGGCCACCTGGGGTGATGGATTCGCCTGACCGGCTGCCCTCGCCCTCCTGAAAGCACCTGCGCGCGCCGTCGGCGATCAACTGCGCCGCTTCGGGGCACGGGACGCGGTCGGTGTTGATGACGAGGTGATAGAGCAGGCCGTCATCGACGCCCGCGTGGAAGTAGGCCTTGACGTACCGGCCGCGGGCCCGGTCGACCTGCTTGATAAGCCTGGCGGCGTTCTCCGGAGCCAGATGGTCCAGCTCCTTCACCCGTTCGATTCGCCTCGGCAGGGAGGCGACGATGCGCACGTGGTACACGCGGGGCATCCTCGCTGCAATGAGGTTCGCGCCTCTCCCGACGAGAATGACGTGCCCGGCCTCGGCCAGGTGCAGAACCGTTTCGGCGACCTGCGGAACCACGACCCACGAGGGCGGGGCCAGTCCAAGCAGGCCGTCGATTTCCTGCCGGATTAAGGGACGGCGGTCCTCCGGCAAAGACTCCGCCAGGGATTGGGGCAAGTTGTGCTCGGTCAGCACCTCTTCCATCAGCTGGCGGTCGAAGACCGTCCAGGGAGCATGACCGCGCGTCTCTTCTTCTTGTAGGAGTAGCGCCAACCGCTCGGCGATCTCGTGGGCCCCCGCCCCCGTCTGATGAGAAATCGTAATGGCAGGCCCTGGTTTGCGCGGCCGGAGGCCCGCCCAGTTCTCCCGCCTTTCGCTGAGTTGGCTGAGGATGTACGAGTGGCAGGCGTCCAATTGGGCTCGACTGAATGGGCGCTCTGCCGATAGGTTTGTCCGCATGATCGTCTCCTTATCACCAGCTGGCAGGCACCGGGCTACCATCTTCCGAGGTGCCGCTGTCACCCAGCTTCACAACTGATGAACAACGATCCAAGCCAAACCATACCCTCCAGCGCCCGTCGTTCACGCTAACGGCTCCCTGCGCGGCAAGGCGCCGGCCCCCGTGCTTGAACCGGCGCCTGCCTTGCTCCTATATTGAATCTCGCGGGGTCGTTGCCCCGCGGCCATCGGGAGGAACCTTCAATGGAAAGCCGCATCGCCAAGGCCATGGCCATGGAAAGCCGCCCCGTCGCCCTACTGTGGACAGACGACAAGCCCCCGGATGCCGTGGAATTCAAGCCGGGACGCTGGGGCTGCGCGGTCAGCCTCTTCGCTCAGGCGGCATCGCGCGGCCGCCCTGCGGTCTTCTCCCGCGAGACCTACGGCTGCTGGGGAGGAGGGGTGGGTTTGGGCTTCGGCAACCGGTATGAGGACTTCCCGGGAGGCGTGGACGGCTTCTGCCGTTTCCTTTCGGACGGCAACGCGAAGTGGGAGGGCGGCGCCGCCATGGGTTCGAAGCTGGCGTCCTCGGGCGGCCAGCGCTTCGCCGGCGACTGGCTCTTGGGGGAGCGCTACTTGAAGGACGCCAAGACAACGCTCCGCTTCCTCGATTCCATGCCCATGAGGGAGGTTCCCGCCAAGTACGTTCTCGTCAAGCCGCTGGAAGCCACGGACCCGGAGCGCGAACAGGTGCAGAGCGTCACCTTCTTCACCGACCCGGACCGCCTTTCGGCCCTCACGGTCCTGGCCAATTACACCCGTCCCTGCGAGGAAAACGTGGCGATCCCGTGGGCCGCCGGATGCCAGGTGATGGGCATCTTCGCCTACCGCGAAGCGGAAAAGGACCACCCCCGCGCCCTGGTGGGCCTCACCGATCTCTCCGCCCGCAAGAACGTGCGCCCCACCTTGGGCGAACACGTCATGACCTTCACCGCGCCCTGGTCCCTCTTTCTGGAGATGGAGGGCAACGTGGAGAACAGCTTCTTGCAGCGCGAGACGTGGCATGCACTGGGTCACACGCCATCACTGGGCTCGCGGTAGAGGGCACCTTTTCGGGTCCCGGCCAGAGGGCTACTTCACCCTGCCCCTCTCATACTGTTTGGGCCAAGGTGCCTCGGCTCCGAGTGCTTTTGCTGCGCGTTGGGGCCAGTAGGGATCGCGCAAGAACTCTCTCGCCATCATGACGGCGTCGGCCTGCTGGTTGGCGATGATCTGCTCGGCTTGAGCGGGCTCCGTGATGAGCCCGACGGCGGCCGTGGGCATGTCCGTCTCTTTCCTGATGGCCGCGGCAAAAGGGACCTGATAGCCGGGCCCGGCGGGAATCCTCGCGTCGTGTACCAGGCCGCCGCTGGACGCGTCCACCAGGTCCACGCCCACGGCCTTCAGCGCGTGGCAGAGCGCGACGGATTGGCCCAGGTCCCATCCCCCTTCCGCCCAGTCCGACACGGAGAGGCGGGCGAAGAGGGGCAGGCCCGAAGGCCACGCCCGCCGGACCTTTTCCGCGACCAGCAGGGGGAACCGCATGCGGTTTTCCAGACTCCCTCCGAACCGGTCGGTTCGCCGGTTGCTCAGGGGGGAAAGGAACTCGTGGAGGAGGTAGCCGTGGGCCATGTGGAGCTCTACGACCTGGAAGCCTGCCGCGGCCGCCCTGTCGGCCGCCTCAGCGAACTTCTGAGCGACGGACTCGATCTGCGCCTCAGTCATCTCCGCTGGCTCGGGATAGCCCGGAGCGAAGGGGATCGCGCTGGGAGCGGAGGGCGTCCAGCCGCCCTGGCCCTCGCCGACGGCGCCTTCTCCCTCCCAGGGCACTTTCGTCGAGCCCTTTCTCCCGGCGTGCGCCAGCTGGATCCCGGCGGCGGCGCCCTGCGCCCTGATGAAGGCGGTGATCCGGCCGAAGGCATGGGCGTGGGTGTCCGACCAGAGGCCGCTGTCCGCGGGCGAGATGCGCCCTTCGGGAGTCACGGCGCTCGCCTCCACCATGACGAGTCCTGCCCCGCCCACGGCCCGGCTGCCCAGGTGCACGAAGTGCCAATCCGTAGGGAGGCCGTCCTCGCTGGAGTACTGACACATGGGTGACACGAATATCCTGTTCCGGAAGGTGATGGTCCTGAGGGAGAGGGGCGAAAACAGCTGGCTCATGGGTCCTCCTGTGGTTGGTAAGCCCTGGCTCGATGAATCCGAATCCCCGAAAGCTATTCAAACACCGCTCCAAGGTCTTTCATGGCGAACCGGAAACTTGCGGCCCCCGCCGTCCCATGTGGGGGCCGCTTCCGGGGACTCCCTATGCTCCCCCTAGCCCCAAGGCGTCCCCGCCAACGCGCCGTGATCAGGTGGTTGGGTGATCAGGCGATCTCCTGTCGGGCATAGGTACGTTCTGCGCGAAGGCCTCGTCTGAGGGCCGCCGCGTTATTTGCCCGCGGCCACGTCCTTGATGCGCGTGTTCGCCCTCGGTTTCACGGTGCCCTTGGCCTGGATGTAGTCCTTGAGAACCGTGTATTCGAGGTCGGGCAGCATCTGAATGTCCGTGACCTGGATGCCGAAGAGTGGCAGGAGGGCCACCACCCCCTCGTTGGCGGTGACCGTGTAGGTTTTGTTGTTCTTCACCGGGTTGCCGTGGACGTGCACTGATGCCGCCTTGAGGCGGTGGAGCGGAGCGTTCCGCATGTCGTAGGCGTAGGTGAGGCCGGAGGCCTGAAGGAAGGCGTCCTCGGTGTACGGCAGGTTGGCCAGCCCCGCTTCAAGCCCGGCGCGGAGGTTGGCGCCGGTGATCTTGAACGTGGCGATCTTGAATCCCAGGCCCGTGGCCATGTCGTAGCCGTAGCTCACGGGCTTGAAGACGTCGTCTCCCACGATGGGCCCCTGGCAGAGTCCCTCCGAGATAAGGCCGTTGGGGGTTACGGCGATGTCCGTGCCGGTCTTGTTCCGCATGGCGTCGGTGATCAAATCCCCCATGGCCGTGTCCCGGCGCTTCTTAGACGGATCGTACGTGGTGGTGATGTCCGCGGCGGCGGTGGCTAGCACCGTCTGGTAGACATCGCCGTATTGCTGAACGATGCCCGCCTTGAGCTGGTCCACCACGGTGGCGACGTCGAGCGCCACGGGGATGGTGTCGTCCAGGGAAATGAGCTGGTAGTCGTCTACGGTAATGCCGCTGCCGGTGTAGGTGAAGCGCATCTTGCCCACGTACTGGTAGAATTTGCCCGCCTGGACGATGTAGGTCTGGCCGCCGCCCGGGTTGGTGAAGGCGTGCGGCTGGTCGAAGACGTAGTGGTCGTGCCCGCCCACGATGAGATCGATGCCCGGTACGTTCTGCGCGACGGCCTGGTCATAGGTGTAGCCGAGGTGGGAGAGCATGATGACGACCAGCGCGCCCTGGGCCCTGAGCATGGCCGCCTGGGTGCCGGCGATGGTCATGATGACGCTCGGGTCATCGCCACCCAAAATCACGACAGGCGAGGGCTGGCTGGTGGGAACGTTGGGAACCGTCATGCCGAAGATCCCCACCTCCACGCCGCCCACGTTTTTCATGATGGAGGGTTTGATCCAGGTCTCGAGGGCAGGGTAGCCCGTCATGTCCAGGTTGGCCGAGAGGAGGGGAAGGGTGGAGGAGCCGTAGGCGGTAGAGAGCGAATTGGCGAGCACGGCGGGACCGAAGTCGAACTCGTGGTTGCCCACGGCCATGGCGTCGAAGCCGATTTGTTGGAGGAGCTGGAGCTCAGGCACGCCGAAGTAGGCATTGAAGAAGAGGTCGCCGTGGAAGACGTCGCCGGCATGCAGCACGAGGACGTTCGGGTCCGCCGCCTTGGTTTCCCCGATCACCGTGGCGACTCTGGCGATGCCACCGAGGGTGCCTTCCAGGTTGGCCGCCTTCGGCCCCCAAAGGTCAAGGTGCGAGTGAGAATCGTTGGCGTGCAGGAGCGTGATGGTCTGCGCTCCGAGGGTGAGGCCGGCGAGGAGAACCAGGACGGCCAGCGCGACGGTGAGGACGCGCCCGCTGGGCCGGGCGCCCTGCTTGATGATGTGGAGAATCCCCTTAGACGTCATGTCCCATACCTCCCTGGATCAAGGCCCTCCAGTCCATCGCCATTGCGGCGTGACTTGGGGCCCGCCTTTGCTTCTCGCTGGTTTCACTCAGGCCTGGGACCACCCGTAAACGCGGCCGGTACGCCCAATATGGTCGCCCGCTGGATGGCCGTTCTCCCGCCGTGATGGCCTCACGATACGGCTGCTCCGCTCCGCTGTCAACGGCTCCGCGGCGGGCGGCCTCCCAGTCCTCCGCGCGCAGCCTCCGAGCCCTTCTGCCCGGTTCGCCGGAGTTCTGTGGGCCGGGGCCTGGTTCCACATTTCAACCTGCTCCTGCTACTATCTTCTCGGGCCGAGTGGCCATCAGATGCCGCGTTCCAACACGAAAGCGGGGATCGAGAGCATGAACACGCGTCCAGCGGATCAGGACCGGCTCCCGAACGAGGGAGGTCCCGGGGCGGGAGTCCGCGAGGTCGAGGCCAGTATTCTCCAGTGGCGCAAGCGTGCGCTCGGCTATGTCCTGTGGATGGCCGCAGGCATCGGCGCGGTCCCCCTTCTCCTGGTTTTCGTGACCAGACCGGATTTTGCACCGCTGACGTCTCGCCTGTTCTCCTTGGCCGTCCTCGTCTTGATCCTCCTCCTGGCCCTTGCGCGAGATCTGGCTCATCCCGTCAGGGCCTGGGCCTTCGTGTTCGCCGGGTACGCCATCGCCGGCATGATGTTCGGCGCCACGGGCTTGCAGGGCGGCGGACGCCAAGTCCTCCTGGGTGTACCCCTCTACGCCATGGTCCTGCTGGGCCCCAGGTCCGGCTGGGGGGCCGCGGCCATAAGCCTGGCGCTCTATGCGGGGGCGGCGATCCTAAACTCCATGGGACGCACCGTACCCGTTCTCCCCAGCGAAGAAACCACCAAGCCCGAATTTTGGCTCCTTCAAGGTGCCATGCTCGTGTTTGCCCTGGTGCCCGCCATGTTCATCCTCACCCGGTTCGTCGGATTCCTTCGCGGAGCGCTCGCCGCCGAGAAGAGATCGGCCCTTCAGATCGAAGCGGCGGCCCGGGAGCGGCGCCGTCTTGAACGGGTGCTGCTGGAAACGGCGGACCGGGAGCGGCGGGCCGTGGGCCATCAGCTTCATGACGGCCCCTGCCAGCAGATCACCGCGGCCCTCCTGCGGTGCAAGGTGGCAGAGAACGCCTTGGCCGTCCGGGGGCCAGACGCGACCGCTGAGCATATCCATGCCATTGCCCAGCTACTGGATGCCTCCGTAGGCGAAATCCACGATCTGGCTCGCGGGCTGAGCCCCGCACAGCTCTCCCCTGCTGCCTTCGCCTCGGCCCTGGGTGAGCTGGCGCGCCGCGCCAGTGCCTCGGAGGCCGTTGAGTGCGAGTTCGTGCACGACGGGGCCGCCCGTCCGGCGGATAGGGGAATGTCCAGCCAGCTCTTTCAGATTGCGCAGGAGGCCGTGAACAACGCCGTCCGCCACGCCAAGGCGCGCCACATCCGGGTCGAACTCTCCCACAAGGACGACTCGCTTCGGCTCCTCGTGGGGGACGATGGCACCGGCATGGCCCCGGATACCGCGGGAGATGGCATGGGATTGCGCATCATGCGGCACCGCGCCGAGCTGATGGGCGGCTCGCTCTTCATCGGTTCCGCGGCCGGCGGAGGAACTCTCCTCACCTGCACCGTGCCCCTCCCTTCATCGGGCGTGAATCGAGAGGGTGATCTATGAGCGGGGATGCGCCGGCTCCCATCCGCCTCTTCATGGTGGATGACCACCCCGCCGTGCGGCAGGGGCTGCGCCTCCTCTTGGAGCAGGAGGGCATCGTGATCTGCGGGGAGGCGGGAGACACGGATGCTGCCCTGGAGCAGATCCCCGCCGCTTCTCCGGACCTTGTCATGGTGGACCTCTCGCTCGGGAAAGAAAGCGGCCTCACGCTTCTGCGGACCCTCACGAGCCTCGTGTCCGGAGTGCCTCTTCTGGTCTACTCCATGCACGAGGACGCCTTCCACATCGAGCAGGCCTTCTCCGCCGGGGCCTCTGGCTACGTGACGAAGCGGGAGATCTCCTCGGTGCTCACCTTCGCCATCGGGGAGAGCCTGGCGGGGCGGCGTTATGCCAGCCCGCGCGCCAAGAGCGTTCTGGAGGCGATGCCCCCTCACGCGCGAGGAGCGGAACCCTTGAGCCATCGGGAGCTCCAGGTGTACAAGTTTTTGGGGGAGGGGTACACCACCGCCGCCATCGCCGAAGATCTCGGCGTAAGCCGCCGCACCGTGGATTCCTACTACGCACGCATCCAGGAGAAGCTCGGCGCGCACGGCATGGAGGAACTCCGCCGCCGCGCCGCGGCGGCCAGGGCCGCGGAGTAGCCCTTCGCATCTGTCGTGTAAGCAAGTTCCTCTACAGACAAGCGCGAACGAAAGATCTACCGTTTCCCCATAAGGGGGGATACCTTGGCACCCTCGGGGGGAACGCCGATCCGGGTTTTTCTGGTCGCGGAACACGCCGATCTGAGGCAGAGCTTGGAAATGCTCCTCGCCGAAGAGGGCATGGTGATCTGCCGGTGGGCGAGCGATGCGGCCACGGCCCTGCGGTACATGCCCGCCGAGGCCGACGTGGTGATCATGGGCCTCTCCAGGGGAGGGGAAGGGGGGCTCGGCCTGTTGCGGGCTATGGCCTCGCGCCCCGGCAGTCCACCAGGCCTGGTCCTCTCGGCCAACGACGACGCTCAGTCCGTTGTTCAGGCAAGGAACGCCGGGGCGCGTGGATACGTGACCAACCGCGAGGCGCCGGAAACGCTGGCGCGCGCCATTCGCGAAGTGATCGCCGGCCGGACGTGGTCTCCGCTGTTGGAGAAGAAGCAGGACTGAGCGTTCTTGGAGGTGATTGGGCCATAAAAACCAGTGGTGAGAGGCGAGACGTTCTGTGAATGAAGGAGGAGACCATGGACGATCCCAAAAAAGAAACTCCCCAGACATGCTCGCGGCGAGAGGCTCTGAAGCGCTCAGCCATGGCTCTGGGGGGCCTGGCAGTCGGGGGCGGCATCATCGCCGCAGGTGCGGGCGGTGTCCAAGCGGCCACCGAGTGCCCCGCCCCGGGGAAATGCTATCCGGACGACATCGACGACACTCAGAAATACACGTACTTTGACAGCCTGCCCAACAAGTACTACCCGAACGACAAGAACGACCCGAACATCGCGCTCAATGATGGAGAGATGCGCATCACCTTCCTGGGGTCCATGGTGCCCCCGGTCCGCCGCGCTCAAGCGGAGATGAGCATCTTCGTCGAAGTGGGCCCGTGGGTCCTCGATCCCAAGCACTTGGATGACCCCCAGTACGGCCATGCGGCGGACAGCTTCGTCTTCGACTGCGGCTCCGGGGTGTGCGCCAACTACGGCGCCATGAACATCCAGTACTCGCGCATGAACAAGATCTTCCTGACGCACCTGCACGCCGACCACATGAGCGACCTGACGCACCTCTACTGCTTCGGTCCGGGCGGCGGCCGCTACTCCCCCCTGTACGTCTGGGGCCCCAGCCGGTCGGGCGTGAAGAACCCCAAGGCCCCCCCGGACTACTACGAGGACGGCACGAAGGACATGTGCAAGGCGCTCCGAAAGGCCATGCGCTGGTGCACCGAGAGCTTCGCCTTCCAGGCCTCGGCCTACGAGGGGTACCCGCGCCCCACCCGGAAGAGCTGGGGCCTGCCGTGCGACCCCGTCCCCGTGGGGGACGATCCCGCCGACGACGGCTATGCCCTCGTCCCCATCGAGCTGAAATGGCAGAAGTTCGGCGAGAAAGAGGGGGACAACGTCGCCTACAACAACCCCGAAACGGGCGTGAAAATCACCCACTTCCCCGTCATTCACTGCCGGCAGGGCTCCATCGGCTACAAGCTCGAGTACAAGGGCCTCTCGATGATCTTCACGGGCGACACCAAGCCCGAGTACCTGAGCGTCGGCAACGCCATCAACGGGAGCAGCGGCGTGGACGTCTTCATCCACGAAATGGGCCTGCCGCCCGAACTGTGGGCCATGAAGAACATGCATCTCAAGCAGCCCAGCAGCGGACCGCAGTGGGACGCCACCGTCGACGAAATGACGAAGGTCATCAACAGCTCCCACTCCCCCTTCGGCGCCTTCGGATACATCATGAGCCTGATCGAGCCCAAGCCGCGGCTCACGGTCGCGACGCATTTCCAGTCGGCAGACGACACGACGGCCTGCGCCAGGAACAGCATCCTCCTCCACTGGCCGGACATGCAGTGGGGCCAGAATTTCATCGCCTCCTTCGATCTCCTGGTCCTCAAGGTGACCAAGACCGCCATCACCCAGTACCAGGCCGTCGTGCCCGCCTTCGGGTTCTCGCCGCTCGTCTCCGTGCCCGACGGTTTGAAGCCTCCGAAGTACTGGACCTGGGGCGTCGACAGCAATGGGAACAAGGTGAAGGTCGGGGACCCGCTGGCCCAGATCGACCGCAAGACGGAAATACCGGAGAACGACCCGGTGACCAAGAACTGCAACTACCGAGATGACGGGTACTAAGCTTGACGATCTGTGAGGGGCCATGCGGCGGGAGGCATTGCCCCGCTGGCCGGCGGACGGGAAGGGGCTGCCCCCTTCCCGTCCCTCACGGAAGATGGGAATCCACGATGTCGAGGGAGGGACTCGCGGTGGGGAGCGATGACGCGAGACGCGAGGCGCAAACCGCGATACGCGATGAAGCTGGGTGCAAGGAGGTAGGGCGGCCGCTCGCCGAATGGCCTGGGCCCTCGAATCTGCCCCAGAATGGCGCGACCATCGCCGGGATCCCAGCCTGACGAGAAGCAATACAGATGCATGGCCTCGGCGTTATAGGAGACAAGTGCCGTCTTGCCACCTATATTTGGGGCTGAGGAGTGCCCATGGCCTTCACCACATATTCTCTCCGAAAACCGGGCACGTATGGCTGCCTCCTCCTAGCCGCCATGCTGGTATGGGTTTCGGTTCCCGCGGCGGCCCAGACCATAACGGGCCCCAGGGCCGACGAACCCGTGGTCCGCACGGGCTCCGAGATCCCGCACCTGGAAGGACAAAGCCCCGGGCGTCTGGTGGCCTTTCGCTATGAGGGAGGCTGGGTTCAGATCCCGCTGCAGGTGGACCAGCGGAAGCAAGTGGACGTGGGCACCGTTCGCAACGATGCCCCCGCCGGCCTTACGGTCACGTCCTACGCGGATCCCGGCACCCTCGTAGGCCCCGATCCCGACCCCACCTTCGACGCGGACGACGAGCTGGTCTTCATGGCGGGGGAGGCGGGATCGAAAGCACCTGATGCCGAACCCCGGCCTTCCGGGGTGCTCCCCCTGCCGGCGCCCGCCATCGAGGCGGCGCTCACCGATCCCGGCACGGGCCAGGGAGCCTACGTGTATCTCTTTGTTTCGGACGGCAGTTTGGACCCGGCCGCAGGAGGCGAGGGCGTCTCGTACCGGTACAACCTCCTTTCCGGGACCTACCCCTCGGCGTACGACTTCAACCAAGGTCCGAACCCGGAAGACAGCACCGTCCTGACGCCTTATTACAGCCTCCATTTCTCCGACCGCTGGGTCAGGGACGGGCTGTCCATCACCGCGGGAACGTCGTCTGGGGTCAACATCCTGGACCACCACAAGTTCGTCTTCTATCCGGGCAACTGCGGGAGGACCGAGGTGACCTTCAGCGAAGGGGGCGGGGGATTCTTCGCGAACATCGACGGGCCGGTTCGCGCCATCCGCTCCTACCTGGGGGCCAACAGCGGGTACGCGACCCAGCGCGACCACTTCTTCTACCCGCGCCGCCACGAGATCATCACGTACTGCCGCGTGCACCCCATCCCCGGCGCACTGGATTACATGGATTACTCATCGGGTGCCCTGGGCATGCACTATGCCGACGAGAAGAACCCGGCCGGCTGCACCATCGACGGGATTCAAGACTCCCTCAGCTCGAGCATGCCCCTCTGGGAGATGGTCACGGGGCCGCAGGGCACGCTGACCATCGTCCGCGGCGGCCAGATCGACGTGGGAGGCGTCTACCAGCTTCAGCATTACTACAACGACCAGACCGTCCCCCAATACACCCAGTGCACGGGGGACAGCCATGAGTACGGGGCGAGCGGCCCCTGGATCGTGGGCGCCATCTGGAACACCGATCCGCTCCTCGGCTCCGCGGGCAAACTCGTTCTGACCCAGGTGGAATACTACGACCCGCCCGGCCAGGGCATCGCCACGGCGCAGGCCCGCGCCGAGGAGGAGGTCCGCCCCCTGGGTGTACAAACCTCCTCCTGGCCCGTGGCCGCGGTTCCCTCCATCACCTCCGTTGCTTCGGCCAAGAGCCCCTTTCGCCTGAAGGTCACGGGAGAAGGGTTTAAGCAAGGGTGCTCCATCAGGATCGATGGGAGCGCGGCCCCCGAGACGGCCTTCAAGAACCAGTCCCTTGCGGTGGCCAAGGGTGGCGCCAAGCTCAAGGGGATGCTCCCCAAGGGGTCGCCCGTGGCGGTGACGGTGGTCAACGCGGACGGAGAGTCGTCGCCGCCCTGGTCCTTCACCCGCCCCTGAGGGCCCACCGCGGCGACGGCGCAGGCGCTCTCTTGCCCCCGAAACACCAAGATCAAAGGCGTTGGCAAGCCCGAGGCTGCCGTTCGTCCCAGGCACAATTTCAATCTAAAGCCTTGGCCCGCCGGAGATACTCGGGTGGCGCCAGGAGGTCGCGAAGATTGGCGTCCGGGCGGGCGCCGGGAGGGGTGGCGGGCGGCCT
>JAKBES010000039.1 GCA_021833665.1 Acidobacteriota bacterium
CTATATTCTTTGCGGTTGGGAGATGAATGACATGTATCAGAAAGTGCACGTCCATGGCCTGCTGGTAGACCCCATCAAGGAGATGCCCATCCTGGTCCTCAAGGACGACGAGGACGGAAGAATGCTTCCCATTTGGATCGGCCACTACGAGGCCAACGCCATCTCGCTTCACATGGAAAAGATTCCGGTTCCCAGGCCCATGACCCACGACCTTCTCTGCCGGGTCCTGGAGGGGGCGGGCTCCAGCCTGGAGAAAGTGCTCATTCGGGACCTCCAGGACCACACCTATTTCGCCGAGTTGGTCCTCATGCGCGAAGGCCACGAAGTTCACGTGGACGCCAGACCCTCCGATGCGGTGGCCATGGCCGTGCGCACGGGTTCGCCCATCTTCGTCGAGGCGAGCCTCTACGAGAGGGCCGCGGACGTGGAAGAGGGCGACGACGACGTGGACTCGCTCAGGCGGTGGCTCGCGAAACTCAGCCCAGAAGAGCTGGGCGAATACGAGATGTAGGGATCCATCGAATTCCGCTCTCGCCCTCCTGCTTCCCCCTTGACTTGTCATGAGGCCAAGCCAGTACAATAGAACCGAGAGGGGATTGTCCCCAGGGGAGGCGCGCATGGCCTATATGGGCGGCTCGGCGTATGCCATGGCCAACTCGCTGATGGACGGCTACGTGTTGCCCTCCCCCGTCAATCTCAAGCGCCTCACCGTCGAGGAGATGCGCGAACTCCAGTTCGAGATCGAAAAGCTGCTCCGGGACATGCGCTCCGTTGTTCCCGACCAGACCGACACCCTGGCCCTTCAGAAGCGCAATCAGCGTATTCTCAAGCTCCAGCAGGGCCACAGCGTCATCTCGAACTACATGTCCCTTAAGCTCAGGGGGAGAGTATGAGGGCAGAAAGTGAGGAGTGAGGAGTGAGCGGTGAACAGTGAGGGGCAGCCCCTCCCCCATCGGGGCATTCTCCCACCTCCTTCATGTCCCTTATCCCCTGTCCCCTTCCTTCCGCTTTCCGACTTCCGAATTTCCCCCTTCCCGCCTCCTTACGCCGATCCTCCCGAAGGTGCTAGCATCGTCCCATGGAGACGAAAGAACTCCACTGCCCGAACTGCTCGGCTCCGCTCAAGGTTCCGCCCGGTGAGGTGGACGTGCTGTGCGACTTCTGCGAATCCCGCCTCACCTTCGTACCTAGCACGCAGGAGATGGAGGTGGTCCGGACGCGGGAGGAGATGAAGCGCAAGGAGCGCGTGGACGTGCAGCGGCTCCAGCTTCAGAAGCAGCTCGAGCAGGAGGAGGCCGAGAGATGGAGACAAACCGCGGCGCAGGTGGCCATCGCCTCGCTGCCCGTGGTGGGCACGGTCCTGGGCCGCGGACTCTTCCGCGTAGCGCTGGGGCGCGGTCGCGGATGCCTGGGTTGCGGGTGCCTGCTCCCGGTCCTGGGCTTGCTTGCCGCGGCCGCCGCTCTCGCCCTTTGGGCGTGAGTCTCGACGGGCCCCGTGATATGCTGATGCCGCTTCGTCTTTCAGGGAGGGCTGCCATGGCGACCATGCGTCGAACCTTTCTTTTCGCACTCTTCTTGGCCCTCGCCGCCGCCGCCGCCTCGGCCGCGGATACCCTCATCAAGAGTGAGGCCAACAAACTCTTGTATACGCTCAAAGCCGACGGGGCCGTTCTGGACACCGCCCAGAAGGCCGTGGCCTTTCTCAAGGCCGATGGCGGCATCCAAGATGCCTCGCACCGGATCATAGGGCGAGTGCAGCAAAACGGCGCCGTTCAAGACGCGGCGCTCAAAACCTTGGGGCGGATCCGCGAGGACGGCACCATCTTCGACGCTTCAGGAAGAACGCTGGGCTACATCTCGCTCAGCGGCCTTATCCAGGGCGCGGATTACGGTACCCAAGGCCACGTGGAGGGCCAGGGCTGGGACCCGCAGCAGGTGGCGGCGTTCTGGTTCTTCTTCCGAAGTGCCGTCGCCCCAAAAGCCTGATGTGTCCACGCCGAACCCGCCACCGTCTTTCCTCCGCGGGGCGGCATCCAAGTTGATAGACATTCCTCTCGACCTGCGCCCGATCTAGAACTCCTTCAGCGCTGCAAATAACGGTTTTCCCGTTTCACATTGCACTTCCCCCAAAAGGTTCATTTCAAGGCAACTCTCATCAGATGGGGCGCCCCGCCCTCCCGCGCCGTGCGTTTTGGTGTGCCTCCACTCCGGGTTCTGAATCCAGCTTACAGGCTTGCCAAGGGGCGGAGTTGTTTGTTAGAGTGTTATTAGAGTGCTATAGGAGCCGCGAGATCTTCGCGATATCGGCATTCAACGGAGGGAGTGGACATGAAGCAGCTCAGTGGTTGTGCCTTTGCCGCCCTCATCCTGTGGTCCGTGGGCGCCTTCGCCCAAGGGCGGGCGCCAGAGATGGATGGAACGCTCACCCTCTCCGGTGCGTGGGCCATCTATCCGACGGCCGTCGCCTGGGCCGATGCGTTCCAGAAGGGCCATCCCGGCGTGCGGGTGGACGTGTCCGCGGGCGGCGCCGGCAAGGGCGCGGCCGATGCCATCTCCGGCCTGGTCGACATCGGCATGGTATCGCGGGAGCCGGACCCCGCCGAGATCCAGAGGGGCATCGTCCCTGTCCTCGTGCTTCACGACGCGGTCTTCGCCGTCATGAGCGACAAGAATCCCTTCCTGGCCGACCTGCACAGGAGAGGTGTCAAGCGGCAAACCTTGATCGACCTCTACATCACGGGCTCGGCCATCTCGTGGGACAGCCTCGCGGGGCGAACCACGAACCGCTCCGTCCATCTCTTCACCCGGTCCGACTCCTGCGGGGCCGCCGCGAGCTGGGCCGCCTACCTGGGCAAGAAGCAGGAGGATCTCAGGGGAGTAGGCATTTTCGGCGATCCGGGCATTCTGGAGGCCGTGAAGCGCGATCCGGTGGGCATAGGGTTTTCCAACTTCAGCTACGTGTTCGACAGGGAAGGCAGGATCTTGCCCGGCCTGGCCCTCGTGCCCATCGATGCCGACGGCAGCGGCGTGGCCGATCCGGACGAGGTTTTCGCGGGGCGCGCGGCGGCCGCCCAGGCCATCGAGAGCAAAGCCTATCCGGTCTCCCGCAACAACTACTTTTTTACCAAGGGCAAACCCCAGGGCCTGGCTAAGGCCTTCATCGAGTTCGCCCTCTCGGACGAGGGCACGCGAGTGGTCGAGGCGGTGGGCACAAGCCTGCCGCTGCCCAAGACGGCACGGGAGGAGGAACTCAAGCGGGTGAGATAGGCCGGACGCCCGCCGGGGCCCCGCCGCGCTCGCGGCGGTCCGGCGGCGAGGGGGGGCCAGCCATGGACCTGAGGAAGCTAAGAGACAGCCTCGCCAGGCGGTCCATGTTCACGCTGAGCGTGGCCGTGCTGAGCCTCAGCGTTCTCATGGCTCTCGGCCTTTACCAGCGCTCGCGGCCCGTCTTGGACACGACCCGCCTGAGGGAGCTGCTCTTCTCCGCGCTGTGGCAGCCGGCCCAGGGCCATTTCGGCCTCGGGGCCTTCATCGCGGGCACCCTCTGGGTGACGGCCATCGCCATGGCCATCGCCATCCCCCTCAGCCTGCTCACGGCCGTCTACTTGTCGGAATACGCCCACCACCGCACCCGCGAGCTCGCCAAGCCGGTGGTCGACCTGCTCGCGGGCATCTCGCCCGTGGTCTACGGCGTCTGGGGCGTGGTGACCGTGGTGCCGCTGGTGCGCGACCACCTCATGCCGTTCTTCAGCGCCCGGTTCCCCTTCTTCCCCTTCAGGTCGGACAACTTCACCGGGTACTGTGCGCTTTCGGGGGGCATCGTGCTCGCACTCATGATCTCGCCCATCATCATCTCCGTGACGGACGAGGTGCTCCGCACTGTACCCCAAGCCATCCGGGAGGCCTCACTGAGCGTGGGTGCTACGCACTGGCAGACCGTAAAGCACGTGGTCCTTAGGAAGGCCCGCATCGGGATCACGGCGGCGGTCATCCTCGGACTGTCGAGGGCCTTCGGGGAGACCATGGCCGTTCTCATGGTGTGCGGCTGCGCCATGCGTGTGACGCCCCATTCGATCTTCGACGCCGCCTATCCGCTGCCTGCCCTCATCGCCAACACCTACGGCGAGATGATGTCCATCCCCCTCTACGACGCCGCCGTGCTCATGGCGGCCCTCGTCCTCTTCGCCGTGACCACGCTCTTCAACATGGCCGGGTGGGGCATCCTCCTCCGCTTTGAAAGCAGGGACGCGTGATGGGACGCCGCCACGTGGAAGAGGTCATCTTCAAGGTCCTCATGGTGGGGGCGGCCCTGATCCTGGCGGCGAGCCTCGCCATGATTTTGGGGACCATCCTGGTCAAGGGGCTCCCGGCGCTGAACGTGGCCATGCTCATCAGCGCTCCCAAGGGCGGCTACTACCTGGGCAAGGACGGCGGCATTCTCAACGCCATCCTGGGATCTCTCGCCATCGGCTTCGGTTCCACAGCCCTCGCCCTGGCGCTGAGCCTCCCCCTGGTGCTCTATCTCAACATCTACCTCAAGAAGCGCTCCAGGCTGGCCCTGGCCGTGCGCTTTTTTCTGGACGTGCTTTGGGGCATCCCCTCCATCGTCTACGGGGCCTTCGGCTTCACGGTCATGATGGCGGTGGGCATGCGGGCCTCGCTCCTTGCGGGGACCCTGACGCTCTCGCTCGTCATCCTGCCCATCATGGCCAGGAGCATGGATGAAGTCCTCAAGATGGTTCCCTTCGGGCTCAAGGAGACCTCCGCGGCCATGGGGTCCACCCGCTTCGAGACGGCGTTCAAGGTGGTGGTGAAGCAGGCCTACCCCGGGCTGCTCGCCGCCGTCCTCACGGCCTTCGGGCGGGGCATCGGAGACGCCGCGGCCGTGCTCTTCACGGCCAGCTATACGGACTTCCTTCCCTATTCGCTGTTCAAACCCGTGGCCACCCTGCCCCTGGCCATCTTCTTCCAGTTGGCCACGCCCTTCCCGGAGGTCCAGGAGCGCGGCTACGCCTCGGCCCTGGTCCTGACGGCGCTCATTCTGGCCATCAGCCTCACGGCGCGGTGGTTCGGCAGGCGGTTCACCCGGCACGTGATCAGGTAGGAGGGCGGCCTTGAACGTCGAATACCGGATGGACGAAATCCAGTTGGAGGCATTCCCGCACATCCAGGTCCAACACTTGACGGTGGCCTACGGCGGCCACGTGGCGCTGGACGACATCAGCATCGACATCCCCGAGCGGTGCATCACGGCCATCATCGGGCCGTCGGGGTGCGGCAAGACCACGCTTTTGAAGTCCTTCAACCGCCTCATCGACCTGCAGGACGAGGTGACGGTGAAGGGCCGCATCCTTATCGACGGCGAGGACATTTACGACCCCAGGACGGACGTGTCCGCCCTGCGCAAGAAGATGGGCCTCCTGTCCCAGCGCCCGCAGGTCCTGCCCATGTCCATCTACGACAACGTGGCGTATGGCTGCCGCATCCACGGCATCAAAAGCCGCAGGACGCTGGACCAGATCGTGGAACGCGAGCTCAGATCCGCGAGCCTGTGGGAGGAGGTGAAGGACCGCCTTCGCAGTCCCGCGGCGCGGCTGTCCATCGGCCAGCAACAGCGCCTTTGCCTGGCCAGGGGCCTGGCCGTGGAACCGGAGGTCATCCTGGGCGATGAACCCACGTCGGCCCTGGACCCGCTCTCGGCCGAGCACATCGAGCGAAAGTTCTTGGAGCTGAAGAAGGACTATGCCATCGTCCTGGTGACGCACATCATCCGGCAGGCGAGGCGGCTGGCGGACTACGTGATCTTCCTCTACCTCGGCAAGCTCATCGAACATGGTCCCGCAGACGAGGTGCTCAACCGGCCCAAGCACCCCAAAACGCGGGCGTACCTCTCGGGGCGATTCATCGAAGACGCGAGCCCCTGATCCGCAGCCCGTGAATGTCTCCATCCTCAAGGACGGCTCCCCCGGAATCTTCGACGCCGGCTCGGCCAGGGGGTTACTTCAGGGTGAAGTCAACGCGGCTCAAACCGGCCTTCTTGGCCTCCTCCGAGGCCGTTCCCTCGGCGGCGAGGAAGACGCGCTCGGCGGGAACCTTGCCGGATTTGAGAAGGGCGTCCTTGACACCCTGGGCGCGGGCGAGGGCGAGCTTGCGGAGGTCGTCCTCGGTGACGGCGGCGTGCAGCAGCAGGAGGCGCTCCATCTCGTCGTCGGGCAGCTTCTTGACCAGGCCGATGGCGGTGCGCGCCTTGGGGAACTTGGCGTGCTTGTAGGCTTCGAAGAGATACTTGGAGTACTCCTCCTTCGTGAGCTGGACGGCGTCCACGGAGGCAGGCGCCTGGCCCTTCTTGAGCAGTTCCTTGAACCGCTGCGCCTTCACCTCCCGCTCGACGAGGGCGCGCTTGAGGCCCTCCTTGTCCGCCTCGGGGTCGAAGCGGCCCGTGATATCCAGCTTCAGCCCGGGATGGCTGTAGAGAGCCGTTTCGAGCTGCTCGACCTTCTTCTGGGCGGCGGCGTCGAGGGTGGCGGTGCCGGGGGAGAAGGCGAGGTAGCTGAGGGATTCGCCGTGGCCGAAGAGGTGGCCGAGAAGGGCGAAGGGCGCGGTGGCGGCCTTCACGAGGATATTCAGGATGATCTTCAGGATGATGGGACCGATCTTGAATTTGGGGTCGTTGAGGGAGCCGCTCACGGGGATGTCCAGGTCGATGCGCCCCTCGCGGTCCTTGAGGAGGGCCACGGCCAGCCGGACGGGGAGCTTGGTGGCCTCGGGGCTGTCCACCTTGGAGCCGAAGGTGAACTGGTCCAGGAAGAGGTGGTTCTTGGCCTCCAGGTGGTTGTTCTCCACGTGGTAGCTCACGTCCATGTTGAGCTTGCCCTTGTCGATGATGTAGCCCGCGTAGCGGCCTGAGTAGGGCGAGAGGGGGCTCAGCTCCACGTCGGTGACCTTGCCCTTGATGTCGGCGTAGGGCGGCTTGACGAGGGGGTTGATCTGCCCCGTCACCTCGATGGGCGCCTGGTGGTCGAGGTGGGCGCTGAGCTTCAGGTCGGCGAGGGTGCCGGGGCGCGAGGAGAGGCCCGTGAGGCTGCCCACCACCTCCGTGAGCTTGGCCGAGTAGTTGGGCTTGATGAAGTGGTCCGTGTAGTCGATGGTGCCTCCCGAGAGGGTGATAGCAGGGATCTCCACGCTTTCCCGAACCGGAACGGCGGTGGCGGGAGCAGAGGCCGCCGCAGGCGCCGGCGGAGGCTCGGCGGGGCCGCCCTGTTGCGCGGAGAGCTGCCCGCCCGGCGGCGCCGGCGGAGGCTCGGCGGGGCCGCCCTGTTGCGCGGAGAGCTGCCCGCCCGGCGGCACCGGCGGGACGGTGTTCGGATGGAGGACCTCGAAGAGATTGAGCTTGCCCTGGGGGCTGACGATGATGAGGGCGTAGAAATCGGAGAGGGAGACGGCACGGACGGTGAGGCTCGGAGGGTCCGCCTGCGCCTTCACGCCGTCGAGTTGGAGGGACTTCCAGTTCGCGAACGGCTCGAGGCTTGCCCTATCCACGGTGGACAGGGCATCCACGTTGGCCTTGCCCTCGAAGGAGGCCTGAAGCGGCTTGCCCTCGGGCATGGCTACCGCCACCTTCCCTTTGGCCGAGGCGTTTCCGCCGGTGAGATCGATGGCCAGTGCGCCCGTGAGGTAGGGTTCGAAGGGCAGGAGGGCAAGGCGGTCCACGGCCACGTCCCACGCCGCGGAGGGAGGAGTGAGCGTCACTTGGCCGGACACCGTCAGACGGCCCGAGGGTTTCATGGACGCCTGGAGCGCCACCGATCCGCGGCGGTCCCGGGCCGTGGAGACCCCCTCGGCGGAAAGCGTGACGGAGGGGAAATCAAAGGCCGCCGGGTGAGGCAGGGCGCGGTCTTCGGCCGTCACGGAGAACTCCTTCCATCGGAGCGCGTCGAGGGTGACGGTCCAGGGCGGGCTGGCCGAGGCGGCCTTGCCAGGCAGCGACGCGGGGGCGCGAGATGGCGAAGGCGCGGCGGCCAGGCGAGAGAGATCGAGGCTACCGTCCGCGGCGCGTACGGCCCGCAGGCGACCGCCGGAGGCGTCGAGAGAGGCGACGCGGACCTCTGCGGCGGCCGTATCCACGGCGAGGCCGGAGACGGTGGCCGAGGGAAGCTCAAGGAAGTTCTTGCTTTCATCCGGAAGACGCAGGCGCCAGCCTTCTACGGTGGCGGAACCCTCGGTGAATTGCAGAGTGTTCTTGCCTTCCGCCGCCGAAAAGGCGTAGCGGCCCGAGAGGCTCAATCGGCCTTCCTCCACCTCGAAGGGCAGGAGGCCGCGAACGTAAGGCGCGTAGCGCACGAGGCGCAGCCCCGTGGTCTCGACCTGGCCCCGAGCCGTGAAGGGAGAAAAGGAGAAGGTGCCGGACTGCCTGACCCCCTCGCCCTGGTCGGTGGTCAAGGTCATATCTACCTGCGCGGGCCGGTCCAGGGCCGTATCCAGCCCTCGCACCCGCAGATCGAAAGGCGAGAGGGTAGCCTTGAAGGGAGGCTGGACCGCTTGGTCCTCCAGGTGGACCGTTCCCCCCGAAAGCTCCACGTCGTCCAGCAGGATGTTCAGCCCCGAGGAGGAAGCGCCCGCCCCTTTCGGCGCCGGACCCTTGCCGTCCGAGGACAGCGCGGCGAGATTCCAGATACCACGGGGGCTGCGGCCCAGGAAGATCTCCGGCGATTCCGCCGTCACCGACGTCACGATCCCCCTCAGCGTGAGGAGATCCACGGACGCGATGGAAAGGTTCAGGCGCGGCAACCGGGCCACGGGAGCGCCGTCCGGCTGGTTGAGGACGAGCTTGCCCAGCGCGGCGTCGCCGCTCAAGATGAGCTTGCGCTGCCCCAGACCGTCTTCGAGAAACGTAAGCCTGAGCGCGGTGCTGAGCATGCCGGACTCGATTCGGAACCCCATACCGGCGGGGATGTACGGGAGGTAGCGGGACAGATCCATTCCCTGGATATTGACGGAGAGGAAGGTCTCGCGGCTGCGGCTGAAGGGCTTGGTTTCCCCGTGGAGCTCCACAGGTTTTCCGTCCACCTTCGCGCTGAGGGAGGGAGCCGTATAGACGTTCACCTTGCTGGGCAGGTTGGAAAGGAAGGGGATGGCGAGGTTGAGGCCCGTCACCTCGTGGCGCGCCCCCTTGGGCTGGTCGTCGAAGAGGATGGAGGAGTCCACGACGCGGATGTTGTTGAGGGAGTAGCGCAGCGGACGGCCCGAGGCTTGGCCGGGCGAGGGCGCGAGTAGATCGGAGATGTTGTAGGACCCGTCCTGGTTCCGCACGAGGTTCAGGCGGAGGCCCTTCAGGACGATGGCGCTGAGCACGGCGCCGCGGTCGGGGATCGACCGGAGGGAAGCGTTGAGGGTCAGCGCGTCGAAGGACAGGAAGGGCGAGACGCCGTCCCGGTCCTTGATGTCGCACCCCTGGAGGGTGGCCGTGAGGGTGAAGGGATTGAACCGGACGACGCGGAGCGCCACGGGCCGGTGGAGCTTTTCCGAGAGAGTCCGCACCAGATAGGCCTTCAAAACCGGCGGCACGGCGGTGAAACCCAGAAGAGCGAAGAGCAGCACCGCGGCCACCGCTCCGAAGTACCAGCGCCGCGCGCGAGGGCTCTTCGCTTGTGCGGCGGCCCACGATGCCGCTTTTTGTCCCACCGGAACGATCTCGCGCCATCCAGCCATGGTGCCTCCGATCTGCCGTACTGGCCTTCCCTCGCCCCTTACCAGAGGATGGCGAAGCGCACCCGACGTTACATGAACACGCCCTCGATGCCCATCTATTCGCGGTCCATCACCCAGAGCAGCGCCCTGTCCATCATGAGCCCACCATAGGCCGCTGGCCGGAAGGGGTCAAGGAGCGCGGAATGCGCTACACTTCTTGGAGGCCCTTTAGGCACCATGGCCGGAGCCAAGAGGCCCTTTGTTTTGCGGGCGCTATGGCGCAGGGGTTAGGAGCACCGCATGCTGAAAGCCCTCTTGCTGGATCTGGACGGCACCCTCCTTGAAAACGCCATGGAGGTCTTCGTACCGGCTTACTTGAACGCCTTGGGCACTTTCCTCGCGGGCTACGTGCCGCCCGAGCGGCTGGTGCCCGAGCTTCTGCGAGCCACGGCGGCCATGGACGCCAACGACGGCACGGGCCCCACCAACGAGGAGGCTTTCGCGGCGGCGTTCTATCCCGCCCTCGGCTGGGAGCGAGCCCTTCTCGAGCCCCACATCCGGCGGTTTTACGCCGAGGAGTTTCCCAAACTGCGATCCCTCACCCGCCCCGCGCCCGAAGCACGCGCTCTCGTGGGCTGGGCTTTCGGCCGAGGCCTCCAAGTGGCCATCGCCACCAATCCCCTCTTTCCGTGCACCGCCATCGAGCAGCGCCTCCAGTGGGCCGGCGTGGGCGCGGATGACTTTCCCTACGCCCTCGTCACCACGTACGAGACCATGCACGCATCCAAACAGCATCCCGCCTACTACATCGAGATTCTCGGCCGCCTCGAGCGTGAGCCCGGGGAATGCCTCATGGTAGGAGACGACTGGGGATGGGACGTCCTGCCCACGACCCGTCTGGGCCTGAGCGCGTGGTGGATCGCCGGTCCCGGCGAGGAGCGCCCCTCCGAGCCCGCGTCGCTCCTCGGCCAGGGAAGCCTGGCCGCGCTCTGGGACCGCATTCGCTAGGCGCGGTACGGCCTGGGCATCCCCTCCGGCGGCGGCCCTCCGTGGCGCATGTGCGAATCCCGCCTTAGATTATGGAAAAGGCTCTGCCAGAGACACGCCGAGGGGAGGGTGCGATACCGTGAGCGACTTGGATTCGGACGTCCTGCTCCTGACCATCGAGCCGAGCCACGGCGGCGCCTTCGAGCGCCGATTCGAAGCGGAAACCTTCACCGTGGGCCGCTCGTCCAAAGCCGGCCTCGTCATCCTCGACGCCACCCTGTCCAGGGAGCACGCGCGCATCTACCGTACCGGGAACGGCTGGCACATCGCCGACCTCCAGTCCCGAAACGGAACCCGCGTAAACGGGGAGCTCCTCACCGAACCCAGGGACGTTTTTCCCGGTGACGTGGTCGCCCTCGGCGGGTGCCGGCTGACCATCGGCGTGGGGCTTGGCGAGCGGCCCACCCCGTCCCCATCGAGCGGGGAGATCCGGGGCCAATCCTTCCTGCGCCCGGCCTCCGACATTCTGAAGGCCTCGTCACGGCAGTTTAAGGCCCTGGCGGAAGCCGAGCACGTCCAGCTCCGCAGGATCGCCGAGCGCTTGCAGACCCTCATGGAAGTCAACCGGGCCCTGGCGCGCACGGTCGCCCTGGACGACCTCCTAGAACTGATCCTTCACCGGGCGTTCCAGCAGCTCAAACCCGAGGAGGGAGGCGTCTTCCTCACCAGGCCGGACGGGACCGTCTACCGCGCCGTGAGCAAACCCGCCGCCGCCGAGGGCCAGACCCTTTTCACCTCCAGGACCCTCTCGGAGGAGGTGGTCGCCAAGGGCCAGGCCGCCCTGGTGCAGGATGCGCAGATCGACGAACGGTTCGGCGCCTCGGACAGCGTCATGCGCTCGGGCGTCCACAGCCTCATCGCCGCTCCACTGCTCGAACCGGACGGCAGCACGCTGGGGATGATCGCCTTGTGCTCGCGCTCCGTGGCGCGGCAGTTTCAAGAGGACGACCTGGAGCTCCTCACGTCCCTGGCCTCCGTGGCGGCCCTGCGCATCCGGAACGTGGCCCTAGCGGAGGAGGCCGCGGCCCGCCGGCGCCTGGACGACGAGATCGCCCTGGCGCGAAGGATCCAGGTCGCCCTCTATCCCGAGCACATCCCGCAGCCGCCCGGCTACGAGGTCATGGCCTTCAACGTACCCTCGCGCAAGATTTCCGGCGACCTCTTCCAAGTCCTGACGCGCAAGGAGGGGAAAGAGTTCGTCCTCCTGGTGGTGGACGTGTCGGGCAAGGGCCTTGGAGCCGCCCTCCTCACCGCATCGCTGGAGGCCCTCTGCGCCGCGCCCTTGGAAGCGGGGCGCTCCCCCGACCGGGTCTTCGCACGGGTCTCCACCTTGCTGCACCGGCGCACCGCCCCTGAAAGGTACGCCACGGCCCTGCTCGCCGTCCTTCGCCCCGGCACGGGGACGGTGCGCTACGCCAACGCCGGACACAACCCCGGCCTGCTCGTCAGGCAGTCCGGAGCACTACAAAAGCTCTCGGCCACCGGCGTGCCGCTGGGCATGTTCCCTGGCGGCGCTTACCGCTGCGAGGCCGTCACCCTAGCCCCGGGAGACGCCCTCGTCTTGTTCACCGACGGGATCGTGGAGGCGAGGAATCCTGCTGAGGAGGAGTACGGGGTCGAGAGGCTGGAGCGCGCCATCGTGGAGAACCGCCTCAAATCGGCGGGGGACCTGGCCCAGGCCATCGAGCGGGATCTGGAAGCGTTCGTCGAGGACGTGCCCTTCGCCGACGACCGAACCTTGGTGGTCCTGCGGCGGCTTCCCGCGGACACCCAGACAGTGGCATCCCAGCCGCATCCGCATTAGCATGGCTTCAGGAGCGTACGATGAGCGACGAACCCGAGGCGATTCACACTCCGTCCGAGACACCGGGCTGCGAATTCGACGCCGATAGCCTGACGCTGAAGTTCGACGCGGTCATCGCCGGGGAGGCCGCCGCCATTCCTCCCGTGGTGGACCGCATCATGGCCTTCGTGGACGAAATGCGGTGCGCGGAGGGACAGGAGTTCGAAATCCGTCTCGCCGTCTCGGAGGCCCTGGCCAATGCCGTGATCCACGGCTGCAAAAGCGACCCCAACCTGCAGGTGCGGGTGTGCGTGGAATGCGATCCGGCGCGGGGCATCCTCATCGTGGTCCGCGACCCCGGCTCGGGATTCGATCCGTCCCAGGTCCCCAGCCCCCTCCTGGCGGAGCAGATCTTCCGCGGGGGCGGCCGGGGCGTCTATCTCATCAACCAGCTCATGGACGAGGTTCGATACACCCACGGCGGCAGCGAGATCCGCATGCGGAAGCGCAATGCCGTACCGGGGACAGGAAAGAGCGAAAAGTAAAAAGCAAATAGTGAAAAGAGAAAAGTGAAGAGCAAAGACCCAGAGTTCCGACTCGCCGTTCAATGCTGCGTCTAGCAGGCTGCTGAACAACTCCCGTGGGCCCCGTTGCCCGTGCCGCGGCACCCCTCTGGGCGCGTGGAATGGGGGGCCATCTGCGTTGTTGCGGCTCCTAGGAAGGGGGCCCACCCTGCCGTCGTCGCCCGCCTAGCACATGGCCCCCAAGCCTCTTGCGCGCGGCCCATGCGAGTGTCTCAGCCCCCTGCTAGAGCGACAAATCACCACAGATAAGGAAACACGCAAGGCAGGAGGCAGAAAGCGGAGCTGGCGCCGGCCCCGAAGCGCTTTTCCTCATCCCGGCATCCCGGTATCCGGACATTCCCTTATCTCGCGTCTTCTCGCCTCTCGGAAGCATCGCCGTTCAGACGATGGGCTTGAATCTGTTCCCGAAGGTGATAGGGTAGGAGGAGAACGAGATGCGAAGTTGCGGGACTCGTGGTTGAAACAGGAGGACCCAATGCACATTCTCTGGACGTTGCTGATCGGATTGCTGGCGGGAATCGTGGCCAAGTTCCTCACCCCCGGACGGGATCCCGGCGGCTGCATCATCACCATGCTCCTGGGCGTCGCCGGAGCCTTCGTGGCCACCTATCTCGGCCAGATGATCGGGTGGTACAAGGCGGGCCAAGGCGCGGGGTTCATCGGCGCCGTGGTGGGCGCCATCCTCCTGCTCGTGGCCTACCATATCCTCAGGAAAATCGTGGCCTGATGCAGAAATGATGAGATGCCGGGATGAGGGGATGCCAGGAAAGGAAGCGGGGAGTGACCGTCCCTCGCATTCGGCTCCCTGATCTATCGAGCGAGACGCGAGACGCATCATGATGTACACGGCCATTTGTTTGATCTGATCCGGGGAGTTTGATCTCCCCTGCGTGTGGAACGCTACACGCCCTGCCAGAATCAGATGCTCCAGCAGATATGAGCGCGGTGCCGAAGAGTCCGCAGCGAAACACGATCCTTTCCCGCCGCCCGCTCGCGGGGAGACGCGAGTGGCGCCGCCTTATCCGCAATCCTCATGCTGCCCGCCGGGGACGTCCGGGCCACCGAAGGACATGAGGGCCGAGCAAGAAAAAGGGCGGCCCGAAGGCCGCCCCATGGGTGCTTCCCTTAAGGGAACCTTACCTGGGTGAACAGGTGAAGGGATCGTCCTTCGTGGTCCGGTCGTAGAGCTGGGAGACGAAGTCGGTGCCTCCGAGCGAACCCGTGGCCATGAACAATTGGGGATAGTAGGTGAGGAGCATGAGACGGGGCGAGCCCGCCACGGATCTAAAGGTCCACCGGTCGGTCGTCTTGGTGACGGTGCCCTTGCCCGTGTAGACGCCCTTGCCGGCGCCGGAGAGGACGGTGTACTGCCAGTCTCCCGTCTTGCTGTTGAGGCACACCGAGGAGCGGCCGTTGTCGTCCCTGTAGGAAGAGTCGTACAGCCCGATGGCCAGCACGTAGCTCAGGCTCGCCTGGCACCCGTAAGCGTCCGTGGCAGTGATCGTGAACGAGAAGCTCCCGCCCGACGCTGGCGTGCCGGTGATGGCACCCGTGGCGCCGTTGAAGGTGAGGCCGGGAGGCAAGGCGCCTGCCGTGACCGCGAAGGTGTAAGGGGAGGTGCCGCCGCCGGCCGACACGGTCTGCGCGTAAGGGACAGCCACGATGCCGCCGGGGAGGGTGGCAGGGGACAGGGTGATGGCGGGGCAGAGGATGGTGAGGGTGTAGGGCCGGCTCCCCGCGCATCCGAAGGTGTCCGTCGCGGTCACCGTGAAGGTGTAGGTGCCTGCCGCAGACGGAGTGCCGCTGAGGCCGCCCGTCGCGGGAGTCAAGACCATGCCCGCAGGCAGTGCTCCGGAGGTTAGAGCATAGGTGTACGGCGCCGTTCCTCCCGTGGCCGTCACACCCTGGCTGTAGGCCGTTCCCACGATGCCGCCGGGGAGGGTGGCGGGGGACAAGGTGATGGCGGGGCAAACGACGGTGAGGGTGTAGTTCTGGGAGCCGGTGCAGCCGTTGGAGTCGGTGGCCGTCACCGTGATGGGATAGCTCCCCAAAGCGGTGGGCGTCCCCGAGAGGGTCGCCGTGGCCGCGTCAAAGGTCATGCCCGCGGGAAGCGCGCCCGATTCGGACCAGGTGACCGTTCCCACGCCGCCCGTCTGGCTGAAGACCACCGGCGAGTACGCCGCTCCCATCGTGCCGGTGGGTAGCGAAGCCGGCGAGAGCGCCAGGGAGGTCACCGTGACCGTGAGGGGCTGCGTCGTGAAAGCGGGATCATGGTTGACGGCCAACTTGGGGCTGTCCGCGGCGCCCGCCTCGCGGGAGTAGTAGAAACCGCTGTAGCCGCCGCCATTGTGGATGCAGAAGGAGGCCCACTGGTCGCCCGCGAACTTCGTTTGGACCGTGGGGCCCACCTCCACGCCGAAGGTCCAGTACCGCGGCGTGTTGTCGTTCCACGGCCACCAGTAACCCAGATAGGGGGCCGTATAGGCGGGGCGGTTGTTCCACGTGATGCCGGTCTCCGTCCAGGTGTCGTCGGGTACGAAGAACAGATAGTGGTTGCCGTCACCGCCGTAAGCGAATCCGTTGTAGAAAATGATCGAGAAGGTGGCGTCCGTGATGACGGCGCCGGGTGGCAGGGACGACAGGTCGAACCGGAGGTAGGAATCCCACGTCGTCGATCTATAGGTCATCACCTGGAGGTTGCCCAAGGTTCCGTAGTTGGAAGATGGGTTCGCCGAGTCCACGTAAGAATCGGCCTGCGGAAGCAGGACCGCCTGCTTGGCCTCGCTGGCCTGCACACTCAAGGTGAAGGACAAGGTGCCGGCGGGGAGGGTGATCGTCAGGCCGGTGAGCTGGGCCGGGGTGAGCAGCCACGTACCCGAGCCCTGGTCCACGCCTGCCGAGAGGGTGGCGCCGGCGGGGACGTTGGAGATGAGCAGGTTGCCCAGAACCTCAGAGCCATCGGTGACCGTCAGCTCCGGCGTAATGGAGAGCGGCAGGGTCGGGACGCCAAGGCACACGGTGGCCGGGGCCGCCGTGAGGCCGGGGGCCGAGGCGGGCACGGGCGGGTCGGCAACGACCAGGGAGTAGGCTTGGCTTCCCGTGCAGCCACTGGCATCGGTTGCGGTGACGCTGATGGGGAAGTTGCCCGTGCCGGCCGGCGTGCCCGTGAGGGTCGCCGTGCCGTTCCCGTTGTCGGTGAAAGTGACACCCGCGGGCAGCGCGCCCGTCTCGGTCCAGGTGGCCGTACCCACACCGCCTGTCTGCGTGAAGGCTACGGGGCTATAAGCGGTGTTCGCGACTCCAGGGGCCAGCCGGTTGGGGCTCACCGTGATCGTGGGGCAGGTCAGAACCGTGACGGTGTACGACTGGGACCCCTCGCAATTGCTGGCGTCCGTCGCCGTCACCGTGAAGTCGAAGGTTCCGGCGGCGGAGAGCAGGCCGGTGATGGCGCCGGCCGCGCTGTCGAGGCCGAGCCCGGTGGGAAGCGAGCCGGAGGATACTTGGTAGGTGTAGGGCCCATCGCCTCCGTTGGCGGTGACCGTTTGGGAGTAGGAGGCGCCCGCGAATCCTCCCGGCAGGGTCGTTGGTGAGAGGGTGACGGCGGGACACGTGTAGGTGAATTGATCGGCGGCCGACGTGGCGCTGGTCCCCGCGAGGCTGGTGACGGTGATGTCCACGACCCCGGGTGCGTGCGCCGGGCTGACGGCCGTGATCTGCGTGTCCGAATCGACCGTGAAACTCGTGGCGGGTTCCACGCCGAAGCTCACGGCGGCGGCTCCGGTAAAGGAGGTGCCCGTGAGGGTTACGGTGGTCGCGCCCGACGTGGGCCCGCTCGCGGGAGTGATGGCCGTCACCACGGGTCCCTCCTGGGTCATGGTAAAGAGGCCCGCCTCCGTGCCGGCGAGGAGCCTGGCCCGGTTGGTGGGGTCCACCAGGATGGCGTGGACCATGGTGTTGCTCAGGCCGGAGTTGATGGCGGTCCAGGAGGCGCCGCCGTCGATGCTCTTATAGACGCCCGTGGAGAAGCCGCAGCCGCCCACGCCGGCGTAAACCGTTCCGGACGTGACGGGATCGAGGGCCACGGCGTACACGCCGAGGCAGGAGAAGCCCGTATTCGCGGGAGACCAGGTGTTGCCCCCGTTGATGGTCTTCACCACGCCGTTCGTATTGCCGTAGCTGGCCGCATAGACCGTGTTGGAATCGTACGGGGCCACGGCGATGGAGTAGACCCCGAAGTCGGAGCCGCTGAAGACCTGCGCCCAGGTGGTCCCGCCGTCAGTCGTCTTGTAGATCGCGTCGCTGAACTGAATGCCCGTGTACAGCGTGCCCGAATGGTTCGGGTCGAAGGCCAGGCAGCAGTAGTTCTGGTTAGAGGGAAGGCCTCCTGTGCCGCCGGAGACGTCCGTCCAGGAGGTTCCGCCGTTGATGGACCTGAAGAGGCCGTTGCCGTTGGTGCCCGCGTAGAGGATCAAGGCGTTGGCCGGGTCCTGCCCCACGCAGAGGATGTTGGTGAGGAAGGCGCCGTGGTTGATGTTCGTCCACGTGGCGCCGCTGTCGGTGCTCACGTTGACGCCCGAGCCCCAGACCGACGTGTAGAGCCGGGTCGGCGACAGGCTCGCATCGGCGATCACCGAATTCACGGTGCTTCCCGAGAAGGCGATCTTGGTCCAGTTGGCGCCCGAGTCCGTGCTCTTGTACAGGCCGTCGGCGCCGCCCGCGTACAAGGTCGAGGGGCTGGCCGGATCCACGGCCTGCGAGCCGACCGTCAGGTGGGAGCCCAGGCCGAGGTTCTGGGCCGTCCAGGTGGTTCCGTTGTTCGTGGTTCCGAAGATGCCGCCGTTCGTGGTGCCGACGTGCAGCGCGCCGCTCGCCGCCGGGCTGGGGGCGATGGCGTTGACGTCATTGCCGCCGAGGCCGGCGGAGATGGAGGGCCACGTCGTGCCGCCGTCGGGGCTCGTGAAGAGTCCCGACGAATAGTCCGTCGCGTAAAGGTTCCCGAAGCTGTCGGCGAAAATCTCGGACAAATTGCCTCCGGCGAGGCCGGCGGCGGTCCAGCTCGCGGCGCCGTCGGTGCTCTTGTAGACGCCGCTGCCGGCCGTGGCGGCGTACAGGGTTCCGGTCGCCGGGTCCACGGTGAGTCCCCTG
>JAKBES010000309.1 GCA_021833665.1 Acidobacteriota bacterium
AGAGGCGCTTGGAGCCGTCTTCGGAGACGGGCTTGATGCCGATGCCCGAGGACTCGGGGAACCGGATCTTCTTGACGCCCATCTCCTTGATGAGGAAGTCGAGGACCTTCTTCACCTCGGGGCTGTAAGCCTTCCACTCGATGCCCGCGTAGATGTCCTCCGTGTTTTCCCGGAAGATCACCATGTCGACTTTCTCGGGCGCCTTCACGGGGCTGGGAACGCCCTTGAAGTACTTCACCGGGCGCAGGCAGACGTACAGGTCCAGGAGCTGGCGCAGGGCCACGTTGAGGGAACGAATGCCGCCCCCGATGGGCGTGGTGAGGGGGCCCTTGATGCCCACGAGGTAGGTTTTGAAGGCCTCCACCGTGTCATCGGGCAGCCACTCACCGAACGTGTGAAAGGCCTTCTCTCCGGCATAGACCTCCATCCAGGCGATCTTCTTCTTGCCGCCGTAAGCGATCTCCACGGCCGCGTCCAAGACGCGCTGGGAGGCCCGCCAGATGTCGGGCCCCGTGCCGTCGCCCTCGATGAACGGAAGGATGGGGTTGTCGGGAACCTGGAGGACGCCGCCCTTCATCGTGACGGGCGCGCCATGAACGGGCGGTGTGACGCTCTTGAAGGCCATCGTGCTGCTCCTTTTCACTGTGCTCAGGGACGGTTCCCCCCCGCCCGCAGGCGTCCCCCCGGCCCGGTGCCGGGGACCCTGCGGCGGGCCCGGCGCGGACCCCCTGAGTCCCGCGCCCGGCGTGTAGACGCCGTAGTATAGCCGCCAGAGGCCAACGGGGTCAATGAAGTCGGCGCCGCGATACCGGGCCTGTTGCTTGACGAGGCCGTAGCGATTTATGATAGTTCGACCGAGGAGTTAAGGTTGAGCGAATATCTGGTCCAGTGCTGGAACTGCCTGGGTGAATTTGACGCCGCCGCGGCGGTCTGGTGCTCGTGCAATCCGAACCGGCCGACGAAGGTGTGCCCGTTCTGCCTCCAGTGCTTCTGCATCGCCCCCGAGTCTTACCACGATAAGTTCTGGTCTTCGGCCTCCCCTGAGATCATCCAGGACCGGGAGATGCTCACCAAGGCCAGGGGCCCCCTGGGCGAGGCCCTCGTCATGGCCCACGCTATCACCTCGGACCAGCTCCTCGTGGCCCTTAAACACCAGGAAAAGGGAGGCAGCCGCCTCGGCGAGATTCTGGTTGAACTGGGCTTCCTGACGCACGAGACCCTGGCGGCGTTCTTGGAACTGCACCGGCCGGTCATGAACCTGTCGCTTCGGGACACGGCCCTCGACCCCATGCTCATCGCCTCCATCGGCCCCGAGGAGTGCCTGAAACGCCACGTGGTGCCCGTCAGCAAGGAAAAGCTCTCCACCAAGGAACTCCTCACCCTCGCCATGGCCAACCCCGGCGACGGTGACACCATCGACTACATCCAGCACCTCACGGGGTGCCAGATCCTTCCCATGCGCGCCACCCGGGAAGAGGTGGAAGAAGCCCTCGCGCCCTTCGTGCGCGCCGGCGCCCCGACTCCGCCTCCGGAGCCGAAGCCCGACACACCGCGCGAACCGAGCCCCGCAGCCGCAGCCGCCACGGACCTGGTTCGAAAGGCCCTGGCGCGCGGCGCTTCAGACCTCTACCTCGAACCCAAGGAGGAGGAGTTTTCCGTCCACCTCCGCATCGACGGCACACTCTACCGGGCCAAACCCATGGACCGGGCCATGCAGGAGGGCGTCACGCGGGAACTCAAGCGCCTGTTGCGGCTCGATACACTGGCGACGGACCGGCCCCAGGAGGGCCGCGTCGTCATGCGGTCGGGGGAGAGCCGCTACGAGGTCATCGCCCACTGCCTTCCCACCCGATTCGGTGAGAATCTTTCCATCAAGTTCATCAACCGGGACACGTTCCTCAAGAGCTACGATCAGCTCGGCATTCCCGGGGACGACCAAAAGCTTTTGCGCGCCGCTCTCACGGCCCAGCGGGGCCTCATCCTCGTGACGGCCCCCCTCTTCCACGGCACGACCACGACCCTCTATGCCGTCATGAGCGACCTGGCCTCCGACGGGCGGCGCAAGGTCATGAGCATCGAAGCCCAGAGCGTTTGCCCCGTGCCCAACGTCTCTCAAGTGTCCCTCGGGGAGAACAAGGACAGCGAAGCCACCCTCACTACCTTGAAGGCCGTGGGCAACATCCAGCCCGACGTGTGCGTCCTGGGCGACATTCTGGATTCTCCCACCATGGCCGCCGCCGTCCCCAAATTCACGAATCAGATGCTGGTCATCGCCACCCTGGAGGCCAACCGGTCCGTGACGTCCATCCAGGCCCTCCTGGCCCTGGGGGTAGCCCCGGCGGATTTGTCCCAGCACCTCCTCCTCGTGATCAACCAGCGGCTCGTGCGCCGCATTTGTCCCAAGTGCGCCCAGCCCACGGGCCTATCGGAGCGCTCCCTCCGCCTCATGGGCCTCACGGCCGACGAGGCGGGCGGGCTCAGCACCGTGTCACAAGGGCAGGGCTGCGCCGACTGCGCCAACATCGGATATAAGGGGCGGATCGCCCTTTACGAAACCCTCTCGCCCTCCCCTGCCTTCCGCAAAGCCCTCGCGCGAGGTGCCGCCGAGCGGGCCCTGGAGCGCGAGGCCGTGAAGGGCGGCATGGTCCCCCTGCGTGCCCGCGCCATCGAGGCCATCCAGGCAGGGCTCACCACCATCGAGGAGTTTCAAAAGGGGAATTTTTAGGGCAGGGAGGAGTGAGGAGTGAGGAGTGAGGAGTGAAGAGCGAGAACGTGAAAAGTAAAAAGTAAAGTGAAACGACACATCCGCTTCAGGACCCGCCGTCTTGGGCTATCGCTTTTCCCAAATCCCAAATCCGAAATTCCCCTTCCCCTCATCTCCTCATCACGTCATCGCATAGCCCCCATTCCGCCACGGCCTCGGATGCACTAGAATGGCGCTTCAGCAGGAGCTGAGCGTGGCCCTTCTCCTCTTCGACATTGATGGCACCTTGATCCGTCCCATGGGCGTGGGACGGCGGGCCTTCGAGCGCGCCCTCGGCGAGCTGTACGCTGGACGATCCCGGCAACCCTTTCCATTCGACGGCCTGCTGGACACGCAGATCGCCCTGAAAACTTTGGTAGCCATGGGGATAGAACCTACCGCCCGGGCCGTGGAAGACCTCCTAGCCCTCTACATCCGGCGCCTCAAGGACGAGCGTCCTCCGAACCCCGAGGAGCACCTGTGCCCTGGCGTTGCGGCGCTCTTGGCCTCGGCGCCGAGCCGCGGCCACGACCTCGCCCTCCTGACGGGCAACGTGTCCCAGGGCGCCCTCCTGAAGCTCGCTTTCATGGGTCTGGATGGCCACTTTCGCGCAGGGCGTGAGGGCGGCGACCTTCTGGGCGCCTTCGGCGAAGACGCCCAGGCCCGCGCGGGCCTCGTGCCCGTGGCCGTGGCCCGGTGCGAGAGAGCGTTTGGGAAGCGTTTTCCGCCCGAACGGACGTGGCTCGTCGGAGACTCGCCCAGGGACGTGGAGGCGGCCCGCGGCGCGGGAGTCCGCTGCGCTGCCGTGGCCACGGGCTTGACGGAGCCCTCGGTGCTGCAGGCTTTGAAACCTGACCTCTTCCTTCTTGACTTGAGCGACCCGGCGCCGCTATGGGCTGCGCTGAATCAGGGGACCCCCGCGTGAGCGGCCGCCCTCCCCGCATGGACGTCCTCCTGGCCCGTCCCGAAGCCGCCGCGCAGCGGCGCCGATATGGTGCCGCCGCCGTAAAAAGGGCTGTGCGCTCTGCCCTGGACGAGGCGCGGACGCGATGGCGGGAAAGCGGGGGCGCGATTGACGCCGAGGCCGTCTTGGGCCGCGCCGATGTCCTCCTCTCCGGCCTCTTCTCGCCGCCCCTTCGCCGGGTCATCAACGCCACGGGCGTGGTCCTCCACACGAATTTGGGGCGGGCGCCCCTTTCGGCCGAGGGGTTGGATCTGGCCCGCGATCTGCTGGAGGGCTACGTGGACTTGGAGGTGGACCTGGACGCCAAGTCCCGCGGCCACCGGGATGCCCGCCTCGAACGGGCGGCAGGGGACCTCTTCGACACGGACCGGGCGGTGATCGTCGTGAACAACAACGCGGCCGCCGTCCTCCTCACTCTGAACACCCTCTCGGCGGGAAAAGATACCCTCGTGAGCCGAGGCGAGCTGGTGGAGATCGGGGGCGGCTTCCGCGTCCCGGAAGTGATGGCCGCCTCCGGAGCGCGCCTGAGAGAAGTGGGCACCACCAACCGTACTCGGCTCTCCGACTACCGGAAAGCCGCGGGACCCGCGACGGGCCTGCTGCTCAAGGTCCACCCTTCCAATTACCGGATCATGGGCTTCACG
>JAKBES010000310.1 GCA_021833665.1 Acidobacteriota bacterium
CAACGATCGAGTGGGAGAGAGCAGGACAAGCGGGCAGGGTTGTGAACGATGACTTATCGGGGTCTGCGCCGTTCCCTCCCAGGTTCGTACGTCCTCACCTCCTAATGTTCTCACCCCAAGCGGGAGGCAGACGGCCATGACCCAGGATGGCGCTCACGGCGAAAACCCGATGGTATCGAAGGCGGACATCGCGCGGTTTCGGATGAATTTGAAGGACGAGCTCGACGCGGCGGTGCTTTACGAGAGCATGGCCGAGGCCGAGAAGAACGAAGAGAGGGCCTCCATTTTTAGGGAGCTGGCCGGGGTGGAGCGCTCCCACGCCCAAGTCTGGATCGAGAAGCTCAAGGCCGCCGGGGAGACGGCCGGACCGCCGAGACCGGGCTTGAAAACCAGGATGCTCGGCTTGCTCGCACGCCGCTTCGGGCCTGGAAGCATCGTTCCCATCCTCATGGGCATCGAGAAGAACGCCGACGGCGGCTACGCCGCCCAGCCCGACGCCAAGGCCCTGGGCATGGACCGCCAGGAGAAGGTTCACTCCAAGGTCTTCGAAGGGATGGAGAAGGGCGGGCCTTCGATCCTGAGCGGGGAATCATGGCATCGCCGGGACACGGGGGGCTCCCTCCGCGCCGCCGTCTTCGGCGTCAACGACGGGCTCGTCTCCAACTTCTCCCTCATCATGGGCGTGGCGGGGGCCAGTCAGGACGTCAAGAGCATCCTCATCGCTGGTGTGGCGGGCATGCTGGCCGGGGCATTCTCCATGGGCTCCGGAGAGTACGTGTCGGTCCGGTCGCAGCGGGAGCTCTTCGAGCGGGAGATCGGCAAGGAGGAGGAGGAACTGGAGGCGTCGCCCGAGGAGGAAACGGCGGAGCTGGCCCTCATCTACCGGGCCAAGGGGATCCCCAAAGAGGCCGCCGATCAGCTCGCGGCCTCCATCGTAGACACCCCGGGCTCGGCGCTGGACACCCTCGCGCGGGAGGAACTGGGGCTCGACCCCGGCGACCTGGGATCACCCTGGAAGGTTGCCGTGAGCAGCTTCCTGGCCTTCATGGCGGGGGCCATCATTCCCCTCTTTCCCTTCTTCTTTTCCGGAGGGTCCGCGGGGGTCATGGTCTCCGCGGTCATGAGTGCCACGGCTCTCTTCGCCGTGGGCGCCACCCTATCGCTCTTCACGGGGAGGAGCTGGCTCCTGAGCGGCCTGCGGATGTTGGGTATCGGCGGCATGGTGGCCGTGGTGACCCACACGCTGGGCAGGCTCTTGGGAGTGTCGTTGAGCTAGGGGACAGGAGGCCGCCTCCGCTGGATCAGAGTTTTCTCCTCACTCCTCACTCCTCACTCTGAAACAGGCCGCCAGCCGGCCGAGGCGCAGCAGAGTCCGGCGAGGGAGGCCTCCGGGCACCTTGTCCGCAAACACCGCGAGGCGGTGGGCCCGCAGGTGCCCCCGTCCCTGGCGGGCCATGCGGCTAGGCCAGGGGGGCGCCATGAGATCGAGACGGCTTTCGCCCCGCCGGCGGGCTACCACCCGGCCCACATCGGCGGGCCACTCCGCCCAGTTTCCCCGCGCCTGGGCGTCGCCCTTTTCGAGAAACCGGCCGTCGCGGTTTGCGAGAAACCTGTGGACCACGACGTCTCCTGCTCTCAGAAAGACGATCAGGTCTCCGCAATGAAAGGCACGGGGCTCGGCGCGGAGGACGTCCACGTGGTCTCCCTCCAGGAGGAAGGGCGCCATGGAGACGCCTGCCACGGCCACCGTGACGGGCCGGTCCGAGAGCCAGAGTGAAGGGTCGGCGCGGGACATCAAAGGCGGACTACAGGAGCACATCCGGGAGGAGCCGGTCCAGCGCGGGGGCCGCGTCCCTGCAAAGGAGCACCAGCGCCTGGGCGTCCTCTGGGGTGAAGTTGGGCCCCGCCTCTTCGGGGGTCATCCCCTTGCGGGAGACCTCCACCACGCCCAGCTTCTTGTCCCCCAGATACAGCGGGAGAGCCACCATCTTCTGAATGGGGAGCTTGCTGGTTTCCAATCCTTTAACCAGCTCGTAGAATTTCAGGTGCTTGCTTTCGGAAACCTTGTTGTCGACTTTGCCCTTCAGGGACGCGAGGACCGTGGACGCCATGGCCGTCTTGTGGGCGGCGGGGAAGGCAGCCCCGCTTTCGAAGAGGGGCGGGGGCCACACGAAGAGGAGGGTCTGCCCCGACGTATTCAGGACCATGATGGCCACCTCGTCGGGCTTGACATGGAGCCGGGCGGCGATGGCCTCGGCCAGTACTTTCGCCCCCTGCTTCAGCCCCTCCTTGCTGGCGCCGTGCGCCGTCTGGATGGCCTGCAACTGGTCCTTTATGCCCATGGCCCGCCTCCTCGCATCCAACTGACGCTCTCAGGCTAGCACGGCCGCGCGCGGGCGCCAAACGGCGAGAAGCGAGCCCAACGTGAAGGGTTTGGATGGACGAGCCGGCGCTGGTGGACGGCATGGGGCAAGAGGGGCCGCCCCGAGTCTTATTTCCCCACGGCGCGATAGCACGCCTCCGCCACTTCCTTGGACTGCCCCCGCAGATCTCCCTGCAAGAGCCCGTAGATTCGGAAGACCGCCACGCGGAGGATGGTCCCGATGATGACGGCGCCGAAGACTTCCAGATCGCCTTCGCGCACCTCGCCGGACTGGCGCCCGTCCACGAGGATGTCCCTCACCAGATGGCGGATGTGCCGCACCCGCTTGGTCGTGCGGCCCAGCTCATTATGTTCGCTGAGGATGAGGTAGGTGAAGAGGGTCCGGTCCTCGTCAAAGAAACGGAAACAGCCCTCCACGAGGGCCTCCAGGCGATCCTTGAACCCGGGGTGCGGCAGGACGCTCTTGTCGAGCTGGGCCGTAAAGTGAGACAGGTGGGTGATGTAGAGATCCTCGGCCAGCTCCTGCTTGCCCTGGAAGTGGCGGTAAAGGGCGCCCTCCGAGACACCGGCCCGTCGCGCGATATCCTTGGTGGTGGTGGCGTGGATCCCCTTCTCGGTGAACAGCTCCAGGGCCGCCCTGAGGATGGCGGGAAGTTTGGTGTCCCTCTTGCGGTCGTCGATGATGAGCTCCATGGCCTCCCTCCGAGAGTGTAATCACTCACTATCAACCTGCAAGGTACATCGGGGCGCCACTACTGTCAAGCTGGGGTCCTTCTTTCCATGGGAGAGCTTTTACTCACACGTGATCTCGGAGTATACTTGCCTCTTGTCGGAGGGTAGCCCATGCGAGACGTGGTCGTAGTCGGAGGCGCCCGGACGCCAAACATCCGGTTCAACACGCTCTTCAAAGAGATCCCAGCCCAGGAGTTGGGGAGGATTGCCCTCACGGAGGCCCTCTACCGTGCCGGGGTGCGGCCCGACCAGCTCGACGAGGTGATCTTCGGCTGCATCGGCAACCCGCCGGAGGCCTCCAACGTGGGCCGGGTCATCGCCCTCATGGCTCAAGTGCCCGAGCGCGTGCCCGCCTTCACAGTGGCGAGAAACTGCGCCTCGGGCATGGAGTCCATCATGGAGGGCACCTACAGAATCGCCTGCGGGGACGCGGAGTACGTGGCCGCGGGCGGCGTGGAATCCATGAGCAACATCCCCCTCTTTTTCAAGAGGGCGGCGCAGGACAAGTTCACGGCCCTGGGCATGGCCCGGACCCTGGGCAAACGCCTGGGCGTCATGGCCTCCTTCCGGCCCGCCGACTTCGGCCCCGTCATCGGCCTCCTCCAGGGCCTCACGGACTACAACACCAAGATCAACATGGGCCAGACGGCGGAGATCCTGGCGAAGGAGTTCAACACCACCCGAAAAGAGCAGGACGAACTGGCCATGCTCAGCCACAACCGCGCCGAAGCGGCCACCAAGCGCGGGCGCTTCCTCAAGGAAATGGCGCCCGTTCCCCTCCCGCCCAAGTTCACCCAGTGGGCCAAGGAGGACAACGGCATCCGAAACGGCCAGAGCATGGAGGCCCTGGCCAAGCTGAAGCCCGCCTTCGACCGGCGCTACGGAACGGTCACCGCGGGCAACGCCTCCCAGATCACGGACGGCGCCTGCTGCCTCATCCTGACCAGCGCCGACAAAGCCAAGGCCGAGGGCCTCAAGATCATGGGGCGCATCAAGGGGTTCACCACCGCCGGGCTCGATCCGGCACGCATGGGCCTGGGCCCCGCCTACGCCATCCCCAAGCTCATGAAACGGGCGGGGATGGCCTACAAGGACGTAGATCTTTACGAGATCAACGAGGCCTTCGCGGCCCAGTTTATCGCCTGCGAAAAGGCCCTCGATTCGGAAACCTGGTGCCAGGCCAACCTGGGCTCTGGGCGCTTCGCGGCCATGGACCGGGCCATCACGAAC
>JAKBES010000311.1 GCA_021833665.1 Acidobacteriota bacterium
CGGTGGGAGGAGGAGCCGGGAAACCCTGAGGCGCCGGCTGGGCCTGAGGCGCGGCGGCGGTCGGCGCCGCTGGAGCGGGAGTTTGGGATTGAATGGGGCCCGGGATGGAGACGGCCAGGGCGGCGCACAAAAGCAGGGCGAAGCAGCGCTTCCAAGATGGGTTCGTCATAGCAGGCGGCCTCCCAAGAGTTCTTTGACCAACGCCGTGTGAGGCGAGGGGATGAGGGCCCAGTTTACCAGGAGCCCCTTCTCTCCGATGACCAGTTTGCCTGTTTCCAGGGCGGCCCGGACGGCGGCCACGTCGCCCGTGAGAACGCAGAAGGCCTTCCCTCCCAGGGCCATGGCGAGCCGAATCTCGACGAGCTTGACTTCGGCGGCCTTCACCGCCGCATCGGCACCTTCGATGAGCGCGGCCACGTTGAAGGCCTCGAGGATACCCAGGGCCGCCACGGCGCCCACCTCCGCGGATTGAGAGATGGCGGGAAACACCTCATCGTGAAGATTGGGGATAACGATGGAGTCGGCCACCGTCTCCCTTCCCACAGCCTCGCCCGCGGCCACGGCGGCGTTGCAGGCGGCCACGTCGCCCCGCACCAGGACCATGTACTTGCCCGAGCAGATGGAGCGGCTCGCCAGCAGTTCCACATCCGAAGCCTTGAGCATGAGGTCCGTGGCTTCGATGCCCCTGGCGATGGACGTGAGTTCAAGGAGGCCGATGGCGTCCTTAATTTTGCTCCTGGCGCCCTCCGCGCCCCGAGAGGCCGGCGAGGCTTTGCGCGGTGCGGCGGGAGAGGAAGCCGCTGGTTTGCCGTGGATTGCGACGGGTCGGGCGCTCATGCGACCTCCACTCGGATGGCCTGGGCGTCCACGCTCAACACGCGGGCAGCCAGAGGGGAGAAGATCTTGGCGCCCAGGGCGCCCTCGGGGATGTCCGCCAGGAGGCCCCCGGCGGCAACGCGGTCGCCAGCCTTCACGACGGCCCGGGCCGGGACACCCGCGTGCTGTTTCAGTGGGAGCGTGAGCTTCTTGGGATGCAGGTTGAAGTCCGCGAAGCGGTGGGGGGCCATGAACCGGTCCAAATCCAGCCGCCGTACGAGCATGCTGGTGGGCGTCCGGCGATAGTCGTACATGGGAATGGGTTCCGCCGCCTCCTTGAGGGGACGAATCCCCCTGGCCGCCAGGGCCCGCTTGCTCTCGACCATGACGCGGAACGGGTCCAGGTCCTCGGGACACGCATAGAGGGTGCACAGGGCGCACTCGCAACAGTAGAGAGCCGTCTTCTGCCAGGCCGTGGCTTCGTCCGGTGAGAACCCGACGGAGATCATGGCCTTGTGGGGTTTGACTAGATGGCCCAAGAGGTCCCTGGGGCAGAAGTCGGAGCATCGCATGCACTGGTCGCAGGTGTAGGCGATTTTGTGCACCGTCTGGGCGGACCGCCCCTTGCGCTGGAGGAGGGAGTGGCCCGCGGGCAGGACGAGGATGCCCGAGGTGGTCTTGGTGACGGGCTGGAGCAGGTCCGCCGTCACGAAGCCCATCATGGGTCCGTTCACGATGAATCCCATGCCTTCCGTAGGCGCCCCGGCCGCCCGCAGGACATCGAGGAGCGTTATTCCCAAGGGAACCTTGCCGCTGAGCGCCTCGGGGATCGCCCCCGAGATGGTGAGCCACTTCTCCGTCACGGGCTTTTGCGCACCCACGTTCAGGATCGTCTCCACATTGTTCACGACCACGCCCACGTCCAGAGGAATTCCCCCTTTGGGGACGGTCCGCCCGGTGGTGTCGTAGACGAGGATGTGTTCGTCGCCCGAAGGATAGGTGTCGCGAAGCGGGCACACGTCCACGCCGGGGGGCAGGCCATCCCGAAGGCGCTCGATGAGTTCGCCGTGTTTCTCCTTGATGCCCACCAGGACGCGAGTGGCGCCCACCGCTTCGGCGCACATCATGAGCCCTTCGGTGAACGCGGGGAGCGCCTCTTCGAGAATGGTCTGATCCTTGTACAGGAGCGGCTCGCATTCGGCGGCGTTGACGGCGAAGACCTCCGCCTTGGCGGAGAGCTTCACGTGCGTCGGGAACCCGGCCCCGCCCGCACCTACCACTCCGCACGCTCTAGCGATGGATCCCGCGTTCCCCATGGAGCCTCCCCGGGCCAAGGTAGCAGGAATGGCTCGGCCTTTCAAGGAACGGGAAAGAGCCCCGTACAGGGCGCCAGCGGGTCTCATCCCCTTGCGGCAACGGGCCCATGAGTCCATGCTGATGTCCTTCGCGAAGGCCCGGGCCGACCGATGGCAGGCCCTTCATGGAGGGGAGGCAGGGTGTGAAAAAACCAAGCGTCGCCCTCGTCTGGGCGGCTTTAACACTCATCTGGGGTTCCACGTGGCTCGCCATCAAAGTGGGGCTGGAAGATCTGCCGCCCTTCACCTTCGCGGGGACGCGCTTCCTCATCGCCGTGGTCCCCCTGCTGCTTTTCGTGGGGGCCAAGGGATGGCGCTTTCCGAAGGCAAGACGCGACTGGGTCCTCCTTGCAGTCACGGGCCTTCTCACGTTTACCGCGGGATACGGCCTGGTCTTCTGGGGCGAGCAGTACGTCTCCTCGGGGCTTACGGCCGTCCTTTACACCACCTACCCCCTCTTCGGGCTCCTGTTCGCGCACGTCTTGCTCGCCTCCGAGCCCCTCCGCCTCCGCAAGGTGGCCGGCGTCCTGGTGAGCATCGCCGGCGTGGCTATCATCTTCGGGGACCAGCTCCGGTTGGAGGGGGGCACGGGCATGGCGGGGAGCGCCGCCATCCTCATTTCTGCCGTCCTGGGCGCCTTGTCCGCCGTCCTCCTCAAGCGCTTTGGAAATCACATCGACGCCGCCGTTGTAACCCTGGTCCAGATGGCCGTGGGCGGGGCGCCCCTTGTGGTGCTGGGCCTGATCGTGGAAGGCAATCCGCTTCACGCCGGCTGGACGCCCAAAGCCGTCGTTTGCCTGCTCTACCTCGCCCTCGCGGGCACGTCCCTGGCGTTTGTCTTGTGGTATCAACTCATTCAGGCGATTCCCGTCACGAGAGCACAGATCATGCCCGTCCTCAATACGCTGGTGGCCGTTCTTCTGGGCTGGCTCATCCTGGGGGAGCACTACGGCCTGCGCGGCGCCGCCGGAGCCGCCACCGTTCTCGGAGGATCGCTCCTCGCCCTATGGCGCCCCGCAGTCCGGCCCGCGCCGGCGGCCTAAAAGGGCTTCCCGCCGGCTTCGTGGTAACCTTCCTCTTCGGGAGGCTTCATGCACATTCATCTTATGGCGGTGGGGGGAACGGGGATGCTTGCCCTGGCGGGCCTTTTGAAGGCGCAAGGCCACGAGGTCACGGGATGCGACACGGACCTCTACCCGCCCATGAGCGACTATGTCATCCGCTACGGCATCGAAACCCTCAGGGGCTTCGATCCCGCCCACCTGGACAGGCGGCCCGACCTCGTGATCGTCGGTAATGCCATCCACGCCGACAACGCCGAGGCGCGAGCGGTCATGGATGAGGGCATCCCGTATCTCTCCATGGCGGAGGCCATCGGCCGGTTCGCGGTGCGAGGCAGAAAGAGCCTCGTGGTCGCGGGGACCCACGGGAAGACCACCACCACGGCCCTGGCGGGCTATCTTCTTCGGGAGGCGGGCCTGCGGCCCAACATGATCGTCGGAGGCGTGGCCAAGAATTACGACAGCTCCTTTCTCTGGGGCGGCGGCCCCTGGACCGTCCTGGAGGGTGACGAATACGAGACGGCCTTCTTCGACAAGGGCCCGAAGTTCCTTCACTACGCGCCGTCCCTGCTCGTGCTGAACAACATCGAGATGGACCATTTGGACAACTTCAAGGACCTGCCGGCGCTGGAGACTGCTTTCGTGAGGCTACTGGGCGTGGTGGAGCCGGGCGGCACGATCCTGGCCGGGAGTGAGTCGCCCTCCGTGCGCAGGCTCATCCCGCAGGCCCGGGCCCTGGAGGACCGGACCGTTCAGACCTTCGGCCTGACGGGTTCGGAGGACTGGACGGTCCGCGGCGTGACGTGGTCATCGGCGGGCACTCGCTTTGATCTCCTCCGCCGAGGTGACAACCTGGGCCGCTTTGAAAGTCCCCTGTACGGAGCGCACAATTTGAGAGATACGGTGGCGGCCCTGGCGGCGGCCCTAGTGGCGGGCGCGGACAGGGAGCACCTGCGAACCGCGCTGCCCGGCTTTGGGGGTGTCAAACGCCGCCAGGAAGTGGTGTTCACCGGAAGCGGGTTCGTCATCGTGGACGATTTCGCCCACCATCCCACGGCCCTTCACGAGACCATCGCGGGCCTTCGCCAACGGTTCGAGCCG
>JAKBES010000040.1 GCA_021833665.1 Acidobacteriota bacterium
GACGTGCTCGGCACCCTTGGCCAGCTCGGCGGGGCTGTGGCACGCGGAGCAGTCCGGCTTGGCCGCCCGGGGCGAACTCCAGTAGCGGGCCACGGGAGCCCGAAGGATGAGGTCGTCGAGGGGCTGGGCGGCGGGGTCCAGCGCTCCGGCGCCGAGGAGGTCCAGAAGTTCGCGCGAGGAGAGGAGCGCGCCGGTTCCGCACAGGGCGGCACTCCACCGGGTTGCCGCGCCCATGAACCGCCGCCGGGACAGGGACCTGTCTCCCATGGCCGCGCCCCTCCATCCCGGACCCTATCGCCGCCACGGCGGCCTGTCAAGGATCGGCCCGCCGTTTCTACTCGCGGGCGCGCCGCCGCCGGAGCCATCCGCTCCGGGCTTGATTTGTGGCGCGCCTTTGGTCACACTGCTGGCCTTGCTGGGAGGACTCCCCCGTGACGTCCATTGAAAACTGGCTGACTCAAGTGACCAAGGTGCTGGAAGAAGTGGCGCGCACCAAAAAGCTCTCGTCCCTGGGCACGCTTCAAGACCACATGCGCCGCATAAACCTGCCGGCGGACCTCCACGCCATCGGGTGTGACGAAACATGCGCCGCCTGCAACTGGGGCATTCGGGACGGGCATCCCCTCCAAAACCCCTGCCGCCTCGCCGCCTTCCAGGAGACCATCCTGGGCATGGACCCGGGCGACAAACTCTCCGCCTCCTTGCAGAAGGAGGCCGGCGAGCTCTTGCGCGTCCTCAAGAACAGTCCCAGGCCGCGCAAGGGATAGAACCTGGCCAGGCCTTGATTGAGGAGCGGAGACGGGACCGTGGGCCCGTCCTCGGCGGCGCCTGCACCTGGCGGACGTCCTCAGCCCAAGGCCCCATGCTGGGACAAGAGCTTGAGGCCGATGCCCAGCAGCACAAGTCCTCCCAACAGTTCTGCCCACCGTCCCAGCCGCGTGGCCGCGCTCGCCAGCCGGCCCAGGTGGAGCCCCGCGGCGGTGAAGGCGGCACACACCAGCCCGATGATCAGGGCGGGCCACCAAATGGACACGTTCAGCAGCGCCAGACTGAGCCCTACGGCGAGGGCGTCCATGCTGGTGGCCAGCGAGAGGACCACGAGCGTGAGTCCCCGCGTCGGGTCTCTTCGAGGCCGGCCGTCCCCTTGTCCGATGGCCTCCAGGACCATGTGCCCACCGACGATGGCGAGGAGCCCGAAGGCGGCCCAGTGGTCGAAGGCCTGGATAGCTCCGGCGAAGGTGTGGCCGGCGCCCCACCCCAGGACCGGCATGAGGGCCTGGAAGAGGCCGAAGTGGTAGGCGAGGCGGAAGGTCTGGCGGCGCGAAACGGACCTCAACCCCACGCCCGTCGCCACGGCCACGGCGAAGGCGTCCATGGCCAGCGCGACGGCCAGTGCCACCAGTTCCCAGGCTCCCATCGGCCCTCCCCAAGGTTGGGCAGTTTAGTACAAGGGCGGGATGAAGGGGACCTCGGACGGCGTTCGTGATGGCAGGAGGTGGCCATGAAAGCGGTGCTCTTGACTCTGATGGTCCTCGTGATGGCGGTGGCGGCCCAGGGAAAGGTGGTTGGCAAAGCGGTGGAGTACCGCGACGGCGATCAGGCCTTCGAGGGATACCTCGCCTACGAGGACGGAATCCACGGCAAGCGTCCCGGCGTCCTTGTGGTCCATGACTGGATGGGCATCAGCGCCGAGACGAGGCGCCGCTGCGACATGCTCGCGGCCCTGGGCTACGTGGCCTTCGCGGCGGATGTTTACGGAAAGGGCATCAGGCCCGCCACCCCCCAGGAAGCGGCGGCTCTGGCTGGCAAGTACAAAGGCGACCGCTCCCTATTGCGAAGCCGCCTCATCCTGGCGCTGGACCAGCTCAGGAAGGATCCCAGAGTGGATGTGGCGAAACTGGCGGCCATCGGTTACTGCTTCGGCGGCACAGGCGTCCTGGAGCTCGCCAGGAGCGGCGCCAACCTCCGCGGGGTCGTGAGCTTCCACGGCGGCTTGGACAGCCCGCACCCGGACGACGGCAAGGCCATCACCTGCAAGGTCCTCGTCCTGCACGGAGCGGACGACCCTTTCAATCCTCCCGCGGACGTGGCGGCCTTCCAGGAGGAAATGCGGCGGGGCGGCGTGGACTGGCAGATGATTTACTACGGCGGCGCCGTGCACGCGTTCACCAACCCCGGGGCTGGGAACGACGCCAGCAAGGGGTCCGCGTACAACGCCAAGGCCGATGCTCGATCCTGGCAGGCCATGCGAGACTTTTTTAACGACATCTTCAGGTAGACGCGCCCCCCGCAATAATCGTTTGCATCGAGGGGTTTCTCCTCATCCTCTGAAGCAGCCGTCAGAGGAGCGGCTCCGAGGAACAGCCTCGGGGCCAAGATGGAGGAACTCTCATGTACGAAGTGCCCAAACGTCCCTACGCCGTCGGCGCGCTCGAACCCCACATCGACGCGCGAACCATGGAAATCCACCACGACAAGCACCACGGAGCCTACGTGGCGAACCTGAACAAGGCGATGGAGCAAGCCCTCGGACCTAGCGGGCAAGTCCGTCGAGGATCTCCTGCGCGGCATTGAGCGGGCTCCCGAGGCCATACGTACCGCGGTCCGCAACCACGGCGGGGGCCACGCCAACCACTCCCTTTTCTGGGAGATCATGGGCCCGGGCGGAGGCGGCCTCCCCGCGGGCGAGCTGGCCCTGGCCCTGGACAAGGCCTTCGGATCGTTCACCATCTTCCAGGAGAAGCTCTCTGGCGCCGCCTCAGGCCAGTTCGGCTCGGGATGGGGCTGGCTCGTGCTGAACGATGGCAAGCTGGAAATCTTTGCCCGGCGAGTTAGCCCTGGGCCGTGGGGGCCTTGGCGGCCGGGCCGATGGTGTGCACGCAGACCTCGCCCAGCTCCTTGAGGCTCACGGGCTTGCGGAGAAACGCGTCGGCCTTGAATGTTTTCATGGCTTCCGTTTTGTGCGTTTCCCGCGTGAAGATGCCCGACATGATCACCACGGGGATCTCCTTCGTGTCGGGGTTATGCTTGATCCGCAAGCACATCTCCCGGCCGTCCATGCGGGGCAGGACGGCATCGGCCAGGATCAGGTCCGGCTTAAGCATCGTGGCGAGGAGGTATCCTTGCTCGCCGTTGGCCGCCACCACCACGGGATACCCCAGCTCCTGAAGAAGGTTGGCCGCAAGGTCCCGCAGGTCCGCCTCATCCTCCACCACCAGCACGAAGGGATGTTCGGGAGGATGGGCCAAGTCTGCGTCGTGCGACGCGCCGGCCTTCCGCCCCTTCAACTCCTGCCGCTTGCGGAACAGGTCCTGAGGGGCGCTGGCCCAGAACGCCGTCCTGTAGGCGTGGGGTGCCTGACAAAAGCAGTGGAGGCAGTGGGGGCAGACGAGGCTCGGCGTTACGGCCAAGCAAGAACACCACGAGCTTTCCAGCGCGTTGAATTCCTCCAGGCAGCGGTGGCAGCGTACGAGGTAAGTGCCCGAACCAGCGGGACCATCAGCCATGGGTTCACTCCAGTGTTAGCGAACCCAATATACACCCGAATGTTCCTGTTTACCACTGGCGGGGGAGCCGCCGTCCCGGCGTGGGGCAATTCACCGTCCCAGCGTGCTATTTCTTGGCCTTCTCCCAGTCCTTGAGGAACCGCTCGATGCCCAGGTCCGTGAGGGGGTGCTTGAGACACTGATCGAGGACCTTGAAAGGAACCGTGGCGATGTCGGCCCCGGCCAGTGCGGCATCGATGACGTGCAGCGGACTTCGGACGGAGGCGGTGATGATCTCACAGCCATAGTCGTAATTGTCGAAGATGGCCCGGATCTGCTCCACCAGCTCCATGCCCACATGGCCCACGTCGTCCAGGCGGCCCACGAAGGGCGAGACGAACGAAGCGCCGGCCTTGGCCGCCAGGAGAGCCTGGGCGGGACTGAAGATGAGGGTCACATTGGTCCTGATACCCTCGCCCTTGAGGGCGTGGGCCGCCTTGAGGCCCTCGGCGGTCATGGGCACCTTGATGACGACGTTCTTGTGGATGGCCGCCAGCGGGCGAGCCTGGTCGATCATGCCCGCCGCCTCGGGGGCCGTGACCTCCGCGGAGACGGGGCCGTCCACGATGGAGCAGATCTCCCGGACCACCTCCTCAAACTTGCGTCCGCTCTGAGCGATGAGGCTTGGGTTCGTGGTCACGCCGTCCACCACGCCCCAGGCGTGGGCGGCCCGGATTTCCTCTACGATGGCCGTATCCAGAAACAGTTTCATGCGATGGTCTCCTTTCGCTCGTTGCATCGAGGCTCACCAAGGGCCCCTGCCGTAGTTGTCACTTGCCCGGAGCGGAGGGTGCCGTTCCCTCGGGCTCCGCCTCTTCAGCCACCACGTGGGCGATGGCCGCCACCAGGTCACCCGAGGCCGGCGTGATGAGCTTGTACCCTTGCGTCCTGCGGCCCACACGGGAGATGCCCCTCGCGGGGGTTCGCAGAATTTGCCCGCCCGCCGTGATGACCATGACCTCATCGTTGTCGTGCGCGTGGAGGCCGCCCACCACGGGGCCGTTCTTGGTGGTTACCTGGATGTTGATGACGCCGTAGCCTCCCCTGCCCTGGATGCGGTAGTGGCCCAGGGGCGTGCGCTTGCCGTAGCCCCGCTCCGTCACCGTGAGGATGTCTCCCTCCATGGCCACGGCCTTGCCCTGGCCCTCCTCGTCGGAGGATTCCACCACGGCGCCGCGCAGGATCTCCATCTCCACCACCCGGTCGCCTTCGCGCAGCCTTATGCCGTAGACGCCCATGCTCGTCCGCCCCGTGGCCCGCACGTCCTCCTCGGGGAACACGATGCACTGGCCGTTTCGTGTGGCCAGGAACAGGTGGTCTCCGCCGCCGCTCACCCCGGCGCCCACCAGCTCATCTCCCTCCTGGAAGGTGATGGCGATCTTGCCGTTGGCCCGGATCGAGGAGAACTCCGTCATGACCGTCTTCTTGATGAGGCCTTCCCTCGTCGCCATGACGAGGGAGTGCTTCTCATCGAAACATCCGCGCGTGGGAAGCATGCCCAGGATCTTCTCTCCCTCCTCAAGGTTCAGGAGGTTCACCAGGGCCCGGCCCTTCGCCGAGGGTGATGCCTCTGGAATCTCGTAGACCTTCAGGGCGTAGACCTTCCCCTTGTTGGTGAAGTAGAGGAAGGTCTCGTGGTTCGTGGCAATGAAGAGGCGCTCCACGAAGTCGTCTTCCCGCGTGGCCATGCCCGACTTGCCCCGGCCCCCGCGGTGCTGCGAGCGGAACTCGCCCAGGTTGGTGCGCTTGATGTACCCGCCGTGGGAGACCGTGACCACCATCTCCTCGTCGGGGATGAGCTCCTCCATGGTGATGTCGCCCGCGGCCTCCAGGAACTGGGTCCTCCGGGGGGTGGCGAACTCGGCCTTGAGGGCCCGGGTCTCGTCGCAGAGGATGGCTTTTACCTTGGCGTCGCTACCCAGGATCTCGGTGAGCTCGTTGATGCGGAGGAGGATCTCGCGGTACTCCTGCAGGATCTTGTCCCGCTCCAGGCCCGTGAGGCGCTGGAGACGCATCTCCAGGATGGCCTTGGCCTGAGCCTCGCTCAGCCCGAAGCGGTCCATGAGGCCGGCCCGCGCTTCATCGGGGGTTTTGGCGGCGCGGATGAGGGCGATCACTTCGTCCAGGTGGTCCAGGGCCGTGGTGAGCCCTTCTAGGATGTGGGCCCGTTCCTGCGCCCGGGCCAGCTCAAAGCGGGTCCGGCGGAGAATCGTCTCCTTCCGGTGCTCGATGAAGGCCTCGATGATGCCCTTGAGGGTGAAAAGTTTGGGCTGGTTGTTGGTGATGGCCAGGAGCTGGACTCCGAAGGTCGTCTCCATCTCCGTGAATTTGTACAAAGACTTGAGGATGATGTCGGGGATCTCCCCGCGGCCCAGCTCCAGCACCACGCGGATGCCCTCGCGGCTCGACTCGTCACGGATGTCCGTGATGCCCGTGATGCGCTTTTCCCTCACGAGCTCGGCGATTTTCGTGATGAGGTTGGCCTTGTTGACCTGGTAGGGCACCTCCGTGATGATGATGGCCTCCCGGTCCTTGCGATACTCCTCCATGTGCGCCCTGGCCCGAACCCGGACCAGGCCCTTGCCCGTCTCGTACGCCTGCCTGATGCCGTCCCTCCCCAGGATGAAACCCGCCGTGGGAAAATCGGGCCCGGGGACGAGCTGCATCAGCGCCGCGCTGGAGATATCGGGATGGTCCACCGTCGCGATGACGGCGTCGCAGATCTCCCCCAGGTTATGGGGGGGGATGTTCGTGGCCATGCCCACGGCGATACCCGCCGAGCCGTTCACCAGGAGGTTGGGCAGGAGGGTCGGGAGCACCGAGGGCTCCGTCTCCTCCCCATCGTAGTTGGGGACGAAGTCCACCGTGTCCCTCTCGATGTCCGCCACCATCTGGTGGGCCAGCTTGGTCATGCGGATCTCCGTGTACCGCATGGCCGCCGCCGCGTCCCCGTCGATGGAGCCGAAGTTGCCCTGCCCGTCCACGAGGGGGTGGCGCATGGAGAAATCCTGCGCCATGCGCACGATGGTGTCGTAGATGGCCGCGTCGCCGTGGGGATGGAATTTGCCCATGACGTCGCCCACGATGCGCGCCGACTTCTTGTAGGCACGGTTCCAGTGGTTGCCGCCCAGGTACATGCCGTAGAGGATGCGCCGGTGCACGGGCTTGAGGCCGTCCCGGACGTCGGGCAGGGCCCGGCCGATGATGACGCTCATGGCGTAGTCGAGGTAGCTCCTCTTGAGCTCCTCCTCGAGGTGCACCGGGATGGGCCGGTCAAACAGATGGGGTTCGTTCATTTCACGTCCTTTGCGGGTTGTCCTTTGTTCGGGAGCCGGGAGCCTGTCGTGGGGAGCTGAAGATCTGCCTCCGCCCCCCGCTTCCTGCTACCTGGTCCCGCTAAATATCCAAATTCGTTACGTTCAGCGCGTTGTCGTCGATGAATTTGCGCCTCGGCTCCACCGCGTCGCCCATGAGGATCGAAAAGAGGGCGTCCGCTTCCACGGCGTCCTCGATCTTCACCTGGAGGAGGCGCCGCTTGGCCGGATCCATGGTGGTCTCCCAGAGCTGCTCCGGGTTCATTTCGCCCAGTCCTTTGTAGCGCTGCACGTGGTACTTCGCTTTCACGGAACCCAGGAGCGCCTCCAGCAGAGCCCGCCGGTCGGCGATGTCCTGCTTGGTTTCGCCGTTCTGGATGGTGAAGGGCGGATGGTCGAAATCCTCGAGCTGGCCGTGCAGGGTCTGCAGGGTAAGGAACTCGGAGGCGTGGTGCAGGGCGTGGGCCACCAAGGCCTGGACCGGCAGGGCAGGGTCCTGGGCCTTGAACCAGTAAAGGTTGTGCTCCGTGTCGAACTCCGGAGCTGTGACCGTGAAGCCCTTGCCTCTCAGCGCCTGCACCAGATCCTCCACCTGGGCCATGTCGGCGAAGAGCTCGCGGCACAGGCCCGCCGAGAAGAGGTGATGGAGGAGGGTCTCGCTGTAGCCCCGGTGCTCCATTCGAGACATGATGCGCTCATAGCGCTGGATGGTTTCCAGCGTCTTGATCAGATCCTGGCCTTCGATGACGCGCCCCGACGCGGGAATGCGCACCGAGTAGCTCTCCACGGACTTGGTCACGAAGAAGCGGGTAAGCTCCTCCTCGGACCGGATGTAGTGCTCCTCCTTGCCCTTGCCCACCCGGTAGAGGGGCGGCTGGGCCACGTAGATGTAGCCCTGCTCCACCATCTGCGGGAAGTGGCGGTAAAAGAGGGTCAGGAGGAGGGTCCGGATGTGGCTTCCGTCCACGTCCGCGTCGGTCATGATGATGGTCTTGTGGTACCTGAGCTTGGCCAGGTCGCAGTCGTCCTTGCCCGTGCCCGCGCCCAGGGCCGTGATGATGGTACGGATCTCGTTGTTGGACAGGATCTTGTCCAGCCGCGCCTTCTCCACGTTCAGGATTTTGCCCCTCAGGGGGAGGATGGCTTGGAACTTTCGGTCACGGCCCTGCTTGGCCGAGCCGCCGGCGCTGTCACCCTCCACCAGGTAAATTTCGCACTTGCTCGGGTCCCGCTCCTGGCAGTCGGCGAGCTTGCCGGGAAGGGACTCGCCGTCCAGGGCGCTCTTGCGCCGGGTGAGCTCGCGCGCCTTGCGCGCCGCCTCACGGGCCCGGGCCGCCTCGATGACCTTGCCGATGACGGCCTTGGCCACCTCGGGGTTCTCCTCGAAGGTTCGGCTGAGGTAGTCGTTGAGGGCCGTCTCCACCAGACCCTTCACCTCCGAGTTGCCGAGCTTGGTCTTGGTCTGCCCCTCGAACTGGGGGTTGGGGATTTTGATTGACACCACCGCCGTGAGACCCTCGCGCACGTCGTCCCCGCTCAGGGCCACCTTGAGGTTCTTGGTGAGCCCGCTCTGGGCGGCATAGGCGTTCACGGAACGGGTGAGGGCCGCGCGGAAGCCCGCCAGGTGCGTCCCTCCCTCGGGGGTGTGGATGGAGTTGACGAAAGAGTACACCATCTCGTTGTACCCAGCGTTCCACTGCACCGAGACGTCCATGATGATTTTGTCCTGCTCTCCCTTGAACACCAGCGGCTGGGGGTGCAGGAGGGTCTTGCCTCGGTTGAGGTACTCCACGAACGCCGCGATGCCCCCTTCATACCAAAGCTCGCTGCGCTTGTCCTCCTCCCGCTCGTCGAGGAGGATGATCCGTAGACCCGCGTTGAGAAAGGCCAGCTCGCGCATGCGGGTGTTCAAGATGTCCCACGAGAACACCGTTTCCTCGAAAATATCCGGGTCGGGCTTGAAGGTGATGCGGGAGCCGTGCTTATCCTTGGGCTCGGGCGTGCCCGTGCGGACCAGGGGCCCCCGGGGCACGCCCCGGACGTAGCTCTGCATGTAGACCCCGCCGTCCCGCCAAACCTCCAGGTCCAGCCGCTCGGAGAGGGCGTTCACGACGCTCACGCCCACGCCATGCAGGCCGCCCGAGACTTTGTAGGCGTTGTTGTCGAACTTGCCGCCGGCATGGAGGACGGTGAGGACCACCTCAGCGGCGGACCGGCCCTCCTCCTCGTGCATGTCTACGGGAATGCCCCGGCCGTTGTCCTCCACGGTCACCGAATCGTCCGCGTGGACCGTCACCTTGATCTCGTCGCAGTAGCCGCCCTGGGCCTCGTCCACGGCGTTGTCCACCACCTCCCACACGAGGTGGTGAAGGCCCGTGCCTCCCGTGGAGCCGATGTACATGGCGGGGCGCTTGCGCACCGCCTCGAGCCCTTCCAGGACCTTGATGGACGAAGCGTCGTAGCGGTTGGGATCAACGTCTTTCTTCGAGTCTTTCGCCACGGTTTTATTCTCCTAAAATGCCTTGGGGCATGGTGCCTTTCGTGCTCTTTGGCGTCGGGCGAGGTGGGTCTACCGCTCTTCGCGGACCGTCCCGTCCTCGACGCGGAAGCGGCTCAGGGGTCCCCATGAGGGGTCCAGGGGCCGCGTGGCGGTCATCACGAGCTGCGCCTTTCCCTGGGTCAGGCGCATCATCTGCGAGATCCTTTGGTCATCCAGCTCCGCCTCCACATCGTCAAGGAGAAACAGGGGCGGCTGGGCGTTCGTCTCTGTGAGGATTTGAACCCTCGTAAGTTTGAGGAGCCACAGGGCCGTCCGGACTTGGCCCGAAGAGCCGTAGGAGCCGAGGGGCCTCCCGTTCAGGAGGATTTCCACGGCGTCCCTCTGGGGGCCAACTCTGCAGCTTCCCCGGCGGATTTCCTCCTGGCGGGACCGGTCCAGCGCCTGTCTGAGATCCTCCCCGCCGCTGGGTTCGTAGCGCACCGCAAGGCGTTCCTCCACCTCCAGGTTTGCCGCAAGTTTACTCAAGGTCGAGTTTACCGTCACCGTCGTCTTGAGCCGCTCCTGGCGGATCTCCTCGGCCAGGACCGCGAAGGTGTGGGTCCAAGCGTCCAACTCGTCCCGCCGCCTGGACGTGTAGGATTTGAGGATGTGATTGCGCTGCTCCCTGGCCCGGCCGAAGGCCATGAGGGTGTCAAGATATCCGGGACGCCGCCACACGGCCGTCCCGTCGAGAAAATCCCGCCTGTGCCTGGGCACGCCCTCCACCAAACCCCGGTCCTCCACGCTCAATACCACGACGGGCAAGCTCTGAAGATAGTCGGACAGGGGCACCGTGGCCCCGTCCCTGCGGTACTGCTTGCCTTTCAGGTTCAGGTCCACGCTCAGGACGTGGCTGACCCCGTGCCGGACCACGTCACCGTGAAGGCACGTGGCTTCGCTCCCCTCCCGGACGAGGTATTTGAGCCTGTTTTCCCTGAAGGACCGGGTCGTTCCGAGCATGTAAATGGCCTCGAGGAGGTTCGTCTTACCCTGGGCGTTGGGCCCGTAGAAGAGGGTTACGGGCCCGCGGAACTGAATGCGCGAGCCCGCCAGGTTCCTGAAGTTCTCCACCGCGATCTCGTTCAGCCTCAATCGAGCCTCAGGGGCATGACCACGTACTTATGAACCCCCTCGGCCTCGGGCCGGACCGGCTGAAAAATGGCCTGCGCCCCCGAGTCCTTCATGCTGATATACACCTGCTCCGTGGACGCCACCGTCAGAAAATCGATCAGGAAATCCATGTTGAAGCAGATGGTCACGGCTTCGCCCTCATAGCCGTCGCACACGAGGTATTCGTGGCCTTCATCTCCCGTCTCCTGGTTCCTTACCACGAGCTCGGCGGTGCCGCCCGGGCTGAAGATGAGGGTCACGGCCCGGGTCTTGGTTTCGGCCACGCTGGTCATTCTGCGGAGCCGCTCGAGGATGGCCAGCCGGTTCACCGTGGCCTTCTTGTCCGAATCCGTGGGTACCACGCGTTCATACGCGGGGAAGGTTGTATCCATGAGCCGGCTGTATAAGAAACGGGATCCCATCTCTATGAAAATATGGTTGTCCTTGAAGGAGAGCTTCACATCACCGCCGCTCTCCAGTTTGATGAACTCCAACAGGGTTTTGCGAGGCACCAGGGCCCGGCGGGGGCTGGGCGCGTCCAAGGGCCCGCACCACTGGGTAAAAGTGAGGCGATGGGAGTCCGTGGATACCAAGGTGAGCTGGCCCGCTTCCAGGATCATCAGGGCCCCTCGAATGGAATACCGGTTGTCGTCCAGCCCAACGGATACGAGGGCCTCCTGAACGCCGCGCCTGAGCACGTCGGAGGGAAGAACAAGGCTCTCCGCGTCGCCGCTTTGCAGGAGGGTGGGGTAGTCCTCCTCGGGAAGGGTGTGCAGGAGATATTCCTGCTTGCCCCCTTCTGGCTGGATGAAGAGCTTGTTTTCGGCGGTAGAGCGGATGGCCAAGGGGGCGTCTTGACCGGCGAAGGCCTTGACGATGGGTCCAAACGTCTTGGCGGGAACGGTGATGGCCCCCGGCTGGGTCACCTCCGCCGGGCATCGGGTCTTGAGGGTGACTTCAAGATCCGTGGCGGCCAGCTCAAGGTGGTCGCCTTCGGCCCGAAGCAGGAGGTTGGAGAGGATGGGAATGGTGGCCTTGGTCTCCACGATGCCCAGGGCCAGGCTCAGCTCGGTCTGCAGTGCCTTTGCATCTACACGGATGTTCATTTAAGCCTCTCCTTCACAAGTAGAGCCAGTAGGGCCTGTGGATCTGTGAAAAGGGGCCGGTTGGCACGGTTCCCCAAGGCTAAAACGCGGGCGGAATAACTGTGCAAAACGATCCAAAGACGTGTGCACAACGGGGGAGGTCCTCCAGGGGGGTGACCCTTCACAGGGTTTCCACAGGATGTTTTCCACAGGCATGGCACCACCTCAACAAAAGGAGCGCATGAAGGTGTGGATCTGTTGTTGAAAGTGGGGATCTCCGGCCATCCGCTCGTGCACCTTCCGAATGGAATGGAGCACCGTCGTGTGGTGCTTGCCGCCGAACTTTCTGCCGATCTCGGGCAGAGAGGCTCCCGTAAGTTCCTTGCATAAATACATGGCCACCTGCCGGGGAAGAACGACCTGGGCCTTGTGGCTGCTTCCCTTGAGATCTTGTACTTTCAGCTTATAAAAGGAGGCCACCTGCTTCTGAATTCCCTCCGCCGTGATGGATCGGCCGTCCTCCCTGAAGAGGCTCTGGAATGTCTCCTGGGCCAAGTCCAGGCTGATGGGCAAGTGTTTGAAAGAGGAGAAGGCGATGAGCCTGAGCAGGCACCCCTCAAGTTCTCTGATGTTGCTCTTGATGCGGCTGGCGATGAAGAGGGCCACGTCCTCCGGGATCTGGACCTGATAGGCCTCGGCCTTCTTGTATAGGATGGCCACCTTGGTCTCCAGTTCGGGGGGCTGGATATCGGCGATGAGGCCCCACTCGAAGCGTGAACGGAGCCGCTCCTCGATGCTCTGAAGGTCTCGGGGCAGGCAGTCGCTGCTCAGGACGATCTGTTTGCGAGCCTCGTGGAGGGCGTTAAAGGTGTGAAACACCTCCTCCTGCGTCCCCGCCTTGTTCGCCAGGAACTGCACGTCATCCAAAAGCAGAACATCCACCATCCTGTACCGGTTACGAAATTCGGGGGTGGATTTGTGGGTGATGGCGGAGATCATCTCGTTCATGAACCGCTCGGCGGACAGGTAGGAAATTCGCTGGTGGGGGAAGTTCTCCATGATGAAGTGGCCGATGGAATGCATCAGGTGGGTCTTTCCCAGCCCCACGCCGCCGTAAACGTACAGCGGGTTGTACGCCTTGGAGGGGCTTTGCGCCACGGCCTTGCACGCGGCGTAGGCAAAGCGGTTGGAGGGGCCCTCCACGAAGCCCTCAAAGCGGTACAGCGGGTTGAACTCAGGCCCCGCGGGTTCAGAGGACCGCTTGGCCGGATTCCTGGTCTCTTTCGGCTGCGGCGGGGGAGACAGGACGAGCTCTTCGGCTCCGGCGTCCACCAGTTCCACGGCCAGGTCGGACAAGCCGAGCTCCGCCCCCACCTCTTGAAACAGGCGCGGGTAGTGTTTCTCGATCCACTCCCTCGCCACGGGATTGGGAGCCAGGACCTGGATCTGATGGCCCGCTGCCCGCAGGGGTCTCAGGGGCGAGAACCACGTGGTGAAGTTGGCCTCGGGCACTCTGCCCTTAATGCTCTTGAGGATTTTGGACCACAAGTCAGCCGGCATGATTATCCACAGGTTATTCCACAGGTGTGGAAAATCCTTCTCCCCGATACGGAGGCAGTATACCATAGGGACGGCCAGGCGAGCAGGCCCACATGGGCGAGCTAAGGCCAAGAGAAGTCAAGGCTTTGCGCAAATGAAACCTGATAGATATAATCAAGGCGAGGACGTGGGCCAAAATGACGCATGGGCGGAGGACCGGATGAGGCAATGTGTAAGCTCGGGAGCGGCCCACCGGGGAGGGAAGGGGTCCTTTCCCTTTCGGTGCGCCGCCGTGGATGTGGGCTCCAATGCCGTGCGGTTTCTGGCCGCGTCGTTCACGGCCCCCTCGGCCTACACCGTCCTGCGCGAAGAACGAAGCGCCGTGCGCTTGGGCCACGGCGTGTTTCTGACGGGCCGCTTGTCCCCCAAGGAGGCGGCGGCGGCGGTGGAGGTCCTGAAGGATTACTCGGCTCAGATGCGGGCCCTGAAGGTCACGACATGCAGGGCCGTGGCCACGAGCGCCGTGCGGGAGAGCGCCAACGGCCAAGCCTTCCTGGAGCGCGTTTACAAGGAATCGGGCTTGAAGCTGGAGGTCATCAGCGGTTCCGAGGAGGCGCGCCTGGTGCACCGGGCCGTGTCCAGCCGGGTGAACCTTTCAAGTGGCACGTGGCTCATGGTGGATTTGGGCGGCGGCAGCGTGGAGGTCTCCCTGGCGGACGCGGGAGGCGTGCTCTGGAGCGAATCGCATACCATGGGGTCGGTGCGGCTGCTGGAACAGCTTGCGGGAGGCGATGAATCGCCTGGGGCCTTCCTCCGCCTGTTGGAGGAGTACGCACGGACCTTAAGGGTTCCTGCGGCCCTGGAAGGAACCCGTCCAGCCGGCTTCATCGCCACGGGAGGCAACATCGAGACCCTGGCCCAAATGGCCGTGGCCGAGCCGGATCCCTCGGGGGTGGCCCGCTTCCCCGTGGCCGTCCTCCGGCGCCTCATCCGCCAGCTTGCGCGCCTGGGCTACAGAGAGCGGGTGCAGCAACTAGGGCTGAGGGAGGACAGGGCCGACGTCATCCTGCCCGCAGCCATCGTTTACGAGCGCCTGGCCCGCCTCTGCGGCGCCGCGGAGGTGGTGGTTCCCTTCGTGGGCGTCCGGGAGGGCACCGTCCTGGACCTGGCGGATGGCCTCTGTGTGGGCCTAGAGCGCCGTGACCGCCGCGAAAAGCAGGTTCTCCAGGCCGCGCTGGCCGTGGGGAGAAAGTACCGCTTCGATGAGGCCCACGGCCTCCACGTGGCGCGGTTGTCTCTGTCCCTCTTCGACCAGCTGAAGCGCCTTCACGGGTCCGGAGAAGAGGAGCGGGAAGCGCTCCAGGCGGCGGCACTCCTCCACGACATCGGGGCCTTCGTGAGCTACAAGAGCCACCACAAGCACAGCCTCTATCTCATCGCCAACAGCGAGCTGCCCGGCGTGGGACCCAGGCAGCTCCAGATCGTGGCCAACGTGGCCCGCTACCACCGGCGGGCTCCGCCCAAACCTCAACACGCGGACTTCGCGGCCCTTGCCCCGGCGGACCAGGAGGCGGTGAGCAAGCTCGCCGCCCTCCTGCGCCTGTCCGACGCCATGGACCGGGAGCACCAGCAGAAGGTGCGGGCTGTGAAGGTGAAGGTTTCAGACGGAGCCCTTCGTCTCGCCATGGAGGGAGAAGGCGATCTCCTCCTGGAGGGGTGGGCCTTGAAGCGGAAGTCGGACCTTTTCCGGAAGGCCTATGGCCTTGAGGTCATCGTGGCCCCAGGCAGGGGCGGAAAGGAGGAAGTTCGGTGACGGCAGGTCAGGAAAATTTGCCGGGCAAACTCATCGCCGTGGAGGGGCTGGACGGGTCGGGCAAGTCCACCCAGATCCATCTTGTCCACCAGTGGCTGAAGAGCAAGGGGTACCGTGTATTCTTCACCGAGTGGAACTCTTCGTCGCTGGTGAAGGAGGCCACCCGAAAGGGCAAGAAGCGCCAGCTCCTCACGCCGACGACCTTCAGCCTCATCCACGCCACGGACTTCGCCGACCGTTACGAGCGGCAGATGTTGCCCCTCCTGCGCGCCGGGTACATCGTCCTCTGCGACCGCTACATGTTCACGTCTTTCGCCCGGGACGGGGTGCGGGGGTGCGATCCCGGCTGGCTCCGGCGCATGTACGGGTTTGCCCGGGTTCCGGACATCACCTTTTTCTTCCGGCTGCCGCTCGAAATGGCCCTGGGACGCATTCTGGAAGGACGCCCCCAGCTCAAATACTTCGAGGCGGGCATGGACCTGGGGCTGAGTGCCGACATTGCGGAAAGCTTCAGGATCTTTCAGGGGCGCGTCCTGGACCAATACCTCGCCATGGTGCAGGAGTACGGGTTCACGGTGATGGACGCCACCCTCGCCGTGCACACGCAGCAGAAACTGGTGCGCAGGGTCATCCAGGACCGGATCGATTTGGCCCTTTACCACAAGAGGGTATTCCCATGAGCCCCCAGCGGTTTTACAACATCTGGCCCCCCGGTGTAGATCCGAGCAAGCTCACGGGGGCCCTCATCGTCATCGAGGGGCCCGATTCCTCCGGCCGCTCCACCCACATCGGCCTCCTCACCCAGTGGCTCGAAGAGCAGGGGTACGCCGTGGCCCAGGTCGGGCTCAAGCGCTCCAATCTCGTGGCGGCGGAGCTTGAGAAAGCCAAACAGGGCAACATCCTCAGCCCCAGGACCCTGAGCCTCTTTTACGCCACGGATTTTTACGACCAACTGGAAAATCAGATCATCCCCGCCCTCCGCGCCGGGTTCGTGGTCCTGGCGGACCGGTACATCTACACCCTCATGGCCAGGGACATCGTCCGGGGCGCCGAGCCCCCGTGGGTGGAGTCGGTCTACGCCATGGCCCCCGTGCCGGACGCCGTGTTCTACCTCATGGTTTCCTCTAAAACCCTCGTGGACCGAACGTTCCAGGCCCACGCCGAGCTGGACTACTGGGAGTCGGGCATGGATTGCGGCCTCAGCCGGGACTGGTTTCAGAGCTTCCTGCGCTACCAGCGGAAGATTCGCCAGGAATTTGTTAGAATGCAAAGCAAGTACGGCTTCGAGGTGGTGAACGCCAATCGGTCGATCCCCGCCCTCGACGCCGATCTAAAGGGCCGGATCCAGCAGGTTCTGGCCCGGACGGAGAAAACGTGAGGTCACAGCCCATGGACGCGAACCCGAAACAAGCTCCCCTTGCCCCAGTGGTGTCCCCCCCGGCCCCTTCCTCCAAGCCCAGGCTCAAGAAAAAACCCAAGGCCAAGCTCAAGGGCGCCGCCAAGAAGAGCCCCGCCAAGGCCAGGCCCGCCTCCGCAAAGGCCCAGAGCAGCCCCAAGAAGCTCGCCAAGCCCGCCCGGGAAGACGCGGCGCGCCAGGTGGCCCGGGAGCTGTCCAAGCTTCGGGCCGTCCTCAAGGAGGTTGGTTCGGCGGTGGTGGACCGGCTGGACGGGGAGGCGGCCTCCTTGGCCCTCTTCCTGGACGGGGACCGCCTCCCCGAGGAGAAGCCCGTTCTGCCCTGCGCGGGGGCGCTTAAGGCCATGACCGCCCTTTTGGCGTCCCTCAAGGTGAAGCCCAAGAAAGGCCGCGTGAAGGACCTGGCGCGGATCGAAGCGCTCCTCTCGGGCCTGGCGGCCAAGACCCCGCCGGGGGCGTGACCGGAGTGTGCCGGGCCGGAGGCTAGGAGGCGCCGAGCCCGGGCGCGTTCGACCGGGGCGATTCGGGGCGGCTTCGCCGCTTCGGGTCCATCCTGCCGGGGGGTCCATGAAAATTGCTTTCCTGTCCGACATCCACGCCAATTTTCCCGCCCTGTGTTCCGCCTTGGAGTGCGCGGAGCGGCTCGGGGCGGAAGGCGTGGTGTGCGCGGGGGACCTGGTGGGAGGCGGACCCCATCCTACGGAGGTGATCCGCCTGCTCATGGAGCGGCGAATCCCCGCGATCCTCGGCAACGTGGACCGAAAGGTCCTCCGGCTTGCCTCGAGCCCCAAAAAGCGCAGGCAAGCCCTGAAGGGGAAGCGGGCACCCCTGGCCTGGACCGCCAAGGCGCTGGGCGGCCCCGAGCTGCGATGGCTTCTGGGACTTCCCGCCGAGCTCCACCTCGTCTTCGGCGCGGCCGCGGTTCGGGTCGTGCACGGCAGCCCCCTTTCGGATACGGACTACATCTATCCCAGCCTCACGCCCGAGGCCCTGGCCGCCAAGCTCGGCGATGACCGTCCGGCGGTCCTCGTGTGCGGCCACTCCCACATTCCCTTCACCAAGCGGGTGTCGGGTGTGCTCGTGGCGAACTGCGGGTCCGTGGGACGGCCCGTGGACGGCGACCCGCGGGGGTCCTTCGCCCTGGGCGACTTCCCCGGCGGCGGCCGCGCCGCGGCGCGCACGGTGCGGTTCGCCTTTGCCCTGGATGCCGTGACCGGCGATCTGGCTAGCCGCGGCGTACCCGGCGCGGCGCCCGAGGAGATCCGGCGCGGCACCCGGAGGTAACGGGAGAGGCCGTGGACGATCCCGCCATCATCAGGTTCCTGATCCATCGAGGCAAGTCCCCGCGCGGCATCCTGGGGGCTCTGCGGCGCGCGGGTTACGGAGTGGCGGCGGCCGCCCCCGTGAGGGCGGAGGATCTGATCCTGGACACCCAGGAGGGCCGCCTCGCCCGGGCGCACGCACGGTTGAGCCTTCGCCGCGTGAACGGGTCTTGGCTCTGGCGTTTCGAACCCCCGTCCGGACCGGTTCAGGGGGGAGCGGGCCCCTCCCCACCGGCGTCCTGGCCCATGGCGGCTGAAGCATTCCCCCCGCTCGTCCAGGAAGCGGCCGGCGGGAAGGGCTTCTTTCCCATCCTTCGGCTCAGGTGCGTCTGCGCGCAGGGCC
>JAKBES010000041.1 GCA_021833665.1 Acidobacteriota bacterium
CCCTTAATGACCAACTTCCCTCCTGGAGCCAATGCGATAATTCTGCGGTTGCTATCGGCCATGGAAGGCTCTCCTTTCGGCCTGGCCCTGCCTGAACTTCTCTACGGCATCCTGCAGGGGCTTGAGACTTGCTGCACTCCCCTGCTCCACTTCTCAAGACGGCTTGATTGCAAAAATCATACGGACCTCGGCAGGTGAACCCCCTTGGACCAGGATCGCCCTCTTTGCATCGCGTAAGAAACCGTATCCTTCCTCGTCTAAAAAGTGCATGGCAGTAGCGGGGAACCGTTGCGAAGGTGGCCACCCCTCACGAGGCACGGCCGTGTGGCGGTGAGGTCCTGCCGAAAGTACCGGAGTTCTGCGGAGAGGTTATCTGAATGGAAGAGGAGAGAGAATCACCGGAGGTGAACCGAGACCGATTTTCTGCGGTCGAGGACCTGGGTCTCGGAGACCTCCTCGACCTGGATAAGGAACAGGTCTACCTCTCGATTCGTGATGAGTTGAAGTCCCTGGGGATAAAGAGGGACTCCACGCTTGACCGGCTTGCCTTCTACTGGCTCAGGGTTCTTCTCTTCGACCGGAACCCCCGACCTTCGACGCGGCCGGTCGCTATCGTCTTGGGACCCACCGGCAGCGGGAAGACATACGGGATCAAACGGCTGTGTGAACGGCTCTCCATTCCGAACTTCACTGTGGATTGCTCGGGCCTCGTGGGCAGCGGGATCGTGGGGGCTTGCATCCCCGACGTGATCACCCAGGCCTTCATCGAACTGGAGACACCCTCGGGCCCGTTCGCCAAGACAGCAATGTTGGTGTTCGACGAGGTGCACGCCCTTTCCGGGGAGCACGTCTACAGCATGGCGGTCAAGCGGGAGTTGCTGGCGGTCCTGGCCGGCGAGCCCGTCACGACGACCGAGGACCGAAACATACGACAGGTCGCCACGGATCGGAAGCTCGTTCTTCCCGGGCAGATTCCCACCATGAACTTCACACCCATCCTCATCGGATCCTTCGATGGGACCCTCACGAGACGAAAGGGAGAAACCTGCGGATTCGGCCCGGAACGCCCCGGCGAGGGCGTCGGAGCAGAATTGTCCTCGGCTAAGTCGGCGGAGGTATACCGCATCCTGGAGCGAGAGGGCATGGTCCCAGGCGAACTTCTCGGCCGTATCAACATTCCTCCCGTGGTACTTGATCCGCCCACCTGCGAGGATCTGTGCCATGTCCTGCACCTCGGCGACGACCGGAATCCGCTCCTGACGCTGGTTCGGGAGGATCTCGGAATGGATTTCCGCCTTAGCGAGGAGACGGCAAGGTGGCTGGTCGACCAGGCTATGGAGAGGGGCCTTGGATACCGCTCGCTTCGGCAGATCTGCGAAGAGTACATCGCGGACCACCTCTCGGAGATGCTCCGGTCCGATGGCCTCAATGAAAATGTGGTTCAGTTGTGACCTGGATCAAGTCGCTTCTTGCGGGAGGTAGACGCGTTGTCGTCCGGTCGGGCCACGGAAGTCCTCGGCGCATTCAGTTCCCATGGCAGGCCATGAGGCGCTTGACGGTCGCGCAGAATGGTAAAGTGATTTGAGCCAACTGACCCCGTTGGGAGCGCGAGGAGGACGGAGTGAAGACCAATGTGGATCCGAAGTTCGTCGGCCTGGAGGTGCTGAAGCAGAAGCACGCGAAGACGCTAGCGGAGTTCCGCGCGTGGGCCGAGGCGGGGGACTGGGCCTCGTTCCACCGAAGCCACTACGACTGGTGGATGTTCCCGATCGACGAGCCGAGCGGCTTCGGCCTCGCCTACACGGTCTTCGAGGAGGAGATCGAGGAGCTGAGGGAGGATAAGCAGTACCTCGGCGACCTGCAGGAAGGTGCCCTTCTGCTGGGGCAATCGTGGGGCTGGGACCTGATGAAGAGGGCTCCTGTCCCCCATCCCGGCCCAAACCAGCGCTGGCAGAACTGGCCCATCCGGCTCTACAAGGCCACGAAGTGCATGAAGCTCTTCAAAATGGACGAGGCATACGGGTCTTTGCGGCAGTACGGAAGGGGGCTCCTGGCCCAGGGGATCTCCTTCGAATACAGCCGAGACCTGACCTGGCTCTTTCGGTGAGGCATACGCGGGAGGTGTCATGTTCAGCGTGAAGGTCGTTTGGAAATCCACCGGCAAGCCCGCGAAGGGGAAGAGAGTGTCCGCCTCCTTCGATGGGATTCTCCGCGGCGTGACGCGGGATCTTTACACGGACGACGACGGCAATGCGGACTTCGACTACGATCCCGGGCATGGAACGATCTTCGTGGACGGCAAGACGGCGCACCAGGGGCGCATCGAAGGACGCGTCGTCGTTTACGTCTGATTCTTGGAAGGTCGACCGGACACCAACACAGGAGAAGGTCTGATGCCGGGAACCCCCATTGAAGATTTGGTTCGGGCCGCGGAAGCTACCTCCTTCCACGGATTGTTGCACCAGATGCGGCGGGCCGCCGCCCGCTATGCGGGCCTTCGTGCGGAATGGGCCTTGGCCTCCGTAGAGGCTCGCCCGGGGTTGGAGGACACCCGGAGTTTCGCCCACGACGCCTTCATCGACGCATGCAACGTCCTCAGCCGGAACATGGCGGCACGGGGGGAGTCCATCGAGTGGCGGCGGGAGCTGGGCGACGACCGGAAAACTCTAGGTGACTTCGCCTGCTGGTTGACCCTTTCACTCGCGCTGTCAGCGAGGTAGGTCAGCTCCAGAGTCTTGGACGAATATTAGCCCAGAGTGGGACTTTGTGATCGGTCTATCCCCTCAAGTGTGCTCCTGTTCATCCCTGGGAATGGGCAGCACATCCTTTCCCGCAAGGTATTCCCCAAACGCCTCCTCAACGACTCGCTTAAGCTCCTTGCGATCCCAGTAGGCCACCGCCTTGAGCTGCTGGACGGTCTCTTCTCGGACGATGAAGGTAGCGCGGGTCCAGCCGGGGCGGAGACCCTTGGACGTTGTGGCACCTTTACTTGGTGTACCTGGTGTACTGGGATGCTCGGGAGTACTTGGGGGACTTGGTAACTCGTGTTTACTCGAGTTACTCGTCTTACTGGATGGACCTGGAGTACTCGACTTACCCACCTTACTCGGTTTTCCGGGATTACTGGTCGGACTTGCTTTGCCGGCGTTCTCTGGAGGCTTCTCGGTTTGGTCTCCGTCGATCCAGCCTAGGGGGTCTTTCTTCTGAAACGGGTCAGAGCCCATGCGGGGTTTGTTGGCCATAATCTACCTCCTCGCTACAGTTTCTTGGCTCAGGGCCAGGTAGTCCTGGGCACCGCGGCAGTCTGGGCGGTACTCGAAGATGGTCTGGCCATAGCTCGGGGCCTTGTAGAAAGGACTTCGGAGCAAAGACGGCCCGGATTTCTCACTCTGGCTAGGTCGCGAAGGACGGGCCCCTTCTTCTTTGGTCGGCCCGCCGCTACTTAGAGACGAAAGCTCATCCAGAGACCCCATCGAGGCCCTCAACTGCATTGAAGGTGGCTGCGGGAGTTCTGTAAACCTGTTCGATGTCCGAGCTTTGCAGGGCATGGACTCTGGCCCGATGAAGAAGGCGTCCGTAGGGCGAGTCCCCAACCCTCTTGGCGTACTCCATGGACAGCCCCCGCCCTTCCATTTGCTGCTCTGGTGACACCCGCAGGATCTCTCGAAGGATGCGCCCGCAATCCTGCGTAGCCCTGTCCAATAGGATGGGGACGGCCTCCGAAGCAGATTTGTATAGAAGCCTCACATGGCGAAGACTCTCGCTCTCCTTCCTGGATAGTGTGGGAATCCACACTATGGTCTCCAGCAGGGTGCGAGCTTCGCTCCAGGTGAGGTCCTCTGCGCCCTTCTGAAGAAGCTGCCTCGTCTTGAAGGACCGCGCCAGTTCTCGATCTCGCTGTGATGCCAGCGCCGCCCCAGCTTTCTGCTCGCTCCAGTAGTCCTTCCGACTCTTCACCGAATAGATTCGGAATTCAGGCAGGGTTAGCCCTGTGAGTCGTCCACCCCTGCAACATCCTGTGTCCAAGCAGAAGACTCGGTTTTCTACAATCAACGGATCACCCGTCTGGAGATAATCCTGGTGACCGACGACCAGGGGTTTTGGTTCGTCATACGCCTCGAACCAAGGTCCTTTCAGGTGGTGCCCAAGCCGATACTGTCCCGTCATGGTGCCTTGAAGCACAAGAGGATCCTGTTCTTGAAGAGTCAGCCCCGCCTGCCAAAAACCGTGCACCAGGATCGCGTCTGGCAGCTCGATGTAAAAGGGGAGGGATTCAAAGTACTCCAGAGCCTGGCTGTACCTTTCCTCATCAAACTGAGCCCGGGCTAGCCTTTGCGAGAGGGCCGGCCTGAGAATACCTCGAGATGCAAGGATGTGCTTGCGCTCGTGGTTACCCTTCAGACTCCGAGTGTTCTCAGAGTCTTTGAGAAAGGCTAGGACCGAGGGCGAATCTGGGCCTCGGTCCATGAAATCACCGAGGGCGATGACCTCATCTTCCCGAGACAGCGCGGCTAGATCGAGGAGGTCTCGAAGTTCCTCGATACATCCATGGATGTCACCAATCACCAGCGTTCGCATATCCGGTTGTCCGCCTCACAGGGCCGCGTACCCCGCAAGCATTCGCTCCATTCCCTGGGCGCCAGCTTCCCCCTTCGGGTCAGATCGAGCCACTTAGGGGAGGCCGAGTTAGTGTATTGAGTAAATTGTCTCAATGTCCTGAGATAATCTGCCCCCTTCGACGTCGCGCTATTCGACCTGCCATCCATTCTATATGAGGTATAAGCGCGTCCGGCGCGTGTACGGGCCGGAGTCCCCTGTGGAAAACATCGCAACTTGGGATGGCAAGACCCGGCAATTCGGGTCAAACCGGCTAAAATGCTCTGATGCCCCTAACCCACTGCAATTGCAAAAGTACTCGACCAAATACTAATTGATTTAAGAATGCTAGGATTCCTTTTGGGGGCCTGGAAGCCGTCGCGACGGCAGCGCATGGCCCCGGGATCGTGGCTCCTTACGGGTGCGGGAAGCCGCATCCTGCTGCTCGACGGTCTTCTCGCCCTACCACTGAGCAGGCCTACGGAGGACCTTGACTTCGGCGTCATGGTACGCGAGATGGGTTGATCGATCAACGCCCCTGGGGGGCTGCACCGCGCTCGGATGCCGTGACCTCGACCCACCGGCGCAACCGTTCGCGGACGCCGCCCTCGACGGGCAGGGACCCTATCCGGTCTTGAAGGGTCTGCCCATCGATGAGGCCTTCCTGCAGGAGGATGGCAACGAACGCCCGGTCCTTCTCCCTGAACGCCACGAGCTTGCTCGCTGCCAGATCGTGGGCCTCGAGGCAGTGCCCGACGTAGCCCCGGGTGGTCTTCACATCCGACACGTCCTTCGTACGCCCCTCCCAGCCTTCGGGGAGGGTGGCGGCCTCAATGGGGATCCCGTGGACGTAGAAGCCGAAGGCTTCGTGAAACGAGGAGTCCTGCCCCAGCGAACCGTCGACGAGGTCCGTGTTCTCGGGGCGGTTCTTCGGCTGGACATCGACCTCGATGGAGGCTCTCAACCCTTCCGGTGCGTCGGGGTAGGTGCCTAGGATAGCCTGCGACCCGAAGATGAACAGCTCGGTATCCCCCGCGACATCACAGGCTGCGCGTATGGCGTGTTCCAGTTGGTCGTACCTCATCGGCCGGCCCCTTCTACGTCGCGCACCACGCGGTCCCGCTCGTCGGGGGTCAGGACGGCGAAGAACGGCGAGCTGCGCCGCAGCCTCTCGGCGCGAGAGCTCTTCGATACGAGCAGTTCCCGCAGCCGCTCGGGCGAGTAGGTCTCGATCAGCTGCCTCCACTCGCCGAGGTCGCCGTTGGCCGTGCCTTGACCCTCGTGAAGGAGCCGGTTCAGGTGATGGAGGGCCCTCCTGATCAAGGACGGGTCGCTCTTGATCAGCTCCGTGATGCCCCGGGCCATCCTGAGCGAGCGCTCGTCCGACTCGGCGATCGTCTTCGCGCCCGGCGGCCGCGGCATTTTCGTACCCCCTCCCGTGCCAGCGAGCAGGATCGCGCCCTCGGGAAAGCCTGGGCGGTCTGCTTTCGTGAAGGTCTCCAACTCGACGATGAGGTCGAACCGCTTCTCCGTCTCGATCATGCGGGTGCGTAGTTCTGCCCCGATCCACCCGGCCGCCTCGACATCGGCAACCACATCGATCTCTAGCGCCTGGCCGGGTTCGGCCGGCAGGGTCCCGATCCAGGCCTCCACGACCTCTGGGATGGCGAGAACCTGACGCAGTTGTCGGAGGAGGTCCTCGTACTGCATCTGTTCCTCCTCGAACAGGCGGCGAAGGAGGGCCGAGTAGGGAGTGTGTTCCTTGGGGCCGAACTTCTGGGCGCGGCCAGTTCCGACTCTGACGACGATTCCCGATCGCTCCAGGCACTCCAGCGCGTTCCGGGCACCCACCCTCGATAGGCCCGCCTTCTGTGCAGCATCGCTGACGCTGACGGGCCCCGCCACTTCGTACAGGAGCACCCGGAGCAGGCGGACCGAGGCGGGCGATCCCAGGATCTCATCGAGGGGAAACCGCAGGTTGCTCCGCCGATCTTTCGTGGGCCTCATCGCCTAAAGTCCTTTCCATATGGATAGAATACTTCCCATGTGGAAAGTATAGTATCTTTATCGTCCCTTGTCCAGTAGAACCGCCCGTCACATATAGTGGAAGGTTGGGTCCAGGCTAATCTATTTATAAACAAGGAACTACCTGCTATTTCTTACCTGTCCTTGGGTGAAATGGCATTGATGGGCTTTCCCTTCAAATAGGCACGAAAGGCTTCTTCGACCACCTGTTTAATTTCTTTCCTGTTCCAGTAGGCGACGGCCTTGAGCTGCTGGACTGTCTCCTCTTTTACGATGAAGGTGGCGCGGGTCCACCCGGGCCGGAGGCCCTTGGATGTCGTGGCTCCTTTATTCGGTATACCCGGTGTACTGGGATGATCGGGGCTACTCGGTGGACTGGGTAACTCGTGTTTACTCGGAGTACTGGCCTTACTGGATGGACCTGATGTACTCGATTTACCGAGCTTACTCGATTTTTCGGGGTTACTGGGTGGACCAGCCCTGCCGTCGTCTTTGCTAGGCTTCTCGGCTTGGTCGCCGCCGATCCAGCCGAGAGGGTCCTTCTTCTGAAAGGGGTCGGAGCCCATTCGGGGTTTGTTGGCCATGGTCTACCTCCTCGCGACGGCTTCTTGGGACAGTGCCAGGTAGTCCTGGGCGCCTCGGCAATCGGGTCGGTACTCGAAGATGGTCTGGCCGTAGCTTGGGGCCTCGGCCAGAGCCACGTTGTCGTGGATCAGGGTCTCGAAGAGCTTGTCGGCGAAGTACTCGCGAATCTTCTCGACAACCTCCCGGTTGAGGTTCTTTCGGGCGTCGAACTGGGTGCCGATGATTCCCGAGATGGTCAGGTCGGGGTTGAGCCGCTTCTTGACCACGTTCACCGTGTCGATGAGCTTGCTCATGCCCTGGAGGGCCAGGAACTAGGTCTGGAGAGGGATAAAGACCTCCTGGGCCGCAGTGAGGGCGTTCAGGGTGAGAAGGCCGAGGCTCGGTGGGCAGTCCAGAAGGACAAAGTCGCGAGGTGGGAGGCCCGCCAAGGCCTCCTTGAGGAGATACTCCCTCCCGGCCATGGCCGAGAGTTCCATTTCCGCCGCTGAGAGGCTCAGTGAAGAGGGAAGAACCTCAAGGCCGTCCCGTTTAACGATGGCTTCGCTCGCGGTGACCTCTCCCCGGAGTACTTCGTAAACCGTGTAATCCAGCTCGTGGGCCTGAATGCCAAGCCCGTAGGTCAGGTGCGCCTGCGGGTCGAGATCCACCAGGAGCACGGACTTTCCCAGCATGCTCAGCCCCGCCCCCAAGTTGATTGTCGAGGTGGTCTTTCCCACTCCCCCCTTCTGGTTGATCAAAGCAATCGTCGGCACGCTATCCTCCTCTGAGTAAGTATAGGTTACTCAGTAATCACAGTCAACTATAATTACTTAGTAAACAGTTTAATCCATTTGTTTCCTGTCATTGTGAGGGGGCTTATTTTCGAAATGATCAAAATCGCTAATAGCGCGGCCCGCTATTAGCGGGGTGGCTGGTAACACACTCCGAGACAGCGTGAGTTAGCTGGGTGCCCTTAACGCTTCGGTCCAGTATTGGTCAAGCATGGGTCAAGTGATGGGGCAAGTCATTTTCCGGAAGCCAGGGCCACTCGGATTACCGTGTTTACTGGGTAGTCTAAGAAAACCGAAATGCCCGGGTTTACATGGTCACAGTGAGAGGTCGCCCAGTCTCTCCTAACCGCCTTACCATGAAAAAGGAATACTTGACTTTCGATTTTCGTGGTCCACTTGGGGCGGCGAGTTCGTTTAGCCCACCCACGAGCGGACGGGCGCCGAGAGAAATTCCCCGATAAGGATGCCCCCCTCGCCTACCCTGAGCAACCTCGCCTTAGGATATGCCTTGTAGAAGGCGCTCATGCCGGGCAGGGCCTGCTTCTTGAGGCCGCTCTTGACCTCGATGGCGGTCACGGCCTTCCCGAACTGGAGGACGAAGTCGACCTCGACGGCACCCTCTCGCCAGTAAGAAACGCTTGCCCCGCAATCCTGCGCGCTATTCACGATGTGGGCGCCCACGGCGGATTCCACGAGCCGGCCCCAGACGGCTGGGTCCTTCCGCATCTCTTCCCGGGTGATCTGGAGCGGGGCTGTCATCAGGGCGTTGTTGAGGACCTGGATCTTGGGGCTCGACGCCCTGAGTCGGGGCCTGCTCGGAGAGAACTTGGGGAGGCCGGTCACCAGGCCGGCGCCGTGCAGGAGGTCAAGGTAGTGGGCCAGGGTTGTGGTGTTGCCCACATCCTGAAGCTGTCCAACCATCTTCTGGTAGGAGAGGATCTGTCCCGACGACTCGCAGCAAAGAAAGAAGAGGCGCCGAAGGAGCGCCGGCTTGTCCACCCGAGCGAGGAGCAGGATGTCGCGAGAGATGGCGGTCTCGATGAGCGATTCCAGAATGTAGCTCTTCCAGCGTAGTAGGTCCTTGGTCAGGTCGTGACTGCCCGGGTACCCCCCGAAGTAGAGGTAAGTCTCCAGGTCCCATCCGAAGGCTTGCTGCATCTCGCCGAAGGACCAATGGCTCAGACGGACCACCTCGAAGCGTCCCGCAAGGCTCTCGGACAGGCCACGCTGGAGCATGAGCTGGGAGGACCCGAGGAGGATCACCTGCAGCGGGATCCCCAGCCTGGTGTCTTCATCCCAGAGCCGCTTCACTGCTTCGGGCCACCTGGGCACCTTCTGGATCTCGTCCAGGATGAGGAGGGTTTTCTTGCCCTTGCTTCCTCGGCGTGCCAGCCGGCGGGCATTTTCCCAAACCTGCGCCAGCCAAGCAGCGTCCTTCAAGGTAGGCTCGTCGGCAGATTCGTAGAGCCTCTCGCCCTTGAACTGCTCCTTAAGCTGGAGGGAAAGCCGCGTCTTGCCGACCTGCCGGGGCCCCGTGATCACCTGGATGAACCGCCGCTTCTCCCGTAGGCGCTTGGCCAGCACCCCGAAGGCTTCCCGTTTGTAGGCGTCCATGGTTCCTCCCGCCGAGAGCGACTCTTCTCATTACATTGAGTAAATTATCTCAATACGTTGAGATAATCAAGACCCCTTGGGTCATGGCCATCGGAACAGAGTCGTCATCCTCTTCTGGGGATCGAATTCGGTGCCTTCTCCTGGCACCGGGCCGGGTTGCCCTGTGGAAAACAGTGCAACTAAACTGCAACTTCGGATGACGAATGACGGCAAATCGCGTCAAATGCCTTAAAGTGCCCTGATGCTTCAAGTCCCTGCCAATTAAGGCAAAACCGACTCACTTCGACTTTATTAAAGAACGCTAAAATCGCCGTCAGGGGCTTGGAAAGCGTGTTTACCCGAAAGGGTAACCGGGGTTCGAATCCCCGTCTCTCCGCCAAAAAACCCTTGAATCCCAGCAGGTTGCAAGGTCCGCATGAAGGTCATGGCGCGGGCTCCCCGCCGCCGTTTCCGGCGATGTTTACCGATTCTTTACCGATTCGGTCCAGGGCGAGCACCGCTTCCTCGATATGGGGGCGGGCCAAGTGGGCGTATCTCATGGTCGTGGTAATGCTCGAATGCCCCATGAGTTTTTGAACCGTGGCAAGGTCTACACCGGCCATGACAAGCCGCGAAGCGTAGGTGTGCCGGAGAGTGTGCCAGGTGATCCGCTGGATCCTGGGCTTCTCATCGTTCAATTTGGAACGCCTTACGCCGGGCAGTTGGGGAGGCACTGGCAAGAAGGCCTGAAGGGCCTGAGCGAAGGGCAGGGGGGGACCCGCTCGCGGGGGCGTAGGTCTACCTGAGCAGAGCACGTGTCTAGGTTGAAAGGCGAGGCGAGCAGAAAAAATTGGGAGGGGCGTTCTTTGGAGTGAAGAGTGAGGAGTGAGGAGTTGTGGGTTATCGGTTCTGAGTTAAGGGAACGGGCGGGGCCCGTGACAGGTGAAGCTGGAACAGCGCTGGCGCGGCCTTCGCGGAACCTCAGTTCACCGCCGCCCATTGAGGGCGCTACCTGGAAGGCTTGGTTAGAAGTTAGGGCGCAGGCTTGGCCTCGAACCCGGGGGGGGACCCAGGGCAGAGCCCCACCGGGCGGGAACCCAGCAGGATAGGACAGGACAAGCCTGCTCCGCGGCACCTGAGTATCGAGCCCCAGTGCCGTGGGAGGCCTTCTAGGATGCAGGAAGGGGCAGTGGATAGCCGGGGAAGGAGGCATCCCTTTCCCGCGCCCGATGGGCGCAATTAAAGGCTCGGGCGCCCGGGGCCACGGCGCGGCCCTGGGCCCTGGATAGCCTGGACCGTTGCCCATGATGGTTGTGCTAATCCTGGGGCGAGCCAGCGTGCACCTCTGAATCTCCGGCAACATGGTCTGGTCCTCGATGGGCCCATGTATGATTACAAGACCCAAATCTTTCAAAAGCTCCACCGGAAGCCCACCGCGCCCGCGCGGGGTTCGGTTCTCTTCATGGTCTTCCCCCAACTGTTGTTCACAATGTTGGGGTCGCTCCAGTACGCCTTGGTCTGATAGAAAGTCTCCTCCACGGTGAACTCGTACTGTGTGTTGAAGAGGTTGAGTACGTCGGCGAAAAGGGTGAGGTTGGAGCCCTTGATCTTGATGGCGTACTCCACGTGGAGGTTGAGGGTCAGCGTGGAGGGAAGACGCCCGGCCTCGCCTCTGGGCGTCACGAAGAGCTTTCCGTAGCCCGGGTCGTTCTGGGGCCAATCGGCGATGCGGCTGATGGGGCGGCCCGTGTCAGCGCGCAGGGAGCCGCCCACGAGGAGACCGTTGTCCCACTCATAGCCGGAGATCAGTTTGACCATGTGGGTGCGGTCCGTGGGCAGGTAGCCGTACCTGTTTCCAGACCAGCGCGCGCTAGGGATATCCCACTCGGTGGTGGCGTTGGGGGTCAGCTCCGGCGTGCTCCGGTCATACCCGGCCGCGGTGTTGCCCTTCAAGCTGGAGAGCGTGTAGCTGCCCTGCAGGAACCAGTGATCGGTGAAGCGCTTCTCCGCCACCAGCTCAAGGGCCTGGAAGCGCCTTACGGGCTTTGGGAAGGGCGCGAAATCGGGCACGACGCCCCTCCACGAGTCTTGGAGCGGGGACCATTGGTAGCCGGGATTCATGATGATGTAGTCCACGGCTCCCGTGGCGGGATTGATGTAGGACGACGTTTCCAAGAGGCGGTTGAGCTCGCGGTAGACGGCCCGGGCCGTCAGGCTCCAGTTGGGGGCGGGCTCCCACTGGAAACCGAGGACGTACTCGTCTTGGGACTGGTTCTCCACGCCGCCGAGGGCGAAGGCGGGGGCGGGGTTGTAGGCCGTATGGGAGGTCAGGACGCCCCATACGTAGGTATCCTTGTAGGAGGCGTGGCCGGAGTCCAGCGCCTTGCCCACATAGAGGGGCACGCGCTCGAAGTAGCGGCCCGCCGTGGCGTAGAGCTTGCTTTTCCCGTTGCCCAGCACGTCCCATGCGAGACCTAAACGGGGCGACCAGTCCTGGAGCGACAGGGTGTTGCCGTACTGGCTCTCGACCCGGTTCAGCTCCCAGCGCAGGCCGGCCGTCAGGGTGAGGGCGTCGCTGAGGGTCCAGCGGTCTTGAACATAGAGGGCCCCGTAGCTCCCGGTCACCTTGAGTTTCGGGTTCTGCAGGGTCGTCAGGTACCAATTCTTGTAGCTCGAGGGCGCAGTGATGGGTCCCGAGGCACGGCCCTTGAGGCGTTCCAAGTAGCCGCCCGTGTAGCCGGAGGTTTGGGTCCAATCGGAGTTTTCCAGGTCGCCCCCGAACGAGATTTCGTGGGCACCCCCCGCGGGGAGCCAGGTGGCCTTGAATCCGAGCTGGTCGGTGTCGCGGTCGTCGTAGGTGTACTTGCCGAAGCCCGGGCTCACGGCCAGATTCTGGTTCCAGTCCTGGCTCTGCAGGAGCGGGGTGTCCATGGCGACGCCCGTGGGCAAGAGGTCGTTGTGGCGCCGGGTGAAGGCCACGTGAGCGTCGGTGAAGAGGCGGGGGGTCCAAGTGGCGTACCACTTGAGGCCGATGTTGGAACTGCCCACGTCTCTCCGGCTGTTGATGGTCTCAGGAAAGAGCGTGGGCGTGGGCCCTTCGTGCAGGTCCTGCCGTGAGGGGTCGCCGAAGGTCTCGATCTCCATGCGGTGGTTGTCCGAGATGCGCCAGGTGAGCTTGGCGATGTAGGTCGTGGTGTTGGTCTCGTTGGAGTAGTCGTAGGGGAGCGCCAGCGTCGTGGGGTCCCTCAGGCTCTCCACGATGTCGTAACCCTTGTTGTCGTCGGAGCGGTGGTAGGGGTTGGCGCCTGCGAAAAACCAGAGGCGGTCTTTGACGATGGGGCCCGACAGGGTGAATCCGTAGTCCTGGGCGCGCCAATCCTGGTCCCGGGTCACCTCGAAGTCGCTGGAGTTGATGCGCGCCGTCATCCCGCTCGCGGTGAACCATCCGAAGAGGCTGCCGTGCCATTCGTTGCTCCCGGACTGCGTGACCATGTTGAAGTATCCCCCGGTGGAGTCCGCGCCCTGGGCTTCAACCCCGTATACGGTGGAGTCCAGGCTCTGGAAGAACGCGATGTTCATGCCCGTGCCCCACTCGCCGGTGACGGGATCGTTGGTCTTGATGCCGTCGATCAGGTAGATGTTTTCCGTGCCCGTGGCGCCTCCCACTGCGGGGTTCCCAGCGCGGCGGGAGTGGCTTGAATCGGGCGTCTGGTAAAGGAGCGACTGGTAGGAACGGTCTTGGAATTCACCCAGCACCGGCAGGGCCTCGATCTCCTTGTCGGGCAGGACCAGCGGCGTTTCCGCCTGGCGCGTGGATACCATGGGCGCGAACGGCTCCACGGTGATCACGTCCCCGCCACCCACGACGATCGAGAGGGTCGTCACCATGTTGGACTTGACGGACAGGCCTCTGCGCACTACGGGCGCCAGACCCTCCGCGGAGACCGTCAGCGTCACCTGTTCGCAAGGAGGAAGCTGGAGCAGGTCGAAGGTCCCGTTGCTGTTGGTGACGGCCGTATGGAGGCCTTGAAGACACGGGCCTTCCGCGGAGATGACCGCCCCCGCCACCGGCGCGCCACCCTCACCGGTGATCCTGCCGGCGATTTCGCCAGAGGTGATCTGGCCCAGCGTCCCCATCCCCGTCGTGGCCGCCAAAAAGACCGCGGCCGCAAACCCTTGTGCCTTTCCCATCCCATCCCCCCTTCACCCCTCGGCCTTGACTGGTCACACCTGGAGCCTAATTGTTTGGGTTCGCCAGGAGCCGTCGAACCACTAAGTCCATGTCCAGACCGTAGCCGCGCGCCAGGCCGGCCTCAACGGCCTCTTCTCCCTGCGTGCTCCTCAGCTCGGCGAGGGGCACCTGTGCGTCGCGCTTGGTGTCGTCGTTGCTAGCGGGATGGCTGACCGCTAGGCCGAGGAGTTCGAGGGCCTCATCAGTCTCCCCGCGCCGGGCCGCCAAGTGGGCAAAACCGATGAGAACGTACAGCGCAAGGGATGGAGCGCCGATGATCGCGGAAGTCTTCAGAGCCTCGCGCAGAAAATGTTTCGCCCGCTCGTCTCCCGCCGCAATGCATGCATAGCCAAGGTTGACCAATCCAGTGCCCATGTTCAGGCGGTTGCCAATGGAGCGGTTCATCTCCATGGCCAAAAGCCCCCAGCGGATGGCCTCCTGATAGTCGCCCCGCCAGCGGGCGTTCTCGGCGAGGTTGCCCATGGCTCTTCCCATGCCGTGCCGGTATCCCGTCTGCCGACAGATGGCAAGGCTCTCTTCAAGGTAATCCTGGGCCTTCTCGAAGTCCTTCATGAAAAAAGCCACAACGCCCAACCCGCTCAGCGCGTCTGCGGCGGAGGCCTGATCCCCGTCCGCACGGGCTATTTCAAGGGATTCCTGCCGGCATCGCTGGGTGCTTTGAAGGTCTCCCTTGTTTAAGGCGATATAGCTCTCCTGAAAGAGCAGGGAGGAAAGGAGGCTGTGATCTCCGGCCGGTCTGGCTAGCCCCAGCCCTTCCTCGATGAGGATTCCCGCGGCGGCGTAGTCTCCCGTTTCTCGATGCAGGCGGCTAAGCAACCCGAGGGCCTCGGCTGCCAATCGGTTCGCACCTTCACCGCGTGCGAGAGCAAGGCTTTCGGTCAAGGAAGTCAGGGCATGGCCATACTCGCTCAAGCCCACCAGCGCCTCCCCGTCCCGCAGAAGGGTTTCAGCGAGGAATCGGTGCCTTCGCTCGGAACGAAGCAGGCTAAGAGCCCCGCCCAACAGGCCGTGCGCCTCGGCAAAGCGGCCTAGGCGGTTGAGCATGCGGCCGCGGGCAATCGCCAGTCTGCTTAACACGGATTCGGTCGCCGCCCCCCCAATACTCGCGGCACGGAGAGTCCGCGTGGCTTCGGCCAGAGCGAGCTCGCAGTCCTCGAACCACCCATTGATATGGTGGATGGCCACGAACCCATCGAGGGCCGCCTGTAAGTCTTCTATTCTTTCGCCCGCCACGGCCCATTCCCACGCCGCCCTGACGTTCGCAATCTCCTCCCGGATCTGAGCCATGGCCTGCTTCTGAGAAGGCCCCCACAGGAATTCCTCCCTGTTCCGAAGGAAGGCTGCGTACAAGGCCCCGTGGCGATCGTGTACGGCCATTTTCTGTGCGGGACTCCGGTCCAAAACCTCACGACCGTATTGGCCCAGAACGGGGTGGAGGTGAAAGCGCCCCGAAGGACTCCTCCGTAGGAGAGATCGGTCGAGAAGCCCTGAAAGTGTACAAAGCGAGGCCCCGGCAACTGCCTGCGCGGCATCCCGCGTGAACCCACCCCGGAAGACGGACAGGGCGGCAAAGGCGCTCTGCTCCTCCTCATTAAGGATCCTCCAGGTGCGGTCGAAGACGGCCCTGAGGCTCCGCTGGCGCGCGGGGACCTCCACGCTGGAAGCGCTGAGGAAGTCTAGATTCTGCTCAATTTCCAAGGGAATTTCTGCCAGGGAAAGAGTCCGCACCCAGCCCGCTGCCAGCTCAATGCCTAAAGGCATGCCGTCCACAAGCCGGCATGTGCGCGTGAGGTCGGGGATGTCCTTTTTCTTGAGCACAAAACCAAGATCCGCCCTCCGAGCACATTGCAGGAATAGCCGGAGAGCACTGTCCCGGTTCGGATCGCCCTCCTCCCCTTCTCCGGGGATTACGAGCCCACCCAGCTCCAGCGCCCATTCCTCCTTAAGTTTCAAGCGTTCCCGTGATGTCGCCAGAAGCTTCACCTCCGGTGCCGCCCGGAGGATCTCGGACAGGAAGGCCACCGCGGGAAGCAGGAGCTCGAAGTTATCCAAGATCAGAAGCGTCCTTTTCTCGCGCAAGAAATCGAGGAGTTGCGTCTTTGTATCTTGGGGGCCTTGAAATGAGAACGGCAGAACCGCAGAGACAGCCGGAACGAGAAAGGCCGTGGAGGGGATCTCGGCAAGTGGTACGAAGTAGACGCCATCTGGAAACAGGCTTTTGACGGACGCCTCAGGAACCACGGTCTGCAACGCGGCCTGGACTGCGAGGCGGGTCTTCCCAATTCCCCCAGGACCCACGAGGGTAAGCAAGCGGCAGTCGGGGTTCAAAAACAATCCGGCGATGCGCGCCAGCTCTTCCTCCCTCCCCACGAATGGGGTCGGCGGCAACGGGAGGTTGTGCGCCGGGATGGCGGACAGGCTCTTCGAGCCCTTCTTCCCGGGAGCTGGGGCGGAAATCGTTCCTTTGGCCGAGCCAAGGATTGTTTCGTAAAGGGCTGTCGTTTCCGCCGTGGGCTCCGCGTGGAACTCCTCTGCAAGGACCTGCCGGCAGGTTTCGTACTGGGCCAGGGCCGTGCTCCGGTGGCCCGCGCGAGCCAGCAGATCCATGACGACCCGGTGCGCTTCCTCCCGCCAGGGATCCAGGGCGAGCATCCTTCGCGCGAAAAGAAGGCCGGCGCCATAGTCCCCGCGCTGACGGTGCAGAATGGCAAGGCGCTGGAGTGCCGTGAGGGCCATGGCTCTGAACCGCTCTCTCTGGATCAGGAGCCACTCTTCGAAAGCCGGGGCGCCATCCGCGTAGAACCCGTCCAAAAGGTCACCTCGGTAAAGCTCCACGGCGGCTCCGAGGGACTCCATCTCGATGGCCGCATGTGGCGAGCGTTCCCCCAAGTTCTCGCAAGCCCGGCGGAACTCGGCCGTGTCCAGCCAAATACCGGAAACGGGTTCGAAGGCAACGGCTTGGTGGGTCGTCCGAATGCACTCGGTTCCTGAAGGCGCAAGGCTCTTTTTAAGATTCCACAAGGCATGCCGGAGATTGCGCGCGGCATTTTTCTCGGGAAGGTCGGCCCAAAGGAACCCCATGAGTTTCTGTCGGGTCTGCGGCGTCCCCTGGATGGCCAGGTAGGCCAAGAGCGCCATGGTCTTGGCCGATTCCAGGCGGATGGGCCCACCGGGGCCACCTACCTCGCAGCCGCCTAGGAAACGGAGCTTCACACGGGACGCTGCCCGATCCTGGTTCGCCACCATCCCCTCGCTCTCAACACTCTCTCAACGCCGCGTCAACGGCAGGTGCCTATCTTAGCACTGCACCATGGCTGAACAGCCCGCAGGGAAGGCTGGTGAGAATGAGCGAGAACAAATGGAAAAACGAGGACCGGACTTATATGCTCCGGCTTTGGCGTGAGCAGGCCGCACTTCCGCATGGCCGGCCGGTCTGGCGCTGCAGCATCGAGGATACGAGGACGCACAACCGGCGAGGATTCACGAGCGTGGAAGACCTTGCCATCCACCTGTGCATTCTGGCGGAGAGGCCGAACGACGTGCGGGGGCTGCCAACCGCGGCTCCCGAGGAGGAATCCGGAACGGGAAAAGCGAGAGATGATTCTCGGAGGAGGATCGCTCAAGGCCGCGGTCCCCAAAGGAACGCAGAAGGTCTTCCGCCTCCTCAATCCTGACGGCGGGGAGGCGTTCATGACCTGGAGGTGGTAGCCGTGGAGGCAGAGCTCGCGACATGGGCCCTGCGGTTACGCGAGTTGGCGGCTTCATTCTGCCGTCAGATGAAAGGTTACCTGGCTCGGAGACTAGAAAATGGGAGGGGACGATGGAGAGACACGATGCCGAAAGAAGTCTACGGGGCAACCGAGGTTTTGCGCCATGTTCCGCTGGACGGATACCGTCAAAGGCCGTTTGTGTTCTTTTCGCCTTGGTACTGGCTCTTGGCGTTGCGCAAGGCCTGAAGGCCCAGGGTCACTCGCCGCGGGCGTGGGGGGACAACTGGTGGGGCGAGCTCGGGGACGGCTCCTTCGGTTGGAGCGCCCTGCCGGTCCATGCGGTGAATCTCACGGACGCGACTCGCATCGCCGGAGGCGGAGGCCATTCCCTCGCCATCAAGAGCGACTTCACCGTGTGGGCCTGGGGAAAGAACGCGGACGGTGAAC